>JBKJZO010000181.1:0-10950 GCA_046715235.1 Mycobacteriales bacterium
TAGGCCATGCCGTCGCGTTGCACCGCGGTGCGGATGATCTGGGCGGTGTCGTTGGCGCGGGCGAAGTCGTGATAGCCGACGACGCCGCCGTAGATGCCACGGCGGGTGGGCTCGAGCTCCTCGATGATCTCCATCGCCCGGGGCTTGGGTGCGCCGGACAGCGTGCCGGCCGGGAAGCAGGCAGTCAGTACGTCGAAGGCGCTGCGGTCAGCGGCGACGTCGCCGACCACGGTGGAGACGATGTGCATGATGTGCGAGTAGCGCTCGATCGACATGAAGTCGATGACGTCGACGCTGCCGGGTACGCAGACCCGGCCTAGGTCGTTGCGCCCAAGGTCGACGAGCATGACGTGTTCGCTGCGCTCCTTGGGATCGGCGAGAAGCTCGGCGGCGAGGGCCGCGTCCTGCGCCGGTGTCGCGCCGCGCGGACGGCTGCCGGCGATCGGATGCGTCATCGCGCGGCCGTCAGTCACCTTGACCAGCGCCTCCGGGCTCGAGCCGACGATGTCGAAGTCGTCGAAGTGGAGGAGATACATGTATGGCGACGGGTTGTTGGCCCGCAGCACGCGGTAGATGTCGAGCGGGTCGGCGGAGGTCGGCATCTCGAAGCGCTGCGACACGACGACCTGGAACGCCTCCCCTGCCCGGATCTCTTCTTTGCAGGACTCGACCCACGACATGAACGTCTCGCTGCCGCAACGCGAGACGTATTCGGGCACCGCCGTCGGGTCGAACGCCGCGACCGTAGAAGGCGACGGCTGGGCCAGCTCGGTGGCCATCCGGTCGAGCCGGTCGACCGCGTCGGCGTACGCCTCGTCGACTCGCTCGTCGCTGTCGTCCCAGTTGACGGCGTTGGCGATCAGCCAGACCGAGCCGTCGGCGTGGTCGAGCACGGCCAGGTCGGTCGCGAGCATCATCGCCAGCTCGGGCAGGTGCAGATCGTCGACGGTCAGCTCGGGCAGCCGCTCGAGCCGCCGGACGATGTCGTAGGACAGGAAGCCGACCAGCCCGCCGGTCAGCGGCGGTAGGCCGGGGAGGGGCTCGGTGTGCAGGCGGGTGACGGTCTCGCGCAGTGCCTCCAGCGGGTCGCCACCGGACGGTACGCCGACGGGCGGGTTGCCCAGCCACACCGCCAAGCCGCCGGCCTCGGTGAGGACGGCGGCCGATCTCGCGCCGACGAACGAGTACCGCGACCAGACGCCGCCGTGCTCAGCCGACTCGAGCAGGAAAGTGCCCGCACGGTCGCCGGCGAGCTTGCGGTAGACGCCGATGGGCGTCTCCGCATCGGCGAGCAGCCGTCGTACGACGGGGATCACTCGGCGATCCTTCGCCAGCTCGCGAAACCCCTCGAGATCGGGGCTGGCTGCGGCTGTCACGGTGCGCCCACGACCGTGGGGAGCACGTCGGCGTCCCAGCAGGTGCGGTCGCCGGTGTGACACGCGCCGCCGAGTTGGTCAACGCGCACGAGCACGGCGTCGCCGTCGCAGTCGAGGGCGACCGACTTGACCCACTGTTGATGGCCGGATGTCTCGCCCTTGACCCAGTACTCCTGGCGGGAGCGACTCCAGTAGGTGCAGCGCCCGGTCGTCAGCGTGCGGTGCAGAGCTTCGTCATCCATCCAGCCGAGCATCAGCACCTCACCCGAGTCGAACTGCTGCGCGATCGCGGGGACCAGTCCGTTGGGGTCGCGCTTGAGGCGCGCGGCGATCTCGTGGTCGAGCTCGGAGGGGGTTCGTGGGTCGTTGGCCATGCGCGCCATTGTGCCGTGTCGGCCAAGCTAGTTTTCGCCAGGCATCCGGGCCACGGCATCGGCGGCGGCGAGCAGCCCGGGCACGTCGCGGGCGTCGAACGGGAAGACGCCGAGCCCGACCCGCGGCACGAGATGAACCTCCGCATTTCCGACCGTGAACGCCGACTCCATCGCCCGCTCGACCTTCTTGGCGACGACAACGCCACTGGCTCGCGACCATTCCTCGAGGCCATAGCCCGAGCCGGCTCGCAGCTCCGGCATCACCAGCAGGAAGTCGTCGTCGAGCCGGCCGAGCAGGTCGCCGGCGCGCAGGGAACCGCGGATCCGGTGCGCCGCGTCGGACAGCAGGCGGTCGGCGGCCGAATCGCCCGCGCTCTCCCGCTGGCCGGCGTACCCGTCGAGATGGATGAGCATGGCGGCCATTGCGACATCGGTCTGCGCGCTCGCCCGGTCGAGGGCCAACCGCAATTGCTCCTCCAGCGCTGAGCGGTTGAGCAGGCCCGTCACGGGGTCCTGCGTTGCGTGGCCCTCGATCTCACGGCGCCGCTTGCGATGGTCGGCGGCGTCGACGGCCCAGGCCGCCCAGCCGACGACGATGCCAGCGTGGTCGACGACGGCAGTGCGGTCGAGTACGACCGCGATGCGCTCACCGTCGGGCCGGACGATCGCGATGTCGCTGTGCACGCGCTGCCCGCTCAGGACAGTGGCCAGTTCGCCGGCGAACTGCTCGCGCGCGTCGCGATGCACGACGACTGCACCGAACTCGTGACCGGCGACGTCGGCGTACGGCCGTCCGAAGAGCTCTTCGGCCTGCCGGTTCCAGAAGAGGATGCGGTCGGCGCCGTCAGCGGCGACGACGGCCGCGGACAGACTGGCCAGCACCAGATCGAGCACCTGGTTGCGGCCGTCGGCCCCGGCGCCGGGAACGTCGCTCGCGTGTTCATCCGTCGTCACGAAATCCACCTCACCGCGGGGGGCGATTGCCGTCGCGACACTCTACGAGACACGCTCGACCATACGTGCGTCTCCTGATCAACGCGCGCGCGCCATCCAGCTGGCGTAGAGATCGGCGTACACACCTGGTACGCCGGCGAGCTCGGAGTGCGTGCCGCGCTGGACGATCCGGCCGCGGTCGAAGACGAGCACCTCGTCGGCGACCTCTGCGGTCGACATGCGGTGGGCGATGGTGACCTCGGTGCGGCCCTCGGCGAGTCGCTCGAGGGCGCGTTGCAGCCTGACCTCGGTCGCCGGGTCGACAGCGGAGGTGGCCTCGTCGAGCACGAGTACGTCCGGATCGGCGACATAGGCACGCACGAGGGCGACCAGCTGGCGCTCGCCGACCGAGAGCGCGTCGCCGCGTTCGCCGACCCGCGTCCCGACGCCGGCCGGCAAGGTCTCGAGCCAGTCGGCTAGACCCACGTCGGTGAACGCCGTCGCCACCTGCTCGTCGCTGAGATCGCCGCGACCGTGCCGAACGTTGTCGGCGATGGACGAATCGAACAACATGCCGTCCTGCGGCACCATCACGACACGGCTGCGCAGGTCGCGGAAGGCGACGTTGCGCAGCGGCACTCCGCCGAGGGTGACGACGCCCACGGTCGGGTCCATCAACCGCGTCAGCAGCTTGGCGAACGTGGTCTTGCCAGACCCGGTCTCGCCGACGACGGCGACCTTTCGCCGTGGCCCGATGTCGACACTCACGTCGTGCAGCACCTGCGGGCCCGTGGGGTAGCGGAAGCAGACGCCGTCGAAACGCGCGCCGAGCGGTCCTGCGGGCAACGCCGTGACCTGACCGTCGCTCGCGGGGTCGGCAACGTCGGGGACGACGTCGAGGATGTCGAGCACGCGACGCCACCCGGCGACGGCGCTCTGGGCTTCGTTGAGGATCTCCGTCGACAGCTGGACGGGCTGCACGAACAGCGAGACGAGGAATAGGAAGGCGATCAGCTCCCCTTCGCTCAGCCCGCTATCGGCACCGAGGAGCACCCCGGCGATGACGACGCCGGCGACGGCGACCGCCGCGAACACCTCGCCGAGCGAGAACATCACCGACGACACCCGCGTCGCCGACAGCTCCGCGGCCGCATGGCCGTCGATGGCCGAATCGACACGGGTCGCGGTACGCCGCTCCACGCCGTACGCGCGGATGACCGGCGCAGCGACGACGCTCTCCGCGATGGCGCCGAGCATCTCGCCCACCCGCTGGCGCACGACGCCGTACCGCTGGGCCAGCACCGACTGGATTCGGCGCAACAGCCACACGAGGGGAAGGAAAGTGACGATGACAAGCACCGTGAGCTGCCAGCTGTAGAAGAGCATCAGCACAGTTGCCAGCGCGAGCTGGGCAACGCTGACGATCAGGTGCACACCGCCGTGGTTCATGAACTCGCTGACCGCGTCGACGTCGGCCGTCACTCTCGACACCAGCGTGCCCCGTCGCTCCGTCGCCTGATGCAGCACCGACAGATCGTGGATGTGCCGGAAAGCCTTGGCCCGTAAGGCGGACAAGGCGGTCTCGCTCGACCTGGCGAGCCGCGCGTTGGTCAGGTAGCCGGCGAAACCGGTGACCACTAGCGCAACCGCGGCGAGAGCAACGGCGCGCCGGACCATGGCGACGTCGACGCCGCCGTCGCGCAGCCCGTGGTCGATCGTCTGCTGCACGGTGATGGGCACGACAACGCGCCCCGCGGTAGCGATCAGCGCGAAGCACAGCGTGAGCAGGAACCCGCTGCGGAACTCCGGAGTCAGCCGGAGGCCGCGCAGGAAGGTTCGCCACAGCTCCCGGCCGCTGGGCCGGCCCGCCACGTCAACTGCCTGAGCGGTCATGCGACCGACTCGGTTTCGCCGTCGTATAGGTCGTCTCCGGCATCGTCACCGGCCGGCTTGGGCTTGTCGTACGCCGTGATCAGGCGCGCGTAGGCAGGTTCGCGGGCCAGCAACTCCTCGTGCGTGCCCCGGTCGAGCACGCGGCCGTTCTCGACGTAGACGATCTCGTCGGCCAGGGCGATGGTGGCGCTGCGGTAGGCGACCACGACCAGCGTCATCGGATGTTCCGCGGCTGCCAGGCCACCGAGGATCGCCGCCTCGACCTGCGGGTCGACACTGGAGGTCGCGTCGTCAAGCACCAGCAAGCGCGGTCGGCGTACCAGCGCCCGAGCCAGTGCGACCCGCTGCCGCTGACCCCCCGACAGCGAGGTACCGCGCTCCCCGACGAAGGTGTCGTAACCGTCGGGGAGCGCCTCGATGAACCTGTCGGCCTGCGCGAGCCGCGCCGCCGCGTGCAGGTCGGCGTCGGGGACCGGCAGACCGAGCGTGATGTTGCCGCGAACGGTGTCGTCGAAGACGAACGCCTGCTGCGGCACGAACGCCGCATGCCGGGCCAGAGCGCCGAAGGACAGCTCGCGCAGGTCGTGCCCGTCGAGCTCGATGACACCCGAGTCGGGTTCGACCAGGCGCAGCAGCAGCGACGCCAGTGTCGACTTGCCGGCACCTGTCGGCCCGACGATCGCGACCGTCGTACCGGCCCGGATACTGATGTCGATGCCCTGCAGGGTCGGCGCGTCGGCGTAGGCGAAATCGACCGCGCGTACCTCGAGCTGTGCCGGCGCTTCGGTGACAGGCAGGTCGTTGGTGCCGTGGGCCAGTTCGCCGGTCGCCTGCAGGACCCGGTCGACGCGGTCCCAGCCGACGACTGCCCTGGGCAGGTCGCCGAGAACCCAGCCGAGCGCTCGAACGGGAAGTGCGAGCAGCGTGAAGAGGTACGCGGCCTTGACGAGGTCACCCGGCGGCAGATCGGCCGAGGCGACGCGCTGCGAACCGATGAGCAACACGATCAGCACGCCCGCGGTTGGCAGAGTCTCGATGATCGGATCGAACACGGCCCGGATCCGCCCGACCGCGATCAGCTCGTTGCGCAGTACGTCGGACCGCTCGCGGAAGCGCTGGGTCTCCGCACCCTCCCGGCCGAGCGTCTTGACGACCAGGGCGGCATCGAAGCTCTCGTGGGCGACTCGTGAGACCTCGCCGCGCAGATGCTGCGCGCGCATCGCCCGCGGCTTGATGCGCAGGTTGAATCGCCAGTTGACGATCGCGATGGCCGGGAAGATCAACAGCGCGACCAGAGCCAGCCGCCAGTCGGTGGCCAGCAGCACCCCGATCGTGGCCACCAGCATCACGACAACACCGATCGACAACGGCAGCGGGTTGATCGGCCAGAACATCGACGAGATGTCGGAGTTGGCCGTCGACAGCAGCTCGCCGGTCGAGTGCTGCTGGTGCCACGCGAGCGGGAGGCGCAGGTACTGGCGGGTCAGCCGGCGGCGGAAATCGGCCTGCATCGTCACGAGCATCATGCTGGCGAAGTAGCGCCGGGCGATGATGCCCGCGGCCTTGACCACCGCGACGGCCACGATGGCGCCGGCCGCCGCCGCGAGTGTGCCGTTGCCGACGCGGCCCTGCCGGAAGGACGGCACGATCACCGTGTCGGTGACGCGGCCGAACACGACCGCCGACGCGATCGTCATGGCTGCGTAGACCGCCGCGCCCGTGACGGAGATCGCGAACGGCCTGGGCGCACCCTTGATGCAAAGCCAGATCAACCGCATGCCGCGACGCATGACGTTGGGATCGAATTCGGGCTCGGCCATCACCTCGACCGTACCTGCCGAGTCAGCGGGCGGCCGAACGAGTTGTCAGCGGACGGTGTGGCCGCCGTCCGCGAGCGCGCGCTTCGCGTCGCCGATCGTGAACTCCTGGAAATGGAAGACACTCGCCGCGAGGCAGGCGTCGGCCCCGGCGTCGACCGCGGTCGGGAAATGCTCGGGAGCACCTGCTCCTCCGCTGGCGATGATCGGCACGGTGACGACAGCTCTGACCGCCTCGAGCATCGCGATGTCGAACCCGGTCTTCACGCCGTCGGTGTCCATGCTCGTCAGCAGGATCTCGCCCGCACCGAGATGCTGGCAGCGCTCTGCCCACTCGACGGCGTCGAGGCCGGTACGGCGACGGCCGCCGTGCGTGACCACTTCCCAGCCGTCGCCGTCCGCACGACGTTTGGCGTCGATCGCAACGACGATGCACTGCGCGCCGAAATGCAGGGAGCCGCGCTCGACCAGTTCGGGATCTGCGACCGCGGCGGTGTTCAGGGCGACCTTGTCGGCGCCGGCCCGCAGCAGCGTGTCGATGTCCCCGACCGCGCGGACGCCGCCGCCGACGGTCAGCGGGATGAACACCTGCTCAGCGGTCCGGCGTACGACGTCGTAGGTCGTCTCGCGGTTGTCGCTCGACGCGGTGATGTCGAGGAAGCACAGCTCGTCGGCGCCTTCGCGGTCATAGCGCGCGGCCAGCTCGACCGGGTCGCCGGCGTCGCGCAGCTCGACGAAGTTGGTGCCCTTGACCACACGTCCGTTGTCGACGTCGAGGCACGGGATGATGCGAATGGCGACGCTCACCGCGCGACCTCAAGCGCCTCTTCAAGGGTGAATGCCTTGGCGTACAAGGCTTTCCCGACGATCGCGCCTTCGACTCCGATGCCGGTGAGCTCGCGGAGGACCCGCAGGTCGTCGAGCGACGAGACGCCGCCACTCGCGACCACTGGACGGTCGGTTGCGGCACACACCGAGCGGAGCAGCTCGACGTTGGGGCCGGTCAGCGTGCCGTCACGGTTGACGTCGGTCACGACGTACCGCGAGCAGCCGTCAGTATCGAGCCGGGCAAGAACGTCGAAGAGCTCGCCGCCCTCCTTGGTCCAGCCGCGCGCGGCGAGCGTGGTGCCGCGGACGTCGAGGCCGACGGCGACCCGGTCGCCGTACCGTGCGATCGCGGAGCGTACCCAGTCGGGCGACTCGAGCGCCGCTGTACCCAGGTTGACCCGCGCGCAGCCAGTGGCGAGTGCGGCGTCGAGCGATGCGTCGTCGCGGATGCCGCCCGACATCTCGACCGCGACGTCGAGTTTGCCGACCACTGACGCGAGCAGTTCGCGGTTGCTGCCGCGGCCGAACGCGGCGTCGAGGTCGACAAGGTGGATCCACTCGGCGCCGGAGTTCTGCCAGGCGAGCGCGGCCTCGAGCGGGTCGCCGTACGACGTCTCGCTGCCCGCCTCACCCTGGACGAGACGGACGGCCTGACCGGCCGCGACATCGACGGCGGGGTACAGCACCAACTTGCTCATGACAGGGTCCCCAACCAGTTCTCCAGCAGATGCGCGCCGACGTCGCCTGACTTCTCGGGGTGAAACTGCGCCGCGCTGACCTGCCCGGTCTCGATGACGGCGGCGAACCGGCTGCCGTGCTCGGACCAGCCCGCCACCTCGGCGATGTCGAACTCCGCGGGCGCGCCGACGCACGCGGCGTACGAGTGCACGAAGTAGAAACGCTCGTCGGCGCCGATGCCCGCGAGCAACCTCGAGTCGGGACGTGCAGTGACGGTGTTCCAGCCCATGTGCGGCAGCACGGCGGCGTCGCGCAGCAGGCGAATCGTTCCTGGCAGCACCGCCAAGCCCTTGAAGCGCCCCTGGCCCTCCTGGCTGTCGTCGAAGAGCACCTGCATGCCCACGCACAGGCCGAGCACCGGCCGGTCGCGGGCGACCCGGTCACCGATCACCGCCCGGCCGCCGACCTCCTCGATGCCGGCCATGCACCCGTCGAAGGAGCCGACCCCCGGGACGACGAGGCCGTCAGCGCGCACCGCGGCGACCTGATCGGAGGTCACCTCGACGTCGGCGCCCACCCGCTCGAGAGCCCGTTGCGCCGACCGCAGATTGCCTGAGCCGTAGTCGTAGACGACGACCTTCGGCTTACTCATCGCGCAGGATCCCGATGTACTCGCCGAGCGGGTCACGAGCTGCCCACAGAACGAATATCACCAGCAGCACGAGCAGCAGTGCGAGCGCGCGGGCGTAGGGCACTCGCGCCGGGATGAGCCGCTGGAAGGCCAGCATCAGCACGGCACCGAGAACGAGGAGGAACACCTGCTGCGAGGTCACAAAACGCCCTTGGTGCTGGGGATCCCGGCGGTGCGGGCGTCGAGCGCGACGGCGTCGCGCAACGCGCGAGCGACCGCCTTGAACTGCGCCTCGACGACGTGATGCGCGTTGCGGCCGGACAGCACCCGCACGTGCAGGCAGATCTGCGCCGCGGCCGTGAACGACTCGAAGATGTGCTTGGTCAGCGTCGTGTCGTAACTGCCGATCAGCTCGACGATCTCCGGCTCCTCGTGCACGAGGTACGGGCGGCCCGACAGGTCGACGGACGCCTGCACCAGGGACTCGTCGAGAGGCACCAGCGCGTCCCCGAATCGCCGGATTCCTGCTTTGTCACCGAGGGCCTCGCGCAGTGCCTGGCCGAGCGCGATCGAGGTGTCCTCGACGGTGTGATGCGAATCGATCTCGACGTCGCCCGTCGTCCGCACGGTCAGGTCGAAGCCCCCGTGCTTGCCGAGCTGGCAGACCATGTGGTCGAAAAACGGAACGCCGGTGTCACTCGACGCGGTGCCGCTGCCGTCGAGGTCGAGCTCGACGAACACAGACGTCTCGCCGGTCTTGCGGTCGATCCGCGCGGTGCGGCTCACGCCGGTACCTCCATCTGTTGCAGTACGTCGGCGAGGGCAACAAGGAATGCGTCGTTCTCTTCCGGCCGCCCGATGGTGACCCTTAGCCAGCCCTCGGTGCCGCGACCGGAGGAGAAGTCGCGCACGAGGACACCACGGTCGAGCAGCGCCTGCCAGACGGCGCGCCCGTCGCGGAACCGGCCGAAGAGAAGGAAGTTGGCGTCGCTGCCGGGCACGCGGACGCCGGGCATGTCGCTGAGTGCGGCTGCTACCCGGTCGCGCTCGTCGCGGATCGTGGCTACCGCTTCGAGCAGCGCGGCGGCGTACGCCAAGGCGACCCGCGCCGCGCGCTGGGTCAGCGCCGACAGGTGGTAGGGCAGGCGCACGAGGCGCAACGCGTCGACGACCGCTGGGTCGGCGGCGAGATATCCGAGCCGGCCGCCGGCGAAACCGAATGCCTTACTCATCGTCCGGGTCACGACCAGGCGCGGCCGCCCCGGGAGCAGGGTGATGGCCGACGGTAAGTGGGAGAACTCGGCGTACGCCTCGTCGACCACGACCATGCCGGGCGCCGCGTCGACCACGGCCGCGATGACGTCGAGGTCGAGGGCGGTCGCGGTCGGGTTGTTGGGCGAGCAGAGGAAAACGATGTCGGGCAACGCGCGCACGACCCAGCCGACGGCGTTGTCAGCCGTCAAGGAGAAGTCGGCGGCGCGTTCGCCCGGGACCCAGCGCATGCCGGTGCCTTGGGCGATGAGCGGGTGCATCGAGTACGACGGCTCGAAGCCCATCGCGACCCGGCCAGGGCCACCGAATGCCTGGCACAGCTGCTGCAGGATCTCGTTGGAGCCGTTGGCCGCCCACACACCTTCAGTGACGTGACCGACGTACCGCGCCAGGTCGGCGCGCAATGCCGTCGCCTCGCGGTCGGGATAGCGGTTGAGGCGGCTGCCTTCAGCGGCCAGCGCCACTTCGAGAGCGGCCAGTGCCTCGGGCGGCGGCGGGTACGGATTCTCGTTGGTGTTGAGCCGCACCGGCACGTCGAGCTGCGGGGCGCCGTAGGGCACCAGCCCGCGCAGGTCGTCCCGGATCGGCAGTCCGTCGAAGCCGGTCACCGCAGCCGGACCTGGACGGCGTCGACGTGCGCTGCCAGGTCCTCGGCGCCGCCGAGTGCCCGGATGTGCTCGCCGACGGTCGCGAGTGCGTCGCGGGTGTAGTCGACGACGTGGATGACGCGCAGGAAGGTGCCGACGGAGAGCCCGCCCGTGTGCCGTGCGGTGCCGCCCGTGGGTAGGACGTGGTTACTGCCCGCGAGGTAGTCACCCAACGAGACAGGAGAGTAAGCGCCGACGAAGATCGCCCCCGCGTTGGTGATGCGAGCGGCGTCGGCGCGGGCGTCCGCCGTGATGACCTCGAGGTGTTCGGGCGCCCACGCGTCGACGACGGCGAGGCCGGCGGCCACGTCGTCGACGATGACGTGCGCCGACTGGGCGGCGAGCGCCGCCTCGACGCCGCCGCGGTGCCGGGTCGCGGGCACCTGCTTGCCGAGTTCGACGTCAACCGCGTCGAGCAGGTCGACACTGGGCGAGACGAGCAGGCAGGCGGCGAGCGGGTCGTGCTCGGCCTGCGCGATCAGGTCGGCCGCGACGTACGCC
>JBKJZO010000182.1:0-2234 GCA_046715235.1 Mycobacteriales bacterium
CTCGGGGTTGATCGCGCGCAGCCGCCCTTCGTCGTCGTACCGCATCCATGCGATGTCGTCGCCGACGGTCTCGACCGTCCAGCCCGGGATCGTCGGTACGAGCATCGCGAGGTTGGTCTTGCCGCACGCGCTGGGGAACGCGGCGGTGACGTAGCGCGGCCGGCCGTCGGGCGGCGTCAGCTTCAGGATCAGCATGTGCTCGGCGAGCCAGCCTTCGTCGCGCGCCATTGCCGACGCGATGCGCAGCGCGTAGCACTTCTTGCCGAGAAGCGCGTTGCCGCCGTACCCGGAGCCGAAGCTCCAGATCTCGCGCGTCTCGGGGAAGTGGACGATGTACTTGGTGTCGTTGCACGGCCACGGTACGTCGGACGCGCCCGGTGCCAGCGGCACTCCGACCGAGTGCACGGCAGGCACGAAGAACCCGTCGTCACCGAGCTGGTCGAGTGCCTGCTTGCCCATCCTGGTCATGATGCGCATCGACACGACGACGTACGGCGAGTCGGTGATCTCGACGCCGAGTTGCGAGATCGGCGAGCCGAGCGGGCCCATGCAGAACGGGACGACGTACATCGTCCGGCCGCGCATCGAGCCGGCGAACAAGCCATTGAGGGTGCCGCGCATCTCGGCCGGATCGAGCCAGTTGTTGGTGGGGCCGGCGTCCTCTTCGCGCTCGGAGCAGATGAACGTGCGCTCCTCGACCCGCGCCACGTCGCTGGGATCGGACCGCGCATAGAAGCTGTTGGGGCGCTTGCCCGGGTCGAGCCGCATGAAGGTGCCGGCGTCGACGAGCGCTGACGTCATCGACTGCCACTCGGCGTCGGAGCCGTCGCACCAGACGACGTCATCGGGGGTCGTCAGCGCGGCGACGGAGGCCACCCAGCGGAGCACCTCCTGGTGGCGAGTGGGGGCAGTGATCGCGGAGGCTTTTCCGAGCACGTGGGAAGTCATCGGAGAATCTTCGCATAGCGGGCATTGCCGCCAAATCGTCTAGCTCACGCGCCCGGGCCGGCCGCACGTGCGCGGTCGACGGCGACGAGCGCGTCGCGAAGCTCCTGGATCCAGTCGCCCTGGTGCTGCGCGACCAGCCGGACAGTCCAGGCGAGCGCGTGGCTGCGGCTGCGCGCTACGCCGGCGTCGACGAGCGTGTCGAGTACGGCGCGCTCGTCCTGACCCAGGCGCGTCATCACCGGGACCCGCAGCGTCGTGAACAGCTCGGTCTCGTCGCCGAGGCGAACGCCCCACGAGACGGTGCGGTCGAAGCCGCGCTGCGCCTCGTCGGCGATGCGCATCCTGGCCTGGCGGGTGTCCTCGCGGAAGCCGCGGATGCGGCCTGATCGCGCAGCCGCGCGCTCGACGTCACTCGCGTCATCGGCCAGCGTCGGTCCCGCGATCTCTCCGACCACGAGAATTTCGTCGCGGTCGATGGTCAACTCGGGCGGTCCGGCGTACCAGTCGGTGGGCACCCGGCCCGCGAACCAGCCTCGGATCTGCTCGTCGCTCGCCTGGGCGGCGCTCTCTCTACCGCGGCCCCTCATGTCTCTGTAGTGCCCTCTCATGTCCCACTCCTTTGCAGTGATTACATCATTACATCATTGCAGGAGCTGCCGGCAACCTATTCCTGCCCGGCCGTTGGCCTCGCCCCGCACCCTTTGGGCAGTCGGGTGTCGGACGCTCCGCAATCGCGGAGCGTCTCGCACCCGATTGCGGTTCGGCCGCATGGCTGACACAGCCAAGTGACCGATCAACGTCATGATCACCAGCGCCCTGAGCGTGCGGTCTTACGGTCAAAGGTCAATTGGCAAGAAAGTTTCGCCCCCGCGGGGGGAGCGGCCGTCGCGATCATGCATGACACCTCAGCCGCGTTCTTGCGAAGGTGCGGTGTCACGCATGATCGCGGAGCGGGGTGGCTGGGCGGCGCGCCGCGCTATTGCTCGAGTTGGGCGGCGAGGTCGGCGGCTGTTGTCACCGGCGCACCGCACACGAAGCGGCGGCAGACGTACGCCGTCGGTGCGCCGCCGCGCATGACCCGGCCGTCGAGCAGCGGCACGCGAGACTCGCCCGTGGTTCGGTCCGTTGCCGAGACCGCGAGGACGAGGCCGGGCGAGGGCGACATCCGGGCGGTCCGAAGGAGTTCCGCCGTCCGCCCGTCGTCGGCGGGCCCGACGACGGCGACCTCGACCGGTCCCGCGAGCAGCGCCTCGCCGACAGCCGCGGCCCAGCCGGCGAACCGCGCG
>JBKJZO010000183.1:0-4633 GCA_046715235.1 Mycobacteriales bacterium
AACCGGATGAGCACCAAGGTCGCGGTGATGTTCGTCGACCTCGACGGCTTCAAGCAGGTCAACGACACGTTTGGCCACCGGGCGGGGGACCAACTGCTCGTCGCGGTTTCTCGCCGGCTGCAGAAGGTGTTGCGCAACGAGGACACGCTCGCCCGCCTTGCCGGTGACGAGTTCGTCGTCGTGTGCGAACGCGTCGACGACCTCGAGACGATCTCGTCGATCGCCAACCGCATCGTGTCGACGTTGAGCGAGCCGTTCGTCCTCGATGACGGGACCACCCAGATCAGTGGCAGCGTCGGCATCGCGGTCGGCTCCGGCCGGGGCGACGACGCCGACGGCCTGCTGCGGGACGCCGACGTAGCGATGTATCGCGCGAAGCAGAACGGCAAGGCCCGCTACGAGCTGCACGCGGACGAGTGGATCACCGCGCAGCGCCTCGCCTGACCCCGCAGGGCACTTGCCTCTCGCAGCCGCGGGGGAGAGGCTGCGCCCATGACCCAAGCGCTGTTCGACGCGGTCGCCAAGGGCGACGCCCACGCGGTTGCCGACCTCATCGAGACCGACCCGGGCTTGGTGCACGCGCGCAACGCCGACGGGGTGTCGGCGATCGTCTGGGCGCGGTACGTCGGACAGCCGGCAATCGCCGAGGACCTGCTCGCACGCGCCGCCGACCTCGATCTGTTCGAAGCCGCGTCGGCCGGGAGAACCGACCGGGTGCGCTCACTTTTGGACAAGGGGCACGCGGGCGCCGACGACCACAGCCCCGACGGTTTCACTGCGCTACACCTCGCCGCGTTCTTCGGCCATGCCGATGTGGCCCGCGAGCTCATCGCCCGTGGCGCGACGCTCGACGTACAGGCAAAGAACGACATGTCGGTGACGCCTCTGCACAGTGCCCTCGCCGGCCGCCACAACGCGATCGCCATTGCTTTGATCGACGCGGGGGCGAACGTCAACGCCGTACAGCAGGGCCGTTGGACACCCCTGCACGCCGCCGCCCTGCACGGCGACGTCGACATGGTGACGCGATTGCTGGGGGCCGGCGCCGACAAGCGGGCGGCGACGGACGACGGTACGACGCCCGCCGACCTGGCGGCGTCCAGCGGCCATATGGCCGTCGCCGTAATGCTCCGCCCCTAAGAGCCCGGGCCGGATGCTTGCGGCGCGCCGGTAGACTTGGCACTCAGTTGCCGTGAGTGCCAGTGCGCGGGACGCGAGGAGGTGGCCGGAGATGATCGACGAGCGCAAGCTCGAGGTGCTCCGCGCCATCGTCGAGGACTTCGTCCGCACCAGCGAGCCGGTCGGCAGCAAGGCGATCGCCGAGGGCCACCGCCTCGGCGTCTCGCCCGCGACAGTGCGCAACGACATGGCGACCCTCGAGGACGAGGGCTACATCATGCAGCCGCACACGAGCGCCGGCCGCGTCCCGACCGACAAGGGCTATCGCCTCTTCGTCGACCGGTTGTCATCGGTCAAGAAGCTGACACCGGCTGAGCAGCGCGCGATCCACAGCTTCCTCGAAGGCGCGGCCGACCTCGACGACGTCGTACGCCGGTCGGTTAAGTTGCTCGCGCAGCTCACCAGACAAGTCGCGGTCGTTCAGTACCCGTCCCTGTCCAAGTCCGCCGTACGCCACCTCGAGATCGTGCAGCTGTCGGCCAACCGCCTGCTGCTCGTCCTGATCACCGACACCGGCCGGGTCGAGCAGCGCGTCGTCGAGCTGCCGGCCGACATCGATGCGGCCGAATGTGCCGACCTGCGCACCCTGCTCAACGCCACGCTCGCCGGCCGGATGCTCTCCGACGCGCCGGCGGCGATCGCCGAGCTGCCCGAGGCCGCGCGGCCCGAGATCCGGCCGGTCGTCAACACGGTCATCACTGTGCTGTTCGAGACGCTCGTCGAAAACCGCGACGAGCGCGTCGCGCTCGCCGGCACCGCCAACCTCACCCAGCACGCGATCGACTTCCCGTCGATCCGGCCCGTGCTCGAAGCCCTGGAGGAAAACGTCGTCCTGCTCAAACTTCTCGGTGACACCAGCGATCCCGGCCTGGTGACCGTGCGCATCGGCGGGGAAAACAGCGTCGAAGGGTTGCGCTCGACGTCGGTCGTCGCGATCGGCTACGGCCCGGGGCCTTCGGTCGCGAGTCTCGGTGTCGTCGGGCCGACGCGCATGGACTACGCGAGTTCGATCAGTGCCGTCCGCGCCATCGCGCGGTACGTCGGCGAGCACCTCGGCGGGGCCTGATCCGTGGCGACTGACTACTACGAGGTGCTCGGCGTGTCGCGCACCGCGACCCAGGACGAGATCAAGACCGCTTACCGCAAGCTCGCGCGCACGCTCCACCCTGACATCAACCCGGCCGAGGGTGAGCGGATGAAGCAGGTCACCGAGGCCTACTCGGTGCTCTCCGATCCGGAGAAGCGGCAGCGGCACGACCTCGGCGGTGACCCGTTCGGCGGTGCGGGATTCGGCGGAGCAGGTTTTGGTGGCGCGGGGTTCGGCGGCCTCGGCGACATCATGGACGCGTTCTTCGGCGCGGGTGGGGCCGGCTCGCGGGGTCCGCGGTCGCGCGTACGGCACGGCGCCGACGTACTCGTGCAGCTCGAGCTCGACCTGCAGGAGACGGCGTTCGGCGCCAACAAGGACGTGTCGTTCGACACCGCGATCTTGTGCCAGCTGTGCACCGGCGGGGGCACCGCGGCCGGCACGCATCCGGAGACCTGCGAGACCTGCCGCGGCCGCGGTGAGATCAGCCAGGTGCAACGCAGCTTCCTCGGGCAGGTGATGACGTCGCGGCCGTGCCATGCCTGCGGCGGCGTCGGCACGCGCATCACCCATCCGTGCCCGCAGTGCGGCGGCGAGGGCCGGCTGCCCGAACGCCGGACGGTCACCGTCAAGGTGCCCGCGGGTGTCGACAACGGCATGCGGATCCGGCTCAGCGGCGAGGGTGAGATCGGTCCCGGCGGCGGCCCCGCCGGCGATCTCTACGTCGAGATTCTGGAGCGGCCGCACGCGGTGTTCGAACGCGACGGCGACGACCTGCACTGCAAGGTCACCCTGCCGATGACCGCCGCCGCACTCGGTACGACGCTCTCACTGCAAACGCTCGACAGCACCGAGGACGTTGTCATCAAGCCCGGCACGCAGGGCGGCACGATCATGCCGCTGCGCGCGCGCGGCATGCCGCGTCTTCGCGGTTCGGGACGCGGCAACCTCTACGTGCACGTCGACGTACTCACGCCGACAAAGCTCGACGAGGAGCAAGAGCAACTGCTGCGGAATCTGGCCGCGCTGCGCGGCGAGGAACGACCGCCTGGTACGCCGTCGGGCGGCTTGTTCGGCCGGCTGCGCGAGGCGTTCACCGGCCGGTGACCGCGCCCGTCTTCCTCGTCGACGCTGCGTCGCTTTCTGGCGACGAGATCGTGCTCGACGGGTCAGAAGGCCGGCACGCCGCTGTCGTACGCCGGATCGGCGTCGGCGAGCGGGTGGATGTTACGGACGGGGCCGGCACGCTGGTCGAGTGCGAGGTGTCGTCGGTGGGCGCCGCGTCGCTGTCGCTGCGGGCGCTGCACCGGCATTCGGTGCCGGCTCCCTCGCCGCGCCTCGTCGTCGTGCAGGCGCTGCCGAAGTCCGATCGCGGCGAGACCGCGGTCGAGGTGATGACCGAGGTCGGCGTCGACGAGATCGTGCCGTGGTCGGCGTCGCGCTCGATCGTTCAGTGGTCTGGGGCGCGCGGCGACAAGGCGTTGGAGCGGTGGCGGTCGACGGCGCGCGAGGCCGCGAAGCAGTCGCGGCGTCCGTGGGTTCCCGTGGTGGCGCGGTTGGCGTCGACGGCGGAGGTCGCGGCGCGCTTGCGCGCCGCGAGCTTGGCGCTTGTCTTGCACGAGTCTGCCGACGTTCCGCTCGCGGGGGTCTCCGTGCCCGCCTCGGGTGAGGTGGTCGTGGTCATCGGACCGGAGGGGAGCATCACTGACGCGGAACTGGCCCTGTTTGCCGATGCCGGTGCGTCGGCGTACCGGCTGGGTTCGACGATCTTGCGTACGTCGACCGCCGGCGTCGTCGCCGCATCGGTGCTGCTCGGCAAGTCCCGTTGGGCTTGACGCCCCGCGGAAGCGGGATCGGCGGCAGAACGCGACTACTGACCTATTGTGTCCGCGCCCCACGCTCAGATCGCCCCGTTTCTGCGGCGCAACCGGTCAGTAGTGGGCCGGAGCGAATCAGGCGGGGGCGGTTTGTCGGGTTCGTCCGACTTGCCATCGCGGGATCGTTGACATGGTCCCGTACCATCGGGCGGTCACATTCCGTCGTCGTCGGGTGGGGTCAGTGCGCCGTTCGCTAGTCACCGGCTGTTCAGCAGCGCTGCTCACCCTTGTCTTCGCCATGGCGACCGGTACGGCGAGCGCACAGGAGACGACGGCACCGGCGGCGACGACTCCGGCCGAGACCACAACCACGACCACCACCACGCCGCCGACCACCACGCCGCCGACCACAACGACGCCGCCAACGACGCCACCGGCCAGCGCCTCCTCGACCACCAAGCCGCCTGCCACCAAGCCACCCGCCACCAAGCCACCCGCCAAGTGACGACCCGCGTCGAGAAGCCCTGGGGCCACGAGCTCATCTGGGCCC
>JBKJZO010000184.1:0-29204 GCA_046715235.1 Mycobacteriales bacterium
ACGGCCGCCCGTACCTCGTCATGGAGTACTACCCGCGACCGCACCTGGGTGCCCGCGCGCGCAACGAGCGGATCTCGGTTCCCGAGGTGCTGCGCATCGGGATCCAGGTCTCCGGCGCGGTCGAAAGCGCGCATCGGCTCGGGATCCTGCATAGGGATATCAAGCCCGCCAACCTGCTGACGAGTCAGTACGGGCGCCCGGGACTGACCGACTTCGGCATCTCTGCCAGCAGGGGCGCGAAGGTCGAAGAGGATGATCGCGGCGGTATGTCGATTCCCTGGACCGCGCCCGAGGTGTTCCGGCCCGAGACCGATCCCGACGAGCGTTGCGACGTCTACTCACTCGGCGCGACGGTGTGGCACATGCTGGTCGGGCACTCGCCGTTCGACATTCCTGAGGGCGACAACCGCCCGCTCGCACTCATGCGCAGGATAGAAAACGACCGGGTGCCGGCAACCGGCCGCCAAGACGTCCCGCTGTCGCTGGAGCGGGTGCTCGAGCAGTCGATGCGAAAGAACCCGGCCAACCGTTTTCCGTCGGCCTTCGACTTCGCCCGGGCACTTCAGTCGGTTCAGCAGGAGCTCTCGCTCGGCGTGACGCCAATCGAGATCCCGGACGTCGACGGCGCGCACTCGCGACCGCGCGAGGACGCGGGGCACGCTGACCTCGACGCGACGCGGTTCAAGCCGACGCGCATCGATGCGCAGACGCCGTCGCCGCGACCCAACAGCGCCGTGCCGTCGCAACAGCAAGGGCAACCGACTCACAACGGTGCGGACGGCGAGTGGGTGGAGGGCACCATCGCCCGTCCGACGGCGTCGTCGCAGCTGCCAACCGCGCCTAAGGCGCCGGTCGCGACTGCTCCTGACCGTGAGCAAAGCCGCAAGCGGCTCCTCGCTCTGTCGCTGGGCGGTCTGGCACTGGCCGCGGTCGCAGCAATTGTCGCCGTACTCGTGATCAGTGGCGACTCGGGGGAGGGTGACCCTGTCGTGCTGCCGAGCCGCAAACCCGTTCCGCAGGAGGTAACTTCCGCCGCCTTCGTCGCCGCGGTTGAAGGCGCCGCGGCGCGGATCTCGCCGGCGAAGGTGCGTTTCAGCTGGAAATCGCCCGACCCCGAGCCGGGTGACTTCTACGTCGTGACGCGCACCGATTCCGAGGCGGGAGCTCAGGTCAACATCCGGCTGAAGACGCCGTCCTACGAGGTGGAGACGACCACCGCTCGTCCCTGTTTGTCGGTGGTCCTGGTGCGTGACTCGGGGCAGGCCAGTGAGGCGACGGTCATGTGCCTGGAGACATAGAAGGCAAGGAGTAACTATGCGGGCACGCTCTGCGACCAAACGTGTGCTCAAGTGGGCTAATTCGGACGTATGACGACACAATTTCGGCATGACCTTCCGGTCATGGTTAGGCGGCTCGTAGAGTGGTCGCACGTATGAAGCTGCGCGCCTGGGGGGGACGCAGAGTGCACGGCCGGAGTTGGGGGACAGAGTCATCGACAAGGCCATATCAGCGCGGGCGGCAACGCCTGCACAGGCGCTGGAGGCAGTGAAGCGGGCCGCTGTTGCGGTCGGCTTCGAAGCCGACCAGACGGCGCCGAATGCCCTGCGCCTGACCGGACCCGTCCGACCGAGCTGGGCGGTCGCTCTTGCGGGGATATTCGCCATCCCTACGTTGGGCCTGAGCCTGTTCCTGCTGCGAGTCCGCACCACCGGTGTCGCGACCGCGACGATTGCCGACGGCGTCGCGGGGCTGCACGTGCAACTGTTCGGGCCGCTGCCCGACGAGACGCCCACGGTCATCGGGGAGATGCTCGCCCAGCCCCAGCCAGCTGCCGCCGACGAGCGCAGCGCGGAGTCCTACGCACCGCGCGCGATGGCGAGGGCATCGGGACCGCTGGCACCGAGCGGACTGCGCAAGACCTCGGACTGGCCTATCAACGACGTACCGCTGTCGTCGAGTCACGGCAGCCCTGACCTCAACGCGACCGTGGCGCGTCCACGTTTCGTCAATCTCACACCGGGCGCCCCGCGGCTTACCTTCGACGGCGGCTTGTCGGTCACCGTCCACAGCTTCGCGCTCATCGGTCGGGCCCCAGCCGCCGAGCAGGGCGACCCCCCGGCGCAGCTCCTGCCGATTGCCGACCCAGACCTGTCTGTCTCCAAGACGCACTTGGCCGTCGGACTCGACTCCCGCGGCTTCTGGGTGTGCGACCGGCATTCAACGAACGGCTCGGCCATCACGAACGCCGACGGGGTAAAGGTCCGGTGCATTCCCGGGCAACAGCACTACGTCGCGTCCGGCTCGACCGTCCACGTGGGGGATCGTTCGTTTTCCGTGGTCATGTCGAGCACGAGCGCCAGACGATCTGGCTGATATCCCGCTTCTCGGAACGTCGAGCACGAATGATTAAGGGGGCATAGGAAGGGTGGACGCGATACTGCGCGGACGCCGTTCGGCGGTCGCCTCCACCGCGATCCTGTCCCTCGCGGCAGGATCGCTCGTCGCGTTGGCGGTCGTCTCCCGCGGCCAGGTCTCGACCAACGTCTCTCTCAACGACGCCGGTGTCTGGGTCACGGGCACGTCCGAGGGAGTGCTCGGCCTCTTCAACGCTGAGATCCGGCAGTCGGTTATCGGACTCGTACCGCACTCTCAGCAGTTCGACGTCCTGCAGGACGGCTCGACCGTCCTGTTGAACGACGTCGGTGGCGCGCGGATCCGAGCAGTCGACGTGGCCTCGGCAGCATTCACCGGGGTGGGTGCCGGGGTGCCCACGGACTCGAGGGTCGCGATGGGTGGACGAATCGTCGCGGTCCTCGACCCGACCGGCAGCCTGTGGATCCGCGACGCGTCCGACGCGTCGGCGGGTGAGTACGACGGAGACGCCGACTACGACCTGGGCGCCGGCGCGGCTGTTGCCGTCGGCCGCGACGGCACCGTCTACGCCGCGTCGCTGAAGCAGCAACGGCTGCTGTCGATCCCACCGGGCTCGGTCGGCGCGCGTCCGAAGTCGACCAGCCTGCCCAAGGACGCCGGCTCCGTCGCCGTGACAGTCGTCGGGGACGAGCCTGTGGTGCTGCTGGGCGGCGGGCGCATCCAGCTTCCCAACGGCAACCTCGCGCGCCTGCCCGAAGACCCCGGCGCGCAGGTCGCACTCCAGCAGGTGGGCGATGCAGCCGACACGGCACTGGTCGCGACGAACAAGGCGCTCTACGCCGTCGATCTGAACGGCGGGGCCGTTTCGTCGATCGTCGCTGAAGGCGGCACCGGCGATCCGGCTGCGCCGGTGCGGCTGGGCCGCTGCTCCTACGGCGCGTGGGGCAAGCGGCCGACGTTGCTGACCGCGTGCGACGGATCCGATGCCAGCGTCGCCGCGGTGGGTGCCGCCACGCCGGCAAAGCTCGTGTTCCGCGTCAACCGCGGCCGAATCGTGCTCAACGACGTCGCCAACGGGCAGACCTTCCTGCTCGACGACCCGCGCGAACAGCTCGCCGACTGGAAGAGCGCGCGCTTGCGCGAGGACGAGGCCGACCAAGACCCCAACAAGACCAGCTCGTCCGACAACAGCGAGATCAAGCTGGAAGACCGCAATCGCCCGAACCGTCCGCCCACCGCGGTTCGCGACACGTTCGGCGTACGTCCTGGGCGCACTGTTGTGCTGCCTGTCCTCGCCAACGACGGAGACCCCGACGGCGACGTGCTCAGGGTGTCCCAGCTCACGACCGTCCCCGAGTCGGCGATCGGGCAGGCGCAGATCATCGAGAACGGCAAGGCGATCGAGTTCGTCGCCGTTCCCGGCGCCACCGGCACAGCATCGTTCGAGTACGTCGTCGACGACGGCCGCACCGGGACCGCGACCGCCCGTGTCACCGTTCCCGTCGTACCAGATGAGGCGAACTCGCCGCCCCGCCCGCTGTCGGCGAGCGCGACGTCCTCAACGGCCGTTGTCCGCGGCGGCCGGGTCGTGCACAACGTGCTCAAGGATTGGGTCGACCCCGACGGCGACCCGCTGCTGCTCATGTGCCCACCCGCCAAGGCAGGCGTTGTTTGCAGCCCCGATGGACCGGTGACCTACCAGGATTCGCGGCGGCAGACCGGGTTCGAACAGCTTCAGCTCGAGGTCAGTGACGGACGCGAGGAGGCGCGCAGCGTCCTCGACATCAACGTCGTCGCTCCTGGCGCACAGCCCCCACTCGCGCGCAGCGACTATGTCCACGCTTTCGTCGGCCGCACCGTCGTGGCGCTCCCGCTCGAGAACGACACGACGTTCGCCAGGGAACCAGTGCGCCTCGCGAAGATCGAAGGCTCAGTGCCGACCGTGCACGTCGTACCCGACACCGAGGACGGCAGCATCAATCTCACGCCCAGTGTCCCGGGCACGTACTACCTGACGTATCAGATCGCGACGGGTCCGCAGTCGGCCTTCGGCATCGTGCGGATCGATGTAACGAAACCTGGTGGGCCGGAGGCGCCGATCGCCGCGCCCGACTCGGCACTGGTCCGGCCTGACCAGCCGGCGCTGGTCGACGTACTCGCCAACGACGTTGACCCCGGGGGCAACGTTCTCGTCGTCGCCGACGTCCGGTCGTCCTCTCCCGAGTTGACTATCGAAGTGCTCGACCGGCAGCTGGTGCGCGTCTCCGCGGAGCCCGGCTTCGAGGGGCCGGCCAACGTCTCGTACTCAGTGAACGCCGGCGCGAAGTCCGCCTCGAGCTTCCTGCTGGTGCGACGCAAGCCTGACGGAACTCCCAACCAGCCTCCGGTGGCGAAGGACGACCGGGTGGTCGCGCGAGTCGGACAGCCGGTCTACGTCGGCGTGCTCGACAACGACGCCGACCCTGAGGCGGGCCAGCTCGAGCTGGAGCAGGCGCTGGTCGGCGTCGACTCGGCGTTCCGTCCCTCGGGCCTGGCGGCGGGCGAAGCGTCCGGGCCGGTCGAGGCGTTCGTCAGCGACGATCAGGTGCGATTGCTCGCACCCTCCGAGCCGGGTCTGGTCTCGCTCGGATACAGCGTCATCGACCCAGAGGGTCAGGCGACGACAGCGTCGATCACCGTGCAGGTGATCGGGCACGACTCGCCCAACCGGCCACCGACTCCGAAACCCGTTGAGGCGCGGGTCCTGGCCGGCCGAACGGTGACTGTCGACATCCCGCTGCCGGGCATCGACCCAGACGGCGATCCGGTGAAACTCGAGCCGGTCGACTCACCCGCCAAGGGCACACTCGCGATCACCAAGGACAACCGGCTGGCTTTCACCGCCGGTCCTGAAGCCGGCACCTTCGAGTTCCGCTACCAGGTGACCGACCCAGGTGGCCTGTCCGGTCAGGCAACCGTGCTGGTCGGAGTGGCTCCGCCGTCACTGACACCGCGGCCGCCGGTCGCGATCAACGACTCGGCGCGCATCCGCAACGACCGTGACCGCATCATCTCGATCCCGGTTATGGCCAACGACTCCGATCCGGACGGCGACACGCTGACGCTGGCCCCCACGTTGACCTCGCCGGCGGGCATCTCGGCGAAGGTCTCAGGCGAGTACGTCGCGGTGTCGGTCCCGAAGGGGTCGACCGATCAGATGACGATGGGCTACTCCATCTCGTCCGCGGGCGGTACGGACGACGCCTTGGTCAGCGTCACCGGTAGCCCAACCGCACCGCTCGAGCCGCCGACGGCGGTCGACGACTTCCCGACGGCGGCGGGATTCGGTGCCACGATCGACGTACCGGTTCTGGCCAACGACACGAATGCCACAGGTCCACCGGCTGAGCTCGAGGTGTCAACGGAGCCCGGCGCGGTCGGGCCGGTTGGCGTCGCGGCACGATTGAACGCCAAGACCGTGCGGGTGACGCGGACCGACCGCGACCAATGGGCGACCTACACGATCAATGACGCCGACGGCGGCGAGGCCAAGGCGTTCATCTTCGTGCCGCGAAACGACAACCAGGCGCCGCGGCCGGTCGACCCGCTGCCTCTGTTCGAAGTGCAGTCAGGCGCCGCCAGGCAGTTGTCGATCGCCGACTTTGCCGTCGACCCCGAAGGTAGCCGCGTCGAGCTTACGACGACCGACGCCATCAGCTCGAGCGGTGTCGCCGTGTCGAACGTTTCGCGCACCGGTTTCACCGTCCGCCCGACGATCCCGTCGGGCAAGGCGTCGCTGACGTTCGAGGTCATGGACGGCGCCAACGGCTCCGATCCCAATGTGCGCAAGGGCAAGATCACCATCGTCGTCGTGGTGCTGCCGGTCGACGAGGTGCCGCCGGTGTTCGCGACCCAGCGAATATCGGTCGAGTACAAGTCGCCGAAACCGGCGACGCTCAACCTGGAGAACTTCACCACCGCGGGTCCGAACGACGCGGGGCGGTTCTCCTATAAGCAGTTGAACGGCCGCATCGCCGGGCTCGGCGCCTCTCTGAGCGGGCCGCGGGGGACCATCCTCACTGTGTCCGCGGCCGGTGCGCCGGTGGGCACGCGCACGTCTCTCACGTTCACCGTGGCCCTCGGCAAGGTGTCGAGCATCGGCCGCGTCGACGTCGACGTCGTACAGACCAGGAAGCCGCCACCGCGCGCCACTGACTGTTCGGTGGGCGGGGCATCGGCAGGTTCGACTTTCACCGTCGACCTGACCCGATGCACGGTTAACCCGTTCCCCGAGGTGGCGCTGGTCGTGACTCCGGAGACGTGGCGGTCGCAGGCCGGCTCGGCAACCGCCCGGGGGCTGACCGTGTCGGTCTCGGTTCCGTCCGGCTTCAGCGGCTCGGGGCGGGTGCCCTACACGGTGCAGGACAAGCTTGGGCGTACGGCGTCCGCGAACATCGTGTTCTCGGTCCTTGGCCGGGCCGGGCCTCCTGGACAGCCAGAAATCGTCACGCCATTGCCTGGCGGCGGCACCGCGGTGCTGACGTGGACGGCGGCCGACCCCAACGGCGGCACGATCGACTACTACACCGTCAGGGACCCGTCGAACGGCTACTCGCAGCGCTGCCCGGGAGCGGTTACGCGCTGCGTCATCACCGGAATCGACTACGAAAAGCCCTACACGTTCACCGTCACCGCGCACACGATCGAGAGGGGTGACGGGCAGCCGAGCGCGCCGGTCACCCTGTCCGGCGGCGCGGCGGCGCGCCATTCGATGGGCAACCTCGATGCCAACGCGGGCGATGGCCGAGCGACCCTGACGTGGACCGGCACGTTCAGCGGAACGCCGATCACCTCGTACGTCGTCACCCTGCGGCCGGCACCGAGCTCCGGCGCCGGCGTGTTCACCATCCCCGCGCCGAGCGGGAGCAGTCCGCAACGCGTCAGCCTCACCGTCACCGACCTGCGCAACGGCACCGATTACTCGTACACCGTCGCCGCGATGACCAAGGACGGCGAGAAGACCTTCGAGACGACCAGCGGAATCTTCACGCCCGCCGGGCCCGTGACGCAGCCGGCGGCGCCGACCGCCGTGGCCACCGGCGGCCTGCGCGGCGGGCAGGTGACCGTTAGCTGGGATCCCGCCAACATCGCGGCGGTGGTCAACGGCCGGCTTACCTCGCTGAAGATCATGCAGGGCGGCTCGCAGCAGGCCGCTATCGAGGCCACCGCGGCACTGAACGCCGGCCGAATGGTCATCGAGGGCCTCGATACCAGAGGCACCTACAGCTTTGCGCTGCAGGTGACCAACGGCGGTGGTTTCACTGCGACCAGCACGTCCAACAGCGCAACGGTGGAAGGCAAGCCGGGCACTCCGGCGTTCGGCACGCCTGTCGCCGGGGACGGCCAGGCCACGCTGCCGTTCGTGTTGGGTGCGGTCAACGGCACCGGCTACCGAAGCATCACGCTCGCCGTCGCCAACCGGACGAGGGGCGGGACGCGCAACGTCGCCGTTCCCGTCGTGGCCGGCCAGTCGTCGTACGCCCCGGTCGTGTCGTCGCTCGTCAACGGCGAGACGTACGCCTTCAGTGTCACCGCCTGCAACACGTCGCTGTGCAGTGACTCTGCCGAGGCACCCGGCACGGTCGTGCCGTTCGGTGTTCCCGAGGCGCCGCAGCCGACCGTGACAGTGGTCCGGCAGCGAGTCACGTTCAGCTGGGAAAACCCTGACTTCAACGGCGCCGCGGGCGTGCTCGGGATCGCGATTACCGGTGCGGGATACCCCACCGGCGCGTGCCCGACGCAGACGGTCGGCGCCGGCACCTGCAGCTTCACCGGCTCGTGGAACACGGCCTACACGTTGGTCGTGACAGCGCGAACGGCGGGCGGCACCGACTCGAATTCGGTCATGGGTACGGTGGCGCCGGCGGCCAAGCCGGTCGCGCCGAGGATCAGGGGCACCTCATCCGGGCAGACCGTCACGTTCGCCTGGTCCGCTCCGAATTTCGACGGTCTGCCCGGCACCATGACGATCGACGTCACGGGCGAGGGCTATGCGGGCGGCTGCCCGACGACCGATTCGGGTTCCGGGGCGTGCTCGTTCACCGGCGACTGGAACACGGCGTACACCATTCTCATCACCGTGGTGAGCGAGGGCGGGACCGACACCGCAACGGCGACAACCCGCGTCATGCCGGCGCCGCAGCCGGTCGCGCCACAGCCGACCGGATCTGCCTCGGGCCCGGTGGTGCGGTTCGACTGGGGGCCGCCGAACTTCAACGGACTGCCCGGCACCATGTCGATCGAGGTGACCGGCAGCGGGTACCCCGGTGGGTGCCCGGACTCGAGCAGCGGTGCTGGAAGCTGCAGCTTCATCGGCAACTGGAACACGGCCTACCAGATGACGATCACCGTGCGGACCGCCGGCGGTACCGATGCGAAGTCCGCGACGGTGAGCGTGGGCGGCCCGCCGGAGCCGGTAGCACCGCAGCCGAGCGGATCCACCAGCGGACGTCTGGTCCAATTCAGCTGGGGTGACCCCGACTACCAGGGCCTGCCCGGCACGATGAGCATCTCGGTGACCGGCGACGGCTACCCGGGCGGATGTCCGACGTCGGCGTCCGGGAGTGGCAGCTGCGCCTTCACCGGCGACTACAACACGTCGTACCGGATGGTGATCAGGGTCGACACGGCCGGCGGCTCGGACAGGAAGTCGGCGACCACTACGGTCGGTCCGCCGCCGGCGCCGAAGGCACCGAAGCCACAAGGCTCGGCTTCAGGACTGCAGGTCACGTTCTCGTGGGGTGCCCCCGACTACAACGGGTTGCCAGGCACGATGACGATCTCGGTGTCCGGCGCCGGCTATCCCGATGGCGCATGCCAGCCGTCGGCGTCCGGCGGCGCAGGTAGCTGCACGTTCGACGGCAACTACAGCACGACGTACACGATGACCATCCAGGTCGAGACCGCCGGCGGCACCGACACGGCAAGCGACTCGGTGACGACGGACGACCCACCGCCCCTGCCGACCGTCACCGTTCCACCCCTCCCATGAGACACAGGCCAGCGAGACCCGTCGTAGCGAGGAGACAGCACAAATGCCCATGACGCCCGAGCAGGCAACCTGGTTTGCCGACACCTTCGGCCAGCTCGTCGACAACGTCGAGCAGGCCGTACTCGGCAAGCGCCAGGCCGTCAGCCTGGCAGTGGCCTGCCTACTCACCGACGGGCACCTGCTGCTCGAGGATGTTCCCGGCACCGGCAAGACGATCCTGGCCAAGTCGCTCGCCAACACGGTGAAGGGCACGCACAACCGGGTGCAGTTCACCCCGGACCTGCTGCCCAGTGACGTCACGGGTGTGACGATCTACGACCAGCGGACGTCCCAGTTCGAGTTCCACCGCGGGCCGATCTTCGCGACGATCATCCTGGCCGATGAGATCAACCGCGCGTCGCCCAAGACGCAGTCCGCTCTGCTCGAGGTAATGGAAGAGGGCCAGGTCACCGTCGACGGTGTCGGCTATCCAGTCGGCCGTCCGTTCATGGTCATTGCCACGCAGAACCCGATCGAGCTCGCTGGCACCTACCGCCTGCCGGAGGCGCAACTCGACCGTTTCCTGCTGAAGACGAGCCTGGGCTATCCCGACCACGAGACGACCGTCGCCCTGCTCGCCGATGCCGCCAACCGGGACCGACCCGCGGGAGTGAGCGCGATCATCACCGACGCGGCAGTCCGCGACATGGCCGAGTTGGCGACCACGGTGCACGTCGACGCCGCCGTGCTGAGCTACGTAAGTCGGATCGCCGAGGCGACGCGGCCGGGCCGGGCGCCGGGAGTAAAGCTCGGGCTGTCGATGCGCGGAGCGCTCAACTACGTGCGGGCGGCCAAGACATGGGCGGCGTCGAACGGGCGTCACTACGTCATACCCGACGACATCAAAGAACTGGCCGAGCCGATTCTGGGCCATCGGCTGCAGCTCGACGCCGAAGCCGAATTCGAAGGAGCGACCGTGGGCGACGTGATCAGTCGCGTCCTCGCTGACGTTAAGCCACCGGCGGTACGAGCCGCCTGAGACCATGACGACTCTGACGGCCGCGGGCCAGCAACCGGGTAGCCACCAGGCTGCGCCGGCTGACCTGCCGCGCACCCGCCCTCAGACAGCGGCTGCTTGGCTCACCGCGCTCCGCCGGGTGACCGACGTACTGACACCGCTGGGCCGGACCGTGCTGTTCGCCGGGATCGTCTCCTGGGTCATCGGCTGGCGGCTTGGCTGGCAGGAGTTCATGCTCGCCGCGGCTGTCTGCGCGCTGCTGCTCGTCCTCGGGCTGGCATTCACGTTCGGCCGGATGACCGTCGACGTCGCCGTCACAATGCAACCGCAACGCGTCGTCGTGGGGGACACGGCGTCCGGGCAGATGACGGCCCTGAACAGCTCCGTCCGCAGGCTGCTCGCACTGCGCGTCGAACTCGTGGTCGGCCAAGGTATGGCGCGGTTCGACATCCCCATACTCCCTGGTGGGCAGTCGCACGACGCGCTCTTCTCCATACCCACGCACCGTCGGGCCGTCATACCGATCGGCCCGGCCCGGACACTGCGCGGCGACCCGCTCGGGCTCCTGCGCCGGGCGCTGGACTGGCCGTCGATCACGCTGCTCTACGTGCACCCGCTGACGACTCCGCTGGAGGGTCTCGGCGCGGGATTCCTGCGCGACCTCGAGGGGCGCAACACCAACGACACCTCGACCAGTGACGTCGAGCTGCACACCCTGCGCGACTACGTCCCCGGCGACGACCGTCGCTACGTGCACTGGCGCACGTCCGCCAAGAGCGGCAAGTTGATGGTGCGGCAGTTCGTCGACACCCGGCGTTCACACGTCGCCGTCCTGCAGAGCGGCGATAGCGCCGACTACGCCAGCGAAAACGAGTTCGAGCTCGGCGTCTCGATGCTCGCGTCGATCGGCGTACGAGCGGTCCGCGATCAGCAGTCGATCGCGCTGATGGCGGCGCGCCGGACCATCGGCTCGGCCACACCAACGAGCGTGCTCGACGGCGCCAGTGCGATCGAGATGGCGGGTCGGGGCACGGGGCTCGCCGACTCGGCCGCTCAGGTGCTGCGCCGCGACCCCGACGTCACCCTGGTCCTGCTGGTCACCGGCAGCCTCACCCCACTGCCCGCGCTGCGCGAAGCGGCCGCGCGCTTCGGTCCGGACGCCAAGATCGTCATCCTGCGGGCCGAGCCGGGGGCGACCTCCGGCGTACGCCAGATCGGCACGACTCTGCTGGTGACAGTCGGAGCGCTGCGCGACCTGGCCCGGATCGTGCGGGCGGTGTCGCAGGCATGAGCGACAACCGGAGCTCGTGGCGTGTCAGCCGGTTCGAGGCTGTCGACTCCGCCCTGCTCGGAGCGCTGCTGGTGCTCGGCCTCTTGGGCTTCAGGAGCACGTACGGCGGGACCCGCTATCTCGTTGTGGGGATCTTCGGCGTCGCGCTGGGACTGCTCGTTGCCTACGTCAGCGAGCGACTCAAGGCGCACGCGCTCGCGGTGGCTGCCGTCACGGTCCTGGTCTATCTCCTGTTCGGTACGGCGGTCGCCCTCCGGGGCGTCGTCTCCGGCGGAGCCGCACCGACGGTGTCGAATCTGCAGACTCTCGCCGAGGGCGCCATCAGCGGCTGGCACGACCTGTTGACCGTGCTGCCGCCGGTCGGCGCGTCCGGCAACGTGCTGGCGATTCCCTACCTGCTCGGCCTGAGCGGCGCCGTACTCGGGTCCACCCTCGCGCGCCGGTCGCGCATCGCGTTCCTGCCGGTGTTGCCCACCGTCGTCGTACTCGCGCTCTCCATCCTCTTCGGCAGCACCAAGCCGGCGGCACTCGTCCTGCAGGGAGCGGTCTTCGCCGCCCTCGCGCTCACGTGGACAGTGCTTCGCGCCCGTGCCCGCGAGCACCTGCTCGTCCGTTCGTCGCTCCGCCGGCGGCTGTCCGCAGCCGCCCTCGTCGCGACCGCCGCGACCGGAGCCGTGGCGCTCGGACCGGTGATGCCGTTCGCCGGCGCAAACGAGCGGGTGGTGCTGCGCGAGTACATCGATCCGCCGCTCGACCTGCGCCAGTTCGTCAGCCCCCTGACGACGTATCGCAAGTACGTCGTCCCCGAAGCGAAATCGCAGGGCCGCGGCGGTCTCGGCGAGAAGACGCTGTTCACGGTCGACGGTCTGCCGCCAGGTTCGTTGATCCGCATCGCGACGATGGATGCGTACGACGGCACCGTCTGGGGCGTCGCCGGCGCCACAGCGCCCGGTGCCAGCAAGAAAGCTGAGGCATCGGGTTCGTTCCAGCGGGTGGGCGTGACCATTCCGACGAGCGCTGCCGGGACCCGGGCGACAGTGAAGTTCACCATGGGCGAGCTGGGCGGTATCTGGCTTCCGAGCGTCGGCGTGGTGACCCGCGTTCAGTTCGACGGCGAAGACGCTGACTACCTCACCAAGACCTTCCGCTACAACCGGGCCACCGACAGCGCGGTGGCCGCGACACTCCCAGCCGACGACCCGGTGATGCTCCAACCCGGCGTCCAATACAGCATGGATGTCGTCGTGCCGCCGACCTGGGTGAGCACTCCGCAGGTCGACCAAGCGGGGCTGAGTGCGGCCGGCCCCGCCGGCTTCGTTGTTCCGGCGCCCGCACGGGTCCCCGACGCGGTCAAGGCGAAGATGACTGAGGTCGTCAACGACACCCAGGGCACCTTCGCCCGGGTCCAGGCATTGGCCGACGAGCTCGTCCGGGGCGCTTACAGCAACGGCACTCAGGGCGAGATTCCGTCGCTGGCCGGCCACTACGCAGCCCGCCTCGACCGCATGGTCAGCGACCCACAGGGGCTCGTTGGGGACGCCGAGCAGTACGCCGCGGTGATGGCGTTGATGACCCGGCAGCTCGGCATCCCGGCCCGCGTCGTCATGGGCGTGCAGCCCAAGGAGGAAACCGGCTCACGGATCGAGGTCAAGGGCACCGACGTCACGGCCTGGGTCGAAGTCGGGCTTCAGGGTCTGGGCTGGGTGCCGGTCTTCCCGACGCCGCCGAGCACGGCCAAGAAGCCGCAGACAGTGCCCCGGCCCAAGCCGATCACCCGCGTGCAGGAACCCCCGAAGGTCGTCGCCCCGCCGCGGGTCGAAGCCGAGCCGTTGATCTCCGCCAGTGACGCCGTACCCCGCAAGACGCCGGAGAAGAAGCCGACCACGGGCGGCAACTCCGCCGACCAGAACCGTTCCCCTGACGGGCGGGGGATCAGCGCCGTGGTCGCCGCGGGCATGGGGATCCCGGTGCTGCTCCTGGCCATCGTCGGGCTCATTGTCGGATTGAAGTGGCGGCGGTCCCGGCGGCGACGCCACCGAGGCACGCCGCACGCGCGCATCGCCGGTGGGTGGTCCGAGGTGGTCGATCTCGTCATGGATGCGGGCGTGGCCATACCGCCGCAGGCGACCCGACGCGACGTGGCTGTCATCGTCGACCGGGCGCCGGTCATGGTGTTGGCGCGCCGGGCCGACCAGGCGGTCTTCGCACCAGGGGAGCCGACCGAAAGCGAAGTCGCCGACTACTGGGCGGATGTCTCCACCGCGCGTCGCGAGATGGCCGGTGAGCTCGGGCGCTGGGCGCGGATCAGGACCGCTCTCAACCCGACGTCGCTCCGGCGCTAGGTTGCCGCGGACGCCGTCGTCGGAAGGGAGCGGGCATGGGCCAGCCGGTCGTGCATTTCGAGATCATCGGCCAGGACGCCGACGCGCTGCAGTCGTACTACGCGCAACTGTTCGGGTGGGAGATCAACGCCGACAACCCGATGAAGTACGGCGTCGTGCTACGTGAGCAGAACCTGCGCCCCGACGGCATCGGCATCGGCGGCGGCGTCGGTGTCGGACCAGAGGGGTACCCCGGGCACGTCACGGTCTACGTCGAGGTGCCCGACGTCGAAGCCGCACTCGTCCAGGCGGAGGAGCTGGGCGGCAAACGAATGATGGGTCCTAGGGTCCTGATGCCGGGCCTGGAAGTCGGCCTGCTCAGCGACCCGGAGGGCCACGTCGTCGGGGTGATCAAGGCGTAGCGCTCGCTGCCGTCGTCACGCTGCGGGGGCCGCCACCTCGCTGGCGACGTCGGCAGGCGTGTTCTCGCGGCGCGACAGCAAGATGAATGGCAGCGCCAGCGCTGTGACAACGCCGCCGACGACGTACGAGTGCGCGTAGCCGGAGACGTCGGCGACCCGGCCGAGTGCAGGCTGGATCACGACGCCGCCGCCCGAGCCGAGCATGGAGTCGAACGACAGGATCGTGGCCCGCTGCTGCGAAGGGATCAGCCCGTTCACGTACGTTTGTCTGATCGGCATCGATGCGGCACCGATCAGTCCCCACACGACGATCAGCGCGATGACCGCCCAGAACTTCTCGAAGACGCCGATCAGGAGCAGGGTCGCGGCGCTGATTGCGGTCGCGGTCAGCAGCGCCGACGTACGACGCCGGAAGAGTTTCCTGATCCGCGCCGCCGCGATTCCGCCCACGATCTGCGCGCCGGCGACGATCGCCGCGACTAGTCCCGCGACGCCGTACGCCTCGGGGTTGCCGTAGAGCTCCAGCAGGTAGGGCTGCAGCGCGTAGAACGCGTAGATCGCCACGCCGAACGTGAACGGCGACGAGAGCATGACCCACTTCACTGCCGGCACCCGCCACCCGAACGTCATCGACGCTGCGACGACCTTGCGCATCTCCGACGTGATCGACTTGCCGCGTTGTGGCTCGAATCCGACGTCGTGCATCAGGAAGAAGGCGAGCACGAACATCACCGCGAGCACGAGCGCGCGCATGACGAACGGCACGCCGAGGCTGGTCACCTGCGCGACGTAACCGCCGGCAACCGAGCCCGTGAGCATGGCCGCGCCTGTCACGATCTGGCCCTTGCCGAAGACCGACTCGAGGTCGCCCTCGAAGCCGGTCGCATCGAGCGCGTCGACGAGCCAGGCCTCGACCGCGCCGGAGAAGAACGTGAAGCCGAGACCCAGGCCCATCGACACGATCGCCCACGCCCAGAAAGGCCCCTCGATCTGCCAGAGCAGCACGTAGAGGCCCGTCGTCGAGGCGAGGGTCACCGTGCCGAGCAGGTACGACGCCCGCCGGCCGACGGTGTCAGCCGTCACTCCCGTCGGCACCTCGAAGATGACCATGCCGGCGGTGAAGAACGCGTTCGCCGCGAAGGCCTGCGCGTTCGACAGGCCCGCGTCCAGCAGGAAGATCGTGTTGATGCCCCAGATGAACGACGCGGCAAGAGTGTTGCCCAGGAGCAGCACGAGGTAGATCCGCTGGATGGACGCCGGTGTCGGTAGTTCCTCTCTGGTGCTCGTTTCCAGCGGAATGACGTTCCTCCCCGTGGGCCGCCGAATCAGCCGCCGTTGAGACCGAAGATGTTGCCGTCAGGGTCCTTGAACCAGGCCGCCTTGTTGCCGTCCATGTCGAAGATGCCCTTGGCGTCGGTCTTGAAGGGGTCGTCGTAGTGCTCGAACTCCACGCCGTTGGCGGTGAGCTCGTCGACTTCCTTCTCCAGGTCCGGCACCGTCCAGGCGGCCAGCGTGTGTGCGCCTTTGCCCGCGGTCTGCGGTTGCTCGTAGACGTAGAGCCCGCTGCCCTCCGCGCATGCGTAGAGAATCGCGCCTTCCTCCTGCGGCTCACCGGTGAGACCGAGCTTTCCCTCGTAGAAGCTCTTGGCCTTCGACAGGTCGGAGACGGCGACCGCCGGACCTACTTTGTAGCTGCTCAAAGCCATGGCTACCTCCCTGGTAAGTCGGACTCCCGGGCTCGCGAGTACCCAACGTAATCCGGACAAACAGATCACAACAGAGCTAGCAGCACCAGCCGCCATTTGCCGCGGTCGCGTTCAGAACTAGCACGGGCGGGTCAAGGCGCATCCCGCAACCCGGGGGATACGGTCGTGGTCGGCTGCGAGCGAGCGGGGTGTGAGCGATGACCGAGCCTTCGGCGTACGGCGACCGCAAGATCCGGTGGGGCATCCTCGGCACGGGCAGGATCGCCGGGCAGTTCACCGCCGACCTCGCGCTGCTCGACGATGCCGAGGTCGTCGCGGTCGGCTCGCGGACGCAGGGGAGCGCCGACGAGTTCGCTGACCGGTTCGCCATCGCGCACCGGCACCCGTCGTACGACGAGCTGGTCGCCGACCCCGACGTCGACGTGGTCTACATCTCGACGCCGCACCCCATGCACCGCGACAGCGCGATGCTGGCGATCCGCGCGGGCAAGAACGTGCTGGTCGAGAAGCCGTTCACGATCAACGCGGCGCAGGCGCGGGACCTCGTCGCGGCCGCCCGCGAGCAGGGCGTGTTCCTCATGGAGGCGATGTGGACGCGCTTCCTGCCGCACGTCATCGACATCCGGCAGATGCTCGCTGACGGCGTACTCGGCGAGGTCGTCACGGTGGTCGCCGGGTTCGGCCGCCACTTCGAGGAGGACGCGACGTCGCGCCTCTTCGCGCCTGAGCTCGGCGGGGGAGCGCTGCTTGACCTCGGGATCTACCCGGTGTCGTTCGCGTCGATGGTCCTCGGGCGGCCGAGTGAGGTCACCGCCCTCAGCGATCCGGCGTTCACCGGCGTCGATGCGCAGACGTCGATGATCTTCCGGTACGACGGCCGCGCGCACGCCGTACTCACGACCAACCTGCGGGCCGACAACGCCGTGCGTGCGGAGATCGTGGGCACCGAAGGCCGGCTCGAGATCGACAACGAGTTCTACCGGCCGAACGCCGTGTTGACGTTCCTTCCGCGACGTGGCGATCCGGTCCGGCACGAGCATCCGCAGGTGGGTGGCGGCCTGCGCTACCAGGCTGCCGAAGTCGGTCGCCTACTGCGCGCCGGGCGTCTCGAGAGTGACGTGATGCCCCTCGACGAGACTGTGAGCATCATGGAGACCCTCGACGAGGTACGCCGACAGATCGGCCTGGTCTACCCCTGCGAATAGCCCGAAGCTATCCGTACTCGTCGACGTCCAGCTCGGCGCCGGTGGCGTGCAGGAACTCGATCACGCTCCGGTCGACGTGCCAACCGAGCAGCTGATGTTGGCCGGAAAGCTTCTGGAGGGTGGCCTCGGGCGGCGAGAACTCCTCCTCTTCGCCGTCTTCGTCGTTGAAGTTCCGGACAACCTGAAGGACGATCTTCGCCTCCGGATATTGCTTGCCGAGGTCGATGATCTTCTCCGCGGCGGGCGTGACGCGGGTTATCACGCGCCCGATCTGCTCGCTGACGGACAGGCCCGCGGTTGTGCATTCCACCGCCCACGAATGTAGGCGCGGGACATCACGCTCCGCGTCCCTTGATCCCCTCACGAGGACTCGGTTCGGCTCGACATCGAGCAGCGCCGTCACGTCCGCGGCGGGTAAGGACTTGCTGCTGATGGCGAAGTAGACGTACTGGCTGATGCGCACGCCGCACCATAGACGTCAGCGGGATCGACAGTCACGGACGCAAGCGCTAGGAGTCGTACTGGCCGCCGAGCGTCGCCGCCTGAGGCTTACCTTTGTGCCCGGCTTCTTGGAGGATCGGCAGGACCTCGGGGTCGGAGACGAAGTTCTGCCAGCCCTCCGCATCCCAGTCGAGGAGCACCCAGACCCGGTCGTCCTCATTGGGATCGCGAAAGACGGTCGAACCCTTGGACCCGTGCTGCTTTCGCTTCTCAGCGCCCTTGGTCGAGAAGATCGTCAGGAAGCGGTCGAAATCCTCGACCGTCGTCGTTGCCAGGATCATTTCTCCTCCTCTGCGGTGTCGTTGCGCGCTTGCGCCATAGCCCGAGATCAGAGTCGCTGTAGCGTTGACCGTACAGACAGCTGGTGCGCCACGCATCGGTTGGGCGCCCTATTTCTGTCCCGTCCCGGTGGTTGCGTCGCGGCAGGCGTGGGTCCCGCGTCTAGCGGCGCCATTGACCGATCGCCGTCAGTATCGTCGCCCGGTTGAGCGTGCGCGCGTACGGTCATTGGTCATTTGGGGCAAGAAACTTGATCGTGAGACGTGGTGGCTATTCGCCTGAAGCGGCGGCCGGCTCCTCGATCTGCGCGGTAGCCATCATCTGGGTCGTGTTGCGCGACTTCATCTTGTACATGTCGGCGTCGGCGACGGTCAGTACGTTCGCCGGGTCCTCGCCGGGAACCAGCACGGACACGCCGATCGACATGCCGACGGTCGCGACGATGCCGCCGCTCAACACCATCGGCTGCGACATCGCGCGCATCAAACGACGGGACAGAGCCTCGAAGTCCGAGTTGGGGTCCGGCGGGACCACGATGACGAACTCGTCGCCACCGAGGCGGGCAACGAAGTCCTCGCCACGCACGGTCCGCTTGAGACGGCGAGCGACCTGCACGAGGACGGCGTCTCCCGCTGCATGCCCGAACGTATCGTTGACCGCCTTGAAGCCGTTGAGGTCGCAGAAGACGACTGAGGCGCCGCTGCCGGCCATCGTGCCCAGCTGCTCGAGGAGCCCAGCCCGGTTCGGCAGGCCCGTCAGTTCGTCGGTGACGGCGCGGCTGCGCAGCACCTCGAACTCGTTGCGGGTCGCACTGACGTCGACGCCGACACAGGCCAGGACGACCGGGTCGTGGGCGACCGGGGTGATCGACCAGGCGACCGACCGGCGTACGTCGTCGGCCTTCATGGCGAGTTCGTGTTCGCTCGACGACGCTGCGCCGGAGCGAATGGCGATGCGCAGCGCACGCTGGAAGTCGGGCACGTCGCGGGGCACGACGAGCTTGATCGCGTTCTCGCCGACCAGTTCGTCTTCAGCCAGGCCGGTGGCGGTGGTGACGGCCGGGTTCACCGCGAGGAGGCGGCCACCGGCGTCCACGACGATGACCATGGCGTCGGTCCCGAGCACGACTTCGCGGGCGAGGTTGTCTAGATCCGTTGTTGCCGTGAACACGGATGCGCTCCCAGGGCGTAGGACCGGCGATTGGCGTCAGCAACAGGTCCATCGGCACGTGGCGCCGCTTCTTGAAGCGAAACCCGGTAGGACACGTGCCAGAAATCCCGTTCAGCCTCCCGGCTGGAGCACGCCGTTGACCTTCAGCTCATAGCGCGCGTACTGCGTGCTCGTTTCGGTGGGGTCGTCATACATCACGATTGCGGCGACCGTTTTGACCCTTCTGCTGAACGCCGAGCGGATGCGACCGATCCGCAGGGAGCCGTCGAAGTTGGCATCGATCGGGAGCCGCACGATCCCGGCCACCCGGTGATCGTCGCTGTAGCCGATGAGCTGGACTGTGAACCCGGCAACCGGCACCGGCCTGACCTGCGTCTTTGTCTGCCAGCCGTCGAGGGTGCTGCCGTCGGAGAGCAGGGTGCCGCCGACCGTGACGTTGTCGACCCACCAGCCGAGGCCGTTGGTGTTGACGTCACTGATGTAGTGGAAGGCAAGCAAGACGGTCTGCCCGGCGTACGCCGACAGGTCGAAGGTCTCGCTCCTCCAGCCGGCGCTGTCGCCGTTGAATCCCGGCAGGTTGTCGACCAGCCGCTGGTCGGCGCCGGGGTCGAGTTCGCTGGTCGTGTCGGCGTTGCCGAGGCTCGTGTACGTCGCGCCGCCATCGGTTGAGATCTGTACGAAGCCGGAGTCGAACGCCGGCTCGGTGTCCCACCTGGTGTCGAAGACCAGCGTCGGGCTGCCCGCGGGCACGGCGACGGACCGCACGATCGAGCGGTCGAGGTTGTCGCCGGTGCCGGAGAACAACGCCGGTCCGGTCGTGCCGCCGGGCGGCGCGTCGTCGAGCGTCCACTCGAGCGCCTGTGGGTCGAGCGTGCTCGCGCCGTCGAAGCTGATGCGCTTGATGTCGTGCGCCCCGAAGTACCTGCCGTTCGCCTTCCGCAGTCGCACGTAGTCGGAGCCGTTGGGCGGGGCACCGGGCGACGCGTAGGCGTGCTCGTTGTCCCACAAGATCGATGCGTCGAGCGTCGGCGTACGGAAGTTTGCCCTGCGACCACCGATGAGGCGTGCGCCGTCGTCGAGTACGCCGTCGAGTGCGACCATCGCCGCCCAGTCGTGCAGTACGGCGGCCGCTGTCGTGCGCGCGAATGACGCGTCGAGAACGGCCTGCAGTCCCGCGAAACCGTTCGCGTCCTGGTCGTGCAATGCCGAGAGGAACCCGTGGCCGTACCGGCCGGCGAGGAACTCCATCATCGTGTACGCCGCGCCGTAGTCGGCGAGGATCTCGCCGTCGCCCTGGTCGCCCCAGAGCGTCAGGGAGTTCTCCGGACCGCAGCTAGCTCGCGGGATCGTGTTGAACGGCGTCGCGATGGTCAGGAACCCGAGGAAGCACTGGACGTGATTGTCGTAGCGCGGCTCGAATACCGATGGCCGCGTGTCGACGTACCCGGTGATCGATTGCGCGTAGTCGGAGAGGCCCTCGTTGACCCAGTTGACCTCGTCCGGGTCTTCGTAGGAGAGCAGCAGGTGCTGGTACTCGTGCGCGAAGACGCCTTCGTAGAGGAACGGCCTGGCCGGCGCGTTGGTGCACGGGTCGGTCGACGCCTCATCGGGCGGGTTGTCACCGGTGCGGTGCAACCAGTCGAACGCGTCGATCGTCATGACGTTGCGGTCGGTCAGCTCGTTGATGCCGCCGGAGAAGAACCCCGCGACGTACGTCAAGCTGTGCGCGTTGTTGGTGTCGATGAAGTTCTCGTCGACCACGTTGTCGATCAACGTCACGATCTTCTCGCCGGCGCCCGAGAAGTCGAGCTCGGGAGCCAGCGGGCTGCCTGACCCGTCCCGGTCCGGGGGCACACTGAAGGCTGCGGACTCGACCGGGTAGATGTTGGTGTCGAACTCGTTGATGAAGTAGGCGACCTGGCTGTCAGTGATTTCGGTTCGGACGCCGTTACGGCAGTCGCCGGCCGGGAACTGGATGTCTTCGGCCACCCACACCTCGACGTTGGTGCCCGCCCCGCGGAGCACGAAGTTCTTGAGGTAGCCGCCTCCACCCGGATTGAAGTCGATGGCGATCCAGGGACGCACGGTGCCGACCGGCGGCGTGACGCCCGCGGCGAGCGATGGCGCCGCGGCCCGGCTCGGTGCCGGCGATGCCGGTGCCAGCGCTCGGCCCCGCGAGTCCTTCACGGTGAGCTTGTCCAGGGCGCCCGGCTCGACGTGCCTGACGTCACTCTTGACGGCAGGCCTGCCTGGGCTCGCCGGTTGGGCGCTGGCCGGCAGGGCAGGGGAGACGAACGCTGCGATCAGTGCCGCCCCCATGGTCCCGGACAGTGATCGGCGTCCAACTCGCACCCTCGCCATGACGTCAGCTCCCTGAGCAATCCGGGATCAACAGGTCAAAGGGAACATAACGGGCGGGGCGAATGGGGCGATAGGTACGAGCGAACAAGTGACACGCCGTTCGGCTGTCTCGCTGCCTGGGGGCGAAACGCGCTAGAAATGTGTGAAGGCCTCTCCAAGTATGAGTTGGAGAGGCCTTCACTAGGTCACGCGTTGCCGCGGACCCATGCCACCGGTTCGTGCAACCCGCCGCTGTTCGAAGCCGTGTCGGCGGACTCCGCAGGACTTGCGTCCTGCCTCATCCACCGTCGTTCTTTCGTACAGCGTTCGGGAGATCTGATCGGGCTCGGCTCCGGTTGCCCTTCGCCGTGCCTTCCCGGAACTCCCGGTGCGAGTCGCCGTCGCCGGTGACGTGAGGAGATTTCTAGACCGTGCCCGCGCCCGTGACAAGAGGCGTTTCGAAGATTCCTTCAACAATCTTGGGCGTCCACAGAAGTGGGCGCAGTTGTCCGCAGGAATGGCCGGTTATCCACCGTTTGTGCACCACACCGTCCACAGCAGTTCGGGCAACGCGGGGTCCCGGAATCAGCTCCGGACGTAGGCGTCGGTGAGCGAGAGGCACTCGTCGATAACCGAAATGCCATGCCGTACGTCGTCGGCGCTGATCGTGATCGGCGGCACGACGTGCACGCGGTTGAAGTGCACGAACGGCCACACCCCCTTGTCCTTGCAGGCTTTGGCGAACTCGACCATAGGCGCGGCGTCCGGCCCGCTCGCGTTGTAGGGCACCAGCGGTTCGCGGGTGGCCGGGTCGCGAACCAGGTCGAGTGCCCAGAAGACGCCCAGCCCGCGCGCCTCACCGACAGATGGATGGCGCTCGGCCAGAGCCATCAATTCGGGACCGATCACCTCGTCACCGAGCGAGCGGGCGTGCTCGATGATGCCTTCCTTCTTGAAGGCCTCGATCGATCCGACGGCCGCGGCGCAGGCCAGGGGATGCCCGGAGTACGTCAGGCCGCCGGGGTAGTAGCGGTCGTTGAAGAAGTCGGCGATCGGCTCGGAGATGATGACGCCGCCGAGCGGCACGTAGCCGGAGTTGACGCCCTTGGCGAAGCAGATGAGGTCGGGCTTGATGCCCCACCGGTCGACGGCGAACCACTCACCACACCGGCCAAACCCCGACATCACCTCGTCGGCGATCATCACGATGCCGTGCTTGTCGCAGAGCGCGCGTACGCCGGCGAGGTAGCCGTCGGGCGGCACGAGGATGCCGTTGGTGCCGACGACCGTCTCGAGCAGGATCGCGGCCACCGTTTGCGCGCCTTCGAACATCAGCAACTCGGCGAGGTGGGCGAGCGCGCGCTCGCACTCCTCCTCAGCCGTCGTCGCATGGAACGACGACCGGTACAGGTAGGGACCGAAGTAACGCACGACGCCCGTGATGGTGGGCTCGGACGGCCAGCGGCGCGGGTCACCGGTCAGCGCGATCGCCCCGCCGGTCGCGCCGTGGTACGAGCGGTGTGCAGCCAGAATCTTGTGCCGGCCCGTGGCCAGGCGGGCCATCCGGACCGCGTTCTCGATCGCTTCGGCGCCGCCGTTCGTGAAGAAGACCTTGTCGAGGTTGCCGGGTGCGAGCTCGGTAATCAGCCGGGCCGCCTCGCTGCGCTTGTCGTTGGCGTGGATCGGCGCGACCGTGCACAGCCGGTCGGCCTGCTCCTTGATCGCCTCGACGATCGCCGGGTGCTGGTGCCCGATGTTGACGTTGACCAGCTGCGAGGAGAAGTCGAGCCACCGGTTGCCGTCGTAGTCCCACATCCAGGAGCCTTCGGCGCCGGCGATCGCCACCGGGCTCAACGAGGCTTGCGCCGACCAGGAATGGAACACGTGTTCGCGGTCGTCCGCGACGACCTCGAGGCCCTTGCCGGGATCCACAGCGGTCATGACTGCACCTCGTCTTTGTCCAGGATCGTCTCGGGAGACTTGCTGACGCACCGTACGGGCGACGGACAAACCCGACAAGACACACATTGTTACTGACACAACAGAATCACGAGTGCCGGTTCCGGAGGCACACCACTGCCCGGTCCGGCCTCCTGCGCGTCGCGACGCCGTTGGTGTCAGGCATGTCCCGAGACATCAGTGTCAGCAGTCTCACAGGAGAAGACATGCCCTCTAGGGGTACGCGCGCCGCACGCCTGATCAATTCCGCGCGCGTCGTCGAGCGATTTGTTCGGCGACAGTGGGCCTGTTGTGCGCCTTTGTGACGAAAAGTACGTTGGCCGGAGAAGGAGGCCGCGATGGCGAACGTGCGCGCAGCGCTGGTGCAGACCAAGTGGACCGGTGACAAGGAATCGATGATCGAGGAGCACGTCGCCCAGGCCCGTGCGGCGGCCGCCGCGGGCGCGCAGGTGATGTGCTTCCAGGAGCTGTTCTACGGCCCCTACTTCTGCCAGGTCCAGGACTCGAAGTTCTACGAGTACGCCGAGGCGATCCCCGACGGGCCGACGACCAAGCGCTTCCAGGAGCTCGCCAAAGAGCTCGGGATGGTGCTTGTGCTCCCGATGTACGAGCAGGAGCAGCCCGGAGTGCTCTACAACACCGCGGCTGTCGTCGACGCCGACGGCAGCTACCTGGGCAAGTACCGCAAGCACCACATCCCCCAGGTGAAGGGCTTCTGGGAGAAGTTCTACTTCCGTCCCGGCAACCTCGGTTATCCCGTCTTCGACACTGCCGTCGGCAAGGTCGGCGTCTACATCTGCTACGACCGGCACTTCCCCGAGGGCTGGCGCGCGCTGGGCCTGAACGGCGCGCAGCTGGTCTTCAACCCGTCGGCGACGCACCGCGGCCTCTCGGCGTACCTCTGGAAGCTCGAGCAGCCGGCGTCCGCCGTCGCCAATGAGTACTTCGTCGGCGCGATCAACCGGGTCGGCGTCGAGGACCTCGGCGACAACGACTTCTACGGCACGTCGTACTTCGTCGACCCGGAGGGCAAGTTCGTGGGCGAGACCGGCGACCCCTACGGGCCGGAGCTGATCGTGCGCGACCTCGACATGGACCTGCTCGCCGAGGTGCGCAACCGCTGGGCGTTCTACCGCGACCGGCGGCCCGAGTCGTACGACGACCTGACCCGTCAGTAGGCCCTCGAAACCCTTATCCCGCAAGGAGCCGGCCATGACGGTTCTCATCAAGAACGGCACAGTCGTCAGCCCGACCGGCCGTGCGCAGATCGACGTGCTCATCGACGGCGAGCGGATCGCAGCGCTGGTCGAGCCGGGGTCTCGGGCGCTCGGTGACCTCGAGCAGTCGGCCGAGCGGGTCATCGACGCGACCGGCAAGTACGTCGTGCCGGGAGGCGTCGACGTACACACGCACATGGAGCTGCCGTTCGGCGGCACCGCCGCGTCCGACACGTTCGAGACCGGCACCCGCGCGGCGGCCTGGGGCGGTACGACGACGATCGTCGACTTCGCGGTGCAGCGGCACGGCGAGCGCGTGCAGGACGGGCTGGACGCGTGGCACACCAAGGCCGACGGCAACTGCGTGATCGACTACGGCTTCCACATGATCGTCGGCGGCGTCGACGACGACTCGCTGAAGGCGATGGACGCCTTGGTCGACGACGGCATCACCAGCTTCAAGCTGTTCATGGCCTACCCGGGCGTGTTCTACGCCGACGATGGGCAGATCCTGCGCGCGATGCAGGTCGCCGCGGGCAACGGCTCGATGATCATGATGCACGCCGAGAACGGCATCGCGATCGACGTACTCATCGCGCAGGCGCTGGCGCGCGGCGAGACCGATCCGATCTACCACGGCCTGACGCGGCCCGCGGAGCTCGAGGGCGAGGCGACGCAGCGGGCGATCATGCTGGCGAAGGTCGCCAACGCGCCGCTCTACGTCGTGCACATGTCGGCGTCAGAGGCGCTGTATGCCGTCGCCGCGGCTCGCAACGCGGGTGCCAATGTGTTCGCCGAGACCTGTCCGCAGTACCTCTACCTCAACCTCGAGGACCACCTCGGCGCACCGGGCTTCGCTGGTGCGGGATATGTCTGTTCGACGCCGCTGCGCACCAAGCACAAGTCGCATCAGAAGGACCTGTGGCAGGGCCTGCGCACCAACGACCTGTCCGTCGTGTCGACCGACCACTGCCCGTTCTGCATGAAGGAGCAGAAGGAGCTCGGCGTCGGCGACTTCTCGAAAATCCCCAACGGCATAGGGGGAGTCGAGCACCGGATGGACCTGATGTACCAGGGCGTCGTCGCCGGCGAGATCACCCTCGAGCGCTGGGTCGAGCTGTGCTCGACGACGCCGTCGCGCATGTTCGGGCTCTACGGCCGCAAGGGCGTGATCGCGCCAGGGGCCGACGCCGACGTCGTCGTCTACGACCCGCAGTCGACGCAGAGACTCGGCAAGGACATGCACCACATGAACATGGACTACTCGGCGTACGAAGGCATCGAGGTCTCCGGGCGGGTCGACACGGTGCTGTCGCGCGGCTCGCTCGTACTCGACGGCCGCGAGTACGTCGGCACCACAGGTCACGGGCGCTACGTGAAGCGCGGCCTGTCGCAGTACCTCGTCTAGGGAGACTGGCATGAAGCGCATCAGCCACTACGTCGGCGGCAAGTCGGTCACCGGCGACTCGGGGCGCACCAGTCCCGTCTACGACCCGGCCACGGGGTCGGTGCAGGCACAGGTCGATCTCGCGTCGGCCGACGACGTCGACATGGCAGTCGCCGTTGCGGCGGAGGCGTTCCCGGCGTGGCGGGCGACCGCGCTGTCGCGGCGCGCGGAGATCTTCTTCCGTTTCCGCGAGCTGATCGACGCTCATCGCATCGACATCGCCAAGACGCTGACGTCGGAGCACGGCAAGGTGCTCTCCGACGCGATGGGCGAAGTCGCGCGCGGGCTGGAGAACATCGAGTTCGCGTGCGGGATCCCCAACCTGCTCAAGGGCGGTTTCAGCGAGCAGGCCTCGAGTGGCGTCGATGTCTACTCGATCCGCCAGCCGCTCGGTGTGGTGGCCGGCATCACGCCGTTCAACTTCCCCGCGATGGTCCCGATGTGGATGTTCGCCAACGCGATCGCGTGCGGCAACACCTTCGTCCTCAAGCCCTCGGAGAAGGACCCGTCGGTCTCGCTTCTGCTCGCCGATCTCCTTGCGCAGGCGGGCTTGCCGGATGGCGTGTTCAACGTCGTGCACGGCGACAGGGTGGCGGTCGACCGCCTGCTGGAGCACCCCGACGTACAGGCGGTGAGCTTCGTCGGCTCCACTCCGATCGCGCGCTACGTCTACGAGACCGGCACCGCGCACGGCAAGCGGGTGCAGGCCCTCGGCGGCGCGAAGAACCATATGGTCGTACTGCCGGACGCCGACATCGAGATGGCCGCCGACGCGGCGGTCAACGCGGCGTACGGCTCGGCGGGGGAGCGGTGCATGGCGATCTCGGTCGTCGTGGCCGTCGGCGACGTCGCCGACCCGCGGGTGGCCGCGGGCAACGAGCGGCTGGCGGGTCTCAAGATCGGTCCTGGCACCGACCCCGAGTCGCAGATGGGCCCGCTCATCACGGGCGAGCACCGCGACCGCGTCGCGTCCTACATCGACGCTGGTCGTGAATCCGGGGCGACCGTCGTCGCCGACGGCCGCGAGCACTCGATCGGGGGCGAGGGGTTCTTCCTCGGCGTCTCGCTGCTCGACAACGTGACCCCGGAGATGAGCGTCTACACCGACGAGATCTTCGGGCCGGTGCTCTCGGTGGTGCGGGTGCCGACGTACGACGAGGCCGTGCGGCTCGTCAACGACAACCCCTACGGCAACGGGACCGCGATCTTCACGCGGGACGGCGGCGCGGCGCGGCAGTTCCAGTTCGAGGTGCAATGCGGCATGGTCGGCATCAACGTGCCGATCCCGGTGCCGGTCGCCTACTACTCGTTCGGCGGGTGGAAGAGTTCGCTGTTCGGCGACAACCACATGTACGGCCCGGACGGGATCCAGTTCTACACGCGCACCAAGGTCGTGACGTCGCGCTGGCCTGACCCGGCGACGAGCTCGATCGACCTGGGCTTCCCGCAGAACCGGTAGCGAGTAAGGGGAGCGACGATGGACTTCGGACTGGTGCTGCAGACAGACCCGCCCGCATGGCGGCAGGTCGAGCTCGCGCGGCGCGCCGAGCACCTCGGCTTCAGCAACGTGTGGACGTTCGACTCGCACGTGCTGTGGCAAGAGCCGTACGTCATCTACTCGCAGATCCTCGCGGCGACGCATCGGGTGACGGTCGGGCCGATGGTGACCAACCCGGCGACGCGGGATCTCACGGTCACTGCGTCGCTGTTCGCGACCCTCAACGACATGTTCGGCAACCGCACTGTCTGCGGCATAGGCCGCGGCGACTCGGCGCTGCGGTACATCGGCGGCAAGCCGACGACGCTGGCGACGCTGCGCGAGGGGATCCACGTGATCCGGGAGCTGGCCAACGGCCGCTCGATCACGCGCCCCGACGGTTCCGATCTGGCGTTCCCCTGGGGCGCGGGCTCGAAGCTCGAGGTGTGGATGGCGGCGTACGGGCCGAAGGCGCTCGCGCTGTGCGGTGAAGTCGCCGACGGGTTCATCCTGCAGCTCGCCGATCCGGACATCGCCGCGTGGACCATCAAGAGCGTGCGTGAGGCGGCAGAGGGGGCCGGGCGCGATCCCGACTCCATCACCGTGTGTGTCGCGGCGCCGGCGTACATCGGTGACGACCTCGCGCACCAGCGCGACCAGTGCCGCTGGTTCGGCGGCATGGTCGGCAACCACGTCGCCGACATCGTCGAGCGGTACGGCGACAGTGGCGGCGGCGTCGTACCGGCCGCTCTGACCGACTACATCAAGGGCCGCAAGGGCTACGACTACAGCGAGCACGGGCGGGCGGGCAACACGCACACCGACTTCGTGCCTGACGACATCGTCGACCGTTTCTGCGTGCTCGGCCCGGTCGAGCGGCACGTCGAGAAGCTGCGCGAACTCGCGTCTCTGGGCGTGCACCAGTTCGCGCTCTAAATGATGCACGACCAGCGCGACGCGACCCTGACGGCGTACGGCGACCAAGTGATCCCCGCCATGCGCAAAGCCGCCGGCTAGCCGCCGGATATTGATGGCAGGACGTCGATGACCGCGCCGTCGCGTACGGCGGTCGCCAGCCCATCGCGGTCACGCATGTTGTCGCCGTCGACGAAGACGTTCACGTGCCGGCGTAGCGCGCCGGTCTCGTCACACAACCGACGTCCGAGCACGGGGTACGCCGACCGCAGCTGAGTGAGCACGTCGCCCACCGTCGCCCCGCCGGCCGAGTCGTTGCCCGAGAGCGCGACCTCCACCGAGCTCGCCCCTCCCGCGACTTCCCGCAACACCCCCGGCAGCACGACCCGAACTGTCACAGGCCCGCCGGCGCTCATCACACGGCGGCCGCGCGTACCGACAACACGTCCGGCAGATGGTCGGCGACCAGCGTGAACGTCGATCCTTCGTCGGCGCTGGCGTAGACACACCCGTCGCGCGTGCCGACGTAGACACCGGCCGGCTCGAGCGCGTCG
>JBKJZO010000185.1:0-19820 GCA_046715235.1 Mycobacteriales bacterium
GGCCCGGGCAGGTCGTCGCCTAGGGCGAGGGGGGCCTGCTCGTCGTCGGCGCGCCGCTGGGCCGCTGCGCGCCGTCGAGTCGAGAACAGTCCGATGCCGCCGAGCGCGAGCCCGCACAGGCACATCGGATACCACCACAGCAGTCCGTTCCGGCGTACGGCGTCGTGAAAGACAGCGAGCCCGAGCAGCAGGACGAGCCACAGCGCGGTGCCGACGGCGACGGTGAGGGTGTCGTTGGTGCGAAGCGGTTCCGGCTCGGGGTGACGTTGCCGCACCCGGTCACCTCCTCGCATCGGTCAGGTGCGAACCCTACCTAGCCGCCGCTGCCCCGCTCCGGATAGGGCTTCTCTCCCCGGGCGATCATCTCGACGTACTGCTGGATGCGGCGAGCCCGCGTCTCGGCCCGCTTGGCGTCGTGGATGCGCCACAGAATCGCGTACCGGTTGGTGCGGTCGAGCGTCGTCCACGCCGCGGCAGCCGCCGGATCGGCGTCGAGAGCGGCCTGCAGATCGTCCGGCACGGTCGCCTTCGCTGGCGATGCGTACGCGCGGTCCCACCGGCCGTCGGCCTTCGCGAGCTCGACCGCAGCTAGACCCGCAGGGCGCATGCGACCGTCCGATATCAGGCGCTCGACCTTCCCGACGTTGATCTGCGACCAGACGCTCTTCGGGCGGCGCGGGGTGAAGCGCTGCAGCGACCACGACTCGTCGTACGAATTCTTCTGGCCGTCGATCCACCCGTAGCACAGCGCGATCTCGACGGCTTCGGGGTAGGTCACGCTCGCGAGGCCGCTCGCCTTCTTGGCGATCTTGACCCACAGCCCGGACGACTTCGCGTGCTCCCGCTCGAGCCAGCGCTCGAGTTCCTTCGCCGACTTGAATGCGCGGACCGGCAAGTCTTCTTTGTTCTCCACTGCGTCCCGTGAATCGCTCGTAGCTGATCAGCCGGGGATGTTACGAGGGTCCTCGCCGTAGGTGAACTCCTCCTGGATCCGGCCGTCCTCACCGTGTACGACGACCTGGCCGAGCGCCGCGCTCTTGGCCAGCTCCTTGGCGCGAGCTATGGCGAGGTCCTTGTGGTCCCACGCGCCCAACTCACCCTTGTCCTCGTTGCCGCCGGCGCGGCTCAGGGTCCACCCGTTGGCGTAGGGCGTGACATGGAAAACCGCACGATCGGACATGTCGCCTCCTGAATCGGACTTTTCTGGTCCCTACCCGGCAGTGGGGTCGGCGCAACCCATCCGGAGCCGCTGGACGAAAACCCACAAAAGGGCCTGGTCGTTAGCAAAGGTCATGAGCTAAACTAACGATCGTGACGACAACGACGACCGATCCCCGCCTTGCCAGCCAGCTGCGCATCGCTGTGATGCGGCTGGCCCGCCGTCTTCGCCGCGAGCGCTCCGACAACTCCCTCACACTCACCCAGATCTCGACCCTGGCGACCCTCGACCGGCTCGGGCCGATCACGCTCGGCGAGCTGGCCGGGGTCGAATACGTGCAGCCGCCGTCCATGACGCGCGTGGTCGCGGGCCTGGAAGAACTCGGTCTGGTACGCCGGACGCCGCACCCCACCGACGGCCGCCAGATCCTCCTCGACGCAACTCCTGCCGGCCGGCAGCTGCTCGCGATCGACCGGGAGCTCCGCGAGGCGTGGCTGTGCCACCGGCTGAAGGAGCTCAGCGACGACGAGCGCGCGACCCTGCGCGCCGCCGCCCTGATACTCGAGCGGCTGGCGCAGTCGTGAATCGCACCTTCCGGTCCCTGCGTGTCCGCAACTACCGGCTCTTCGCCACGGGCCAGCTGATCTCCCTGACCGGCACGTGGATGCAGATGATCGGCCAGGACTGGCTGGTCGTCTCCAAACTCGGTGGCCGCGGCGTCGCGCTCGGGCTGGTCACCGCGCTGCAGTTCCTGCCGATGATGCTGATCGGCATGTGGGGCGGCATGCTCGCCGACCGCTACCCCAAGCGCCGGATCCTCCTGTGCACCGCAGCGTCGGCGGGCATTCTCGCTGCCGTCCTCGGCGTGCTGGTCGCCACCGACCTGGTGCAGCTCTGGATGGTCTTCGCGCTGGCGTTGCTCCTCGGCACCGTCAATGCGATCGAGATGCCGAGCCGGCAGTCGTTCACCGTCGAGATGGTCGGCAATGACGACCTCGTCAACGCCGTCGCACTCAACAGCGCGACGTTCAACGGGGCGCGCATCCTCGGCCCCGCAATCGCCGGGCTCGTCATCTCGGTCAGCGGTTTCGGCCTCGTCTTCGCGCTCAACGCGGCGTCGTACGTCGCCGTATTCATCGGCCTGCTGCGCATGCGCACGAGCGAGCTGTCGCCGTCCCATCGGCTCGAACGCGGTCGCGGCCAACTGCGGGAGGCGCTGCGGTACGTCGCCGCCCGGCGAGTGCTGCTGCTGCCGGTGTTGCTCATCGGCACGTTGGGCATGTTCGCGTTCAACTCGCAGATCACGCTCGCGCTGATGGCCAAGGACGTGTTCGGCGGCGACGCCGGCACCTACGGCGCACTCTCGTCGCTGCTCGCTCTCGGCGCTCTCGGGGGTGCGCTGCTCGGGGCGCGGCGGCTCCGGCCCAGGATCTCGGTGATGATCGGCGCGGCACTGGGCTTCGGCGCGATGGAGGTCGTCGTCGGACTCGCTCCGAACATGGCTGTCTTCGCGCTGCTGCTCGTGCCGACGGGCGCGTTGATGATCACGTTTGCCTCTACGGCCAACTCGATCGTGCAGCTGAATGCGGGCGAGGAGATCCGCGGGCGGGTGATGGCCCTGTACTCTCTTGTTTTCCTCGGCGGTACGCCGATCGGTGCGCCGGTCGTTGGCTGGCTCGCGCAACATTTCGGCGCCCGCAGCGGTCTAATCCTCGGCGGCGGCGTCAGCGTTGTGGCAACAGTCGTCATCGCCGGCGCACTGCTCAGCGGCGAAAGCCGTGAGGCAGTTCGTCACCCGCGCTCGACGTGGCGTGAGCTCCGCAGTGGCATCTCCCCGACCCCCGATGCGTTGCGCTAGGCAAACAACTGGTCACCAGCTGTTTACGCGCATCACCTACCATCTAGAGAACCCCTACGCAGAAGGCAACCAATCTCGGTGTCAACGACCCTGAATCAGAACGACGTGCAGACTGGGCGCAGGGCCGATCGCAGGACCCTGCTCTTCATCGCCCTTGCACTCGCCGCGGTCCCGGTCGTCGTCTATCTCGCCGCACTGGCCGTCTCCTGGGGCAAGGTGCCACGGTCGACCTACGTTGGCGGCGTAGACATCGGGGGCAAGTCCGCCGCTGACGCCAAGCGCACGCTCACCGCCGCGCTCGGACCGCGTGAGAAAGTCGCGATTCCCGTGCAGGCAGGGGATTTCTCCTCGACGGTCGACCCTGCCGCGGCTGGGTTGCGCCTCGACATTGTCGCGACCGTCGACGGTCTGGTCGCCGACTCGGTCAACCCGGTGACCCTCGCGCGCGCGTTCTTCGCGGGCAGCAAGCCCCTTCCTGAGGTAGCTGTTGACGAGGCCGCACTCGCTCGGCAGATCACCGCGCTCGCCGGCAAGGTCGACGCAACCAAGCGCGAGGGCAACGTCACGTTTGAGGGCACCAGAGTCGTCGCGACGAAGGCGCAGTCCGGCGCGGTGCTTGACCAGGCGCTAGCGGCGAAGGCACTGCCGGAACGATTCGCCGAGCTCACTGAGGCGCCGATGCAGCTGCCCGTCGCGCTCGCGCCCGTGAAAACGACGCAGGCGCACGTCAATGCGGCCGTGACTATCGCCACATCGGCGATGAGTGGGCCAGTGCGCCTCGAGGCCGGTGACAAGGGTGTCGACGTACCCATCGAGACGCTCGCGAAGCTGATCTCCTTCAAGGCCGGTCCCGACGGCGCGCTCAAGCCGGTCGCGACGAAGGCACAGGTCGACCAGCTGCTGCTGCCGCAGCTGAAGACCTTCGACGCTCCGCCGAAGGACGCCGTCTTCTCGGTTGTCGGCGGCACCGTTCGCATGACGTCGTCAGTCAACGGGCGCAGCGCAGACACGACCAAGCTCGCGGCGGCGCTGCCTGCCGCGGTGAGCAAGGAGACCAATCGCGAGCTGACGATTCCCTTCACCGAGACCGAGCCGAAGCTCACGACGGAGAAGGCGAAGGCCCTCGGCATCAACGAAGTCATCGGTTCGTTCACGACGCATCACCCGTGCTGCAAGCCGCGGGTCACCAACATCCACACGATCGCCGACATCGTCGACGGCGCGATCGTGCTGCCGGGCGAGACGTTCAGCCTCAACGGGTACGTCGGCGAGCGCGACCGGGGACGCGGCTTCGTCGAGGCGCCGATGATCCTCGACGGCAAGCTGCAGCCGGCGGTGGGCGGCGGCGTCAGCCAGTTCGCGACGACGATGTTCAACGCGGTGTTCTTCAGCGGCCTCAAGGACGTCGAGCACAAGCCGCACAGCTTCTTCATCAGCCGCTATCCGGCCGGCCGCGAGGCCACTGTCTCGCACCCGGCGCCTGACCTGAAGTGGACCAACGACTCCGAGACGGGCGTGCTCGTCGAGACCTCCTACACCGGCACGACGATCACGGTGACGTTCTACGGCACCAAGCGATATGACGAGGTGCGCTCGGTGACGGGTGCGCGCACCCGGTATACCTCGCCGGGCGTGGTCTACCTGCCGCCAGGGCCCAAGTGCATCGCGACCTCGGGCGGCGTCGCCGGCTTCGACATCACCGTGTGGCGTGAGTTCTACAAGGACGGCAAGCAGGTGCGGCCGCGCGAGCGCTTCTTCACCCGCTACCACCCGGAGCACCACTTCATCTGCGCCGCCGAGCCCCCCGCGGTCCCGCCGGGCACACCTCCGGGCACGACGCCGCCGGCCGGTACGGCGACGACACCGGCTCCGGGCGCGACCACTCCACCCGCCACCACGGCCGCGGAGCCGACCACGGCACCGACGGGCTGACGCTGAGGGCGTTCGTCGCCGTCGTACCGCCGGCTCATGTCCTCGAGCCGCTCGCCCAGCGCTGGCCGGAACTGCGCGCGTCGTACCCCGGGCTGACCTGGGTGGCGCCGGAGCGTTGGCACGTGACTCTCGCCTTTCTCGGTGAGCTCCGGGCCGGGCAGCGGCACCGTCTCGACGAGCGGCTGCGTGAGCTGGCCGCGGCGACCGCGCCGTTCGAGCTCAGCGTTGACGGCGCTGGCACGTTCCCGTCGCCGTCGCGCCCGCGCGTTCTGTGGGTCGGACTCGGCGGGCAGTTGGAGGCGCTCGGCGAGCTGGCTGTCGGCGTACGACGGGCTGCTCGCTCGGCCAGGATTGAACTGGACGGCAAGCCGTTCCGGCCGCACGTCACTGCCGCGCGGGTGCGCCGTCAGCTGGACGCGCACGACGTGCCGCACATCCTGCGAAAGCTCAGCGCTGCCGACGGCGGACGGTTTGAGGTCGATCGGGTCGTGCTGATGCAGAGCACGCTCGGGCCGCAGCCGCGCTACGACGAGCTGCAGTCATGGGAGCTAACGTCGCCGATATGAGGGTGACAGTCGCGGCACGAACGACCGCTCTCCGGCGTACCGCGGCCTGGCTCATTGCGGCGGCCGTCGTGGGATCGGCGTGCTCGGAGGCTGCGACGCTGCCGCGGCCCGACGCGACGCGAGCCAACCCCCGCGAGTACGCCGTCAGTGTCTGCGGGCGGTTGCAGTCGTGGGTCGACGCGGTCGAGGACGTCGTCTCCGAACTGAGCGACAACGGCCAAGCCGTGCGCGACGACCCGGCCGCGCGCAAGCCGCTGCTGGTGTCGGCCGCCACGGCGATCCGCCGGCTGACGGCGGCCGCTCTGTCGGACGTCGACTCGTACGGCTATCCGGACGTCGCCAAGGGCCGGGACTTCGCCACGATCCTGCACCGGACCATCGCCGAGGCAGACGAGATCCTGGCCGAGGCCGAGCAGGTCACCAAGGACATCCCGCTCGACGATGGGGAGACGTTCATCTACCGCGGCGCGGAGCTGACGCAGCAGATCGAGAAGGCGTTCGCGCGCATCCGGCTGCGCTACGACCTGCTGGTGCGCGAGTACGCCGCGACGGACCTGTGGGAGGGCTTCACCCGCGACGCCTGCCGCGACTACGACGATCCCCTCACCTGACTAAGAGGCGAAGTCCTCGGGCGATGTCTTGTAGCCGGGGAAGATCTCGTCCAGGGTGGAACCTCAATCGCGACGTCTGTGCAAACTTCGGCGGTTCTGCGCGAAAACTTCGCTCCTGAACGCAGAACTTTGCACATGCGTGCTCAAGCTAGGCCGCGAAATCCGGTGGTCAACGCACGCCCCGTGTGCACCCTCGGCCTTCAACCGATGCGACGCAATTCTCCCTAGAGGGCGGAGAACTTCCCGCAGAAGGGAGAACTTTGCACATTCGCGATCATGAGGCGCGAGAGTGGGGGCCAGAGGGTGCTGCCTAGGACAGGCGGGATATCACGTGGTCGATGCAGGCGGTCAGGGCGTGTACGTCGGACGGCTCGATCGCGGGGAACATCCCGACGCGCAGCTGGTTGCGGCCGAGCTTGCGGTAGGGCTCGGTGTCGACGATCCCGTTGACGCGCAGCACTTTCGCGACCGCGGCCGCGTCGATCGACGAGTCGAAGTCGACAGTGCCCACGACCAGCGAACGCGCGGCCGGATCCTTGACGAAGGGCTCGGCGTACGCCGACGCCTCGGCCCAGCCGTACAGCGCCGACGACGACTCGGTCCCCCGGGCGGTCGACCACGCAAGACCCCCGCGCGAAAGCAGCCAGTCGAGCTGGTCCGCCAGCAGGAAGAGGGTTGCGAGGGCCGGCGTGTTGTAGGTCTGGTCGGCGGCCGAGTTGGTACGCGCGATCGTCAGGTCCAGCGACGCCGGCACCCAACGCCCCGACGCCTTGATCGCATCGATCCGCTCCAAAGCGGCCGGCGAGCACAGGGCCAGCCACAGACCGCCGTCGGACGCGAAGACCTTCTGCGGCGCGAAGTAGTAGCAGTCGAACTCGTTCGCGTCGACCGGCAATGCACCCGCGCCCGACGTCGCGTCGACAGCGACCAGGCCAGCAGCGCCGGCGGGGCGGACGATCTGCGTCATCACACCGGTCGACGTCTCGTTGTGCGTCAGCGCATAGAGGTCGACCGACTCGTCGGCGACCGCCTCGGCCGCCGTACCCGGGTCGGCCTTGATGACGAGCGGGTCGACAAGGAAGGGCGCGGCTTTCGACGCTTCGGCGAACTTCGACGAGAACTCGCCGAAGACCAGGTGCTCACTGCGCGAGGTGATGAGGCCGAACGTCGCGATGTCCCAGAAGACCGTCGACCCGCCGTTGCCGAGCAGCACCTCGTAGCCGTCGGGCAGCGAGAACAGCTCGCGCACCCCCGCCCGCACCCGCCCAACCATCGACTTCACGCCGGGCTGGCGGTGCGACGTACCGAGATACGACGTGCCGGTGGCGGCGAGGCCGGCGAGCTGCGCCGGGCGCACCTTGGAGGGGCCGCAACCGAATCTCCCGTCGGCCGGAAGCAGGTCGGCGGGAATCACGATCTCTGGCACGTCGGGCGCGTCCTTCCGGAAGGGGACTAGAGAGGCAGGGTCTGCGGTACGGCGGAGCGCGGGCGGGGTGCCGCGCCGATGTACTTCGCGCTGGGCCGGATCAAGCGGCCGGTGCGCTTCTGCTCGAGGATGTGCGCCGACCAGCCGGCCGTGCGCGCGCACGTGAACATCGACGTGAACAGCTGCGCCGGCACCTCGGCGAAGTCGAGTACGACGACCGACCAGAACTCGACGTTGGTCTCCAGGATGCGGTCGGGCCGGCGCGCCCGCAGTTCGGCGATCGCCGCCGTCTCGAGCGCCTCCGCGACCTCGTAGCGCGCCGCGCCGACCTCCTTGGCGGTCCGCCGGAGCACCCGCGCGCGCGGATCCTCGGCGCGGTAGACCCGGTGGCCGAAGCCCATCAGCCGCTCACCCCGGTCGAGGACTTCCTTGACGTAGAGCTCGGCATCGCCGGACTTCTCGACCGCGTCCAGCATGTCGAGCACGCGGGACGGCGCGCCTCCGTGCAACGGTCCGGACAACGCACCGACCGCAGCCGACAAAGAAGCGCCCACGTCGGCTCCGGTCGACGCTACGACCCGCGCGGTGAACGTCGACGCGTTCATGCCGTGCTCGGCGGCCGCGATCCAGTAGGCGTTGATGGCTTTGACATGCGCGGGGTCGGCCTCGCCGCGCCAGCGGATGACGAAGCGCTCAGGGATCGAGGCAGCCTTGTCGATCTCGGCCTGCGACACCGGCGTCTTGTCGCCGCGGGCCGACTGCGCGACGAACGACATCGCGGTGACCGAACAGCGGGCCAGGTCGTGCCTCGCCTGCACGTCGTCGATGTCGAGCAGCTGACCGAGGCGCCACATCGGTCCGAGCTCGGCGAGAGCGGCCTGTACGTCGACGCGCGCGTCGCCCGATCGCAGCGGCAGCGGGCACGGCTCGGCCGGCGGCAGCCCAGGCTCCCAGCAACCGTCGACCAGCAGTCCCCATACGTGTTCGTAGTTGACCGAGCCAACGAGATCTTCGATGTCAACGCCGCGATAGCGCAGCGCTGAACCTTCCTTGTCGGGTTCGGCGATTTCGGTCTCGAACGCCACGACACCCTCGAGACCGGTGTTCACCTCAGACATCCCAGCCTCTTCCGCAGCAAATTGACCTCGTTGGGCCGGCGTCGTCCCCCGGGCCGGTCGCGCGCGTCCTCAGCGCTGACCGCCATTGTGGCCCCCGTCCCCCGATGATGTGGAATCGAGGACGCGGGCGGGTAGCGATCATGCGGAGGAGGTGGGCGTGGCGGCGTCGTTGAGTGCGCGGCTAGCCAGGCTCCGCCGTGAGTACACCACCGCCGGGCTCTCCGAGAGCGACCTCGATCCCGATCCGGTGCAGCAGTTCACGAACTGGTTCGACGACGCGGTCAACGCCGGCCTGCCGGAGCCCAACGCGATGACGCTGGCCACCGCCGACGCTACTGGCGCGCCGTCCGCGCGTACCGTCCTGCTCAAGGGATACGACGCGCGCGGCTTCGTCTTCTTCACCAACTACCAAAGCCGCAAGGGCGCCGACCTGGCCGGCAACCCACGGGCCGCGCTGGTCTTCCCCTGGGTCCAGCTGCAGCGGCAGGTGATCGTCAGTGGCGACGTCCGGCGTACCTCACGGGCCGAGTCCGCCGGCTACTTCGCCACCCGACCGCGTGGTGCGCAGATCAGCGCGTGGGCGTCACCGCAGAGCTCGGTGATGCGCAGCCGCGACGAGCTCGACCGGGCACGTGAAGAGATCGAACGCCGGTACGCCGACCGTGCGGTCCCGCTGCCGCCGCACTGGGGCGGGATGCGCGTGATCCCGCGCGCCATCGAGTTCTGGCAGGGGCGAGCGGACCGGACGCACGACCGGCTGCGGTACCGGCGTACCCGAAGCGGCTGGCGGGTCGAGCGGCTCGCTCCGTGACCGGCGCGGAACCGGCGTCCCCTGCGGAAGGGCCACCAGCGGCGCGTCGGTTTGCGAGAGTCCGCCGGATCGCGCTCGACCTCGCGCCGCTGCGATCGCCGGGCTACCGGCGGCTCTGGCTCGGCGAGAGCGTGTCGGCGGTCGGCACGGCGATGACGCTCGTCGCCATACCGCTGCAGGTCTACGACATCACCCGATCGTCCGGGTACGTCGGACTCACCGGTCTCGTGACGCTCGTCCCGCTGATCGGCTTCGGGATCTTCGGCGGGGCGATCGCCGACGCGGTCGAGCGCCGCAAGCTGCTGCTGTGGACGCAGTCGCTGCAGCTTGCGGGGTCCGGATTGCTTGTGCTGCAGGCGGTTGCCGGCCTGCGCAACATCTGGGTGCTCTACGCGCTGGCCGCGTTTATGAGCGGGGTCCACGCGGTCGACTCGCCGACCCGCCGCGCCGTCCTCCCGCGACTCGTGACTACCGAGCTGCTGCCGGCCGCGCTCGCAATCGAGCAGCTGTCGTTCAACCTCGCCATGGTGCTCGGACCGTTGCTCGCCGGCGTGCTGATCGCGCTCGGCGGCGTCGAGCTGGCGTACGGCGCCGACATGCTCAGCTTCTTGGCCGCGATCGCCGCGGTGCTGATGCTGCCAAGGCTGCCTCCCCACGGCGGGGGCACACGAGCAGGAGCGGCGTCCGTGATCGAGGGGCTGCAATTCCTGCGCCGCCAGCCGACGATTCTCATGACCTTCATCGTCGACATCATCGCGATGGTTTTCGGCATGCCACGGGCGTTGTTTCCCGAGCTGGCGAGCACCCGCTTCGGCGGCGGTGGTCGCACCGCTGGCCTGCTCTACGCCGCCCCGGCGGTCGGCGCGATGGTCGGCGCACTGCTGGGCGGCTGGATCGGGCGGGTCAACAAGCAGGGCATCGCCGTCGTGGTCGCCATCGTCGCGTGGGGAGCCGCGATCATCGGCTTCGGGCTCTCGCCGTGGCTGTGGCTCGGTTTCGTCTTCCTCGCCGCCGCGGGGTTCGCCGACATGATCAGCGCGGTCTACCGCGGGGCGATCATGCAGTTGGCGGCGCCGCCGGAACTGCTGGGGCGGCTCAGCGGTGTCTACATCGTCGTGGTCGCCGGCGGGCCTCGTCTCGGCGACCTCGAGGCAGGTGCGGTCAGCGAGCTGTTCGGCCCGACGTTCTCCGTGATCAGCGGCGGTGTCGCCTGCATCGTCGGCGTAGCGATCGCAGCCGCGCTCGGACGCAAATTCTTGCGGTACGACGCCCGCGACCCGTTAGGTGGGGGCGCGGCGGCCCCAGCAAGCGTGTCAGAGTAGGCGCACGAAAGGGGCGCCTGTGCCAAGCGACAACACCGAACCACCCGGGGAAACCGCCGCTGACAGCGGTGAGGTCGTTGACGTCGGGGGAGGCGCTGGGCCCGCGGTCGTCGAGGACGATGCCGCCGACGTACCGGCGAAGAAACAGAAGAAGAAGTCGACCTGGCACGAGTTGCCGATCCTGCTCATCACCGCGGTCGCGCTCGCGTTCTTCATCCGCACCTTCCTCGTGCAGGCGTTCTACATCCCGTCGGAGAGCATGGAGAACACCCTCCACGGATGCTCGGGGTGCAGCGGGAACGACCGGGTGCTGGTCTGGAAGCTCGGCAAACACTTCGGTGATCCCGGTCGCGGCGACGTCGTCGTGTTCGACGGGCGCGGCAGCGGCTTCTCCGACTCCGAGGAGGAAAAGGACTTCGTGAAGCGCGTGATCGGAAAGCCGGGCGACACAGTGATGTGTTGCGACGACAAGGGGCGCGTCGTCCGCAACGACAAGCCGCTCGACGAGCCTTACCTGTTCGAGGACGACCACATGCCGTTCGGCCCGATCACCGTGCCCAAGGACAGTCTGTGGGTGATGGGTGACCACCGGAGCCACTCGTCCGACTCCCGCTACAACGGACCGATCCCGATCAATCGCGTGATCGGCAAGGCCTTCGTCATCGTCTGGCCGCCGTCGCGGATCGGCACACTCAACTAGCGCCTCAGAGGCGCAGCTCGATCCAGGTCGCGGTCGCCACGGCAAGTGCAGTGCCGGCCTCGTCGTACAGCGCGGTGCCGGCGTAGCGCTTGCGGCCGTCGACGCCGGTGGCCCAGCCAGCGACGACCAGTGGCACACCGGCGGGTACGGCGGCGTCCTGGCGTACGGCGAGCCGGCCGAGCACGAACGGCCGCGCCGGGGACTGCTCGAGCGACCACGCGCCGGCGCAGTCGAGCGCCGCTGACACGAACTGCGGCAGCACCGCACCCTCGGCATCGGCGAACTCGTCCGCCGGTGTCCACGGCGCCGCCACCAACTCCCGATCCACGACCTGACCCGGAAAGATCCGCAGCCCGGCGTGGCTCAGCGGTCCGCACACGAAACACGTCGGGAACGGGTGCTCGCGTCGGCCGGCAAAGCCCTTCGCGGCGTCTGTCGCGACGTCGAACGAGACGGCGGCGGCGGCCTCGAGCGGGACCTCGGTGGGCTCCGCCTCGGCGACCAGGACGTCGCCCGCGAACATCGCAACGCGGCCGTCGACCTCGTCGACACGCATCGGCGTCGCCAGCGGAGGAGGCACCCGCAGCGTTACCTGGGCAGTGCCGTCGACGTACTGGGCGAGCAATCCGGACACGTAGCCGCCATTGCCGATCTGAGCGGGGCCGCAGAAGCGCTCCGCAATGACGAGGCGGCGATCCATGGTCCTGACGCTAGTCCCGTTCCGTGTCGGGTGATCGATCTGCACCGAATGCGTTGTTTATGGTGTTTTCGGCTGAGGGAGGGGGACGACTAGTGACACCGGAGATCAAGGCGTGGAGTCAACGTGCGCGAAAAGCTGGAGCAGTCGCTTGCGCATAGTCCGCTGCCCCAGTTGGTCGTCGGAGTTGACGGTGTTCTCGGCGCGGCCAGCCCCAGGGCGATCGACCTCCTCGGCCTTCCCGGCGACGCATCCGGGAAGCCATTCGAAACGGTGGCGCACAACTCCTCCGGTGACGGTCTCTCGCGGCTGGTGCGTGCCGCCTGTGAGCGCAGCGAGCCGCTGAATTTTTTTGGGCAGCCCTGGGCTGGTCCGGACGGCGCGGCGCGAGTGCTCAGCGGCGGCATCGTCCCGTTGCACGACGACACCGGGGTCTTGCTCGGAGCGGCCGTGACGCTCGACGTGAGCACCCCGGCGGGTGACCTGCTCGAACACAACGAGGCGCTGGCCCGTGACAACACCGAGTTGCGCTCCATCGCCGACGAACTTCGGGTGCGGACCGATGAGCTCAACATCGTCGCGATCTTCCTGCAGTCGGTGCTCACCAGCCTGCGCGGCGCGGTCGTCGTCGTCGATCCGGCGATGATCGTGCAGATCTGGAACTCGGAGGCGGAGCGGCTGTGGGGCGTCTCCGCGCGTACGGCGATGGGTAGCCGGCTGACCGAACTCGAGCTCGGGCTCGACCTCGCCGACCTCCTACCGTGCATCAGCGCTGGTCTCAAAGGCGGCGTGACCGAGGAGGTCGCGGTGGAGATCCGCCATCCCGATGGCAACCGCGTGCGTTCCACCCTGAGCGTCACGCCGTTGTTCGGTCCCGGGGCGAAAGTGCGCGGGGCGACGCTGCTGTTCGTACAGCGCCGGGCGCGGACGACTCCAAACTAGCGGGGCGTCACCACGGCATGGTCGGTGTCGAGGTCGAACCAGACGCTCTTGCCGCGCTCGAGCGGATCTACTCCCCAGGCCCGCGCCACGCTGTCGAGCACGGCCAGGCCGCGTCCGGTCTGCAGGTCGTCGTACGGCGTCAGGCGGACGACGGGCGCGCGGTCGGTCAGGTCGATCACTTCGACGTGCAGCGTCTCGTGATGCGCCTCGAGGATGATCTGCACTTCGGTGCCGGCATGGACGACGGCGTTGGTGACGAGTTCGCTCGTCAGCAGCTGCGCGGTCTCGATCGAGCTGGCCAGGCCCCACCGGCCCAGGATGTCGCCGACGAACCTGCGGGCGTACCCGGGAGACTGTCGCGCAGGTGGCAATTGTGTAGCGGCGCGTAGCAGTTCGTCACTTTCGGTCACGGCGCCATCCCAGCAGGACCGAGGGTCTTGTGTTCTGTCGGCAGTAGGCCTACCCATCGCCCGCCGACGGGACCCATCTTGGCCAGCAGATGTCCCTGACCTGCGGGTTTGATGTGAGGATCGGTCCGGCTAGGGCCTCTTTGGGCGCCTAGCGGGCGCCTAGCGGGCGCCTAGCGGGCGCCTAGCGGGTGCCTGCCGGCCGCTCGCTGTGGCGCGCGCGGCGTCGATCAGGCTCCTTCCTGAGGGTGACCAGGACGTCTGCGGCTTCCGAAACCATGGCTGCGCCGGACAAATCCGTCACGTAGACTCCATTTGCCCGTTGGGGCATCGCCGCGTCCGTCACTCGCCGGCCGCGTTCGCGTCGAATTGGAGCCCCTGCGTGGCCCGAGGTCGCTCGCTCGTACTCGCTTCGGTTTTGGCGGCTGCGCTCTTCGCGCCGGCTGCACCAGCCGCAGCAGCCCCAGACGTCACGCCGCCCCCAGAGGTCACCAATCTGACTGCGCGGCCAGCCGACCAGCGGGTCTACCTGTCGTGGACCTACCCGACGATGCCGTCGGACTGGCAGGACGTCGTCGTCCGGCGCTACATCGGCAGCACAACCGTCACGCCCACCGGCCCGGAGGCCGTGACCATCCATGCGGGCCGCGGCACGACGTTCATCGACGCCGGCGGTCTGACTAACGGCGTTGCCGTCAACTACGCCGTGTTCAGCCGTGACGTGACCGGCAACTACAGCGCCGCCGTACAGGTGCTCGACCAAACGCCGATTTCGCCGCCCGCCACGTCCCTCACCGCAACCAGCAGCGCGGCCCGGGTGCGCTATGGCGAGGCGACCGTCATCCATGGCGAACTGCTTCGGGCCGACACAGGCGCGGCGGTCGTAGGAGAGACCCTCGAGTTCTACGCGCGTAACGCCGGCAAGGACTGGGGCCTGATCGGGCACGTCAAGACCGCCCCTGACGGCACCGCCGACCTGAGCTTCACGCCCCGCGCGCACAGCGAGTTCCAGGTCAAGCACGTGGCGAGCGTCTTCTTCGGGGCGAGCGAGAGCAACCTGCCTTCGACTCAGGTGCAGCCGTTGCTGTCGTCGGCTGTAGACAGCGTCTTCGTCGGCACCGACCAGCCGGTCGTGATGGTCGGCGCGGTCCACCCGCCACACCCGGGGCAGCGCGTCTATCTGCAACGCCGCGTCGGCACCGGCCCGTGGATGTCGGTGGCGTCCAGTGCGCTGAGCAGGACGAGCACCTACCGGCTCGCGGTCGTCAATGTGAGCACCGGCACGTTCGAGTACCGCGTGTTCAAGCCGGCCGACTCCGATCACCTCAGCGCCACCGGCACCGCGGTCAAGGTCACGGTCAGCCCGCGCACCCTGCGCATGGGCATGTCGGGCCGTGACGTACTCGCACTGCAGCAGCAGCTGGCCCGGCTCCACTACGACGTCGGCGCGATCAACGGCACCTTCGGCTACGACACGCTGCACGCCGTCGTTCCGTTCCAGAAGGTCAACGGGCTCGAGCGCACCGGAGTGGTCGACGGACCGGTCCGGGCGCGGTTGGCCCGGCCCATCCACGCGCGGCTGATCGAGAAGCGCGCCGGCAACTCCGTCGAGATCGACATCGGCAAGCAGGTGCTGATCGCGGGCACCAACGGCACCGTCACGCGCGTACTCGACATCTCCAGCGGCAACAACGCCTTCTACGTCAGCGACGGTGTGCGTTACAAGGCCACCACTCCGCGCGGCCACTTCCGCATCCAGCGCAAGATCAATGGCATCAGGGTGAGCCGTCTCGGCGAGCTCTACCGGCCGGCGTACTTCACGGGTGGTTATGCCATCCACGGCAGCCGGTCGGTGCCGCCGCGCGCGGCGAGCCACGGGTGCATCCGGGTGACCAACCCGTCCCAGGACCGCCAGTACAACCTGCTGACGATCGGCACGTCCGTCTGGATCTTCTAACCCGCTCGGCGAGGCTCACGCAGAGTTCGGGTGGCCCCGTCGCGTTTGGTGTGGCCGAGCCGGTCGAGGTGCTCGAGCAGCGGTACGGCGACGCGCCGCGAGGTGCCGAGAGCCCGGGTCGCATCGCCGACGGAGAATGGCTGCGGCAGCTTCCCGAGTACGTCGAGCGCGGTGCCAATCGACGCGGCGATTAGCACCACATCGTCACCGAGCCAGAGCAGCAGACCCTGTGCGGCGGCGGCCCTGAGCATCGGGGCCGTGAGCCCGGCCGCGGCAAGCTCGTCCCGACGAGGCGCGCCGAACGGGTCGGCGCTGAGCTGCTGCACGAGCTCGTGTACCGCGGGCGGCAGGTCGGGTGCCCGGCCCTTGCGCCGCAGGCGCCCGCGGTTCATCTCCACGTCGACGGCATCCGCGAGCAGGGCGTCGAGGATTCGCCGCTCGGGGATCCCCGCTTTCGCGCTGACGGTGTCGGGCGGGACGCCGTCGCTGAGCGGGAGCTCGCGCTCGTCGTCGTCGATCACGTCGCTGACGGCTCGAGCCCACGCCGCCCACTGCGGCTCGGATACGAGCCAGTCGCCGATTTCGCGGACGCCCTCGATCGAAGCCGCGGCAGCGACGCCGAGTGCGGCGAGTTCGGTGCCTCGGACGTAACCGCGGCGCCGCACCTCGGCGAGCGCGTCCGGCGTACCGCCGATGTCTTCGAGTACGGCGGCGCGGTCGGCTGCTGCGCGGCGGCGCATCAGCGCCGGCGGAGCGGCGTCCAGGACCACTACGCCGGCGGCGATGTGGTGCTCCCCGGGATCGCGCAGCAACGCGACGTCGCCGTTCTGCAGCGGCAAGGCGTTTTGCAGCGTGAGCCGCGCGGTGTCGGCGCCGAGCGGGCGCACTCGCGCGGGCACCGCCGCCGCGCCGATGTGCAGTACGAGTTCGCGCGGCAGGTCGTCAGCGGCGGCGCGCAGCCGTACGTCGAGCTGCGCTGTCCGGCGCCACCCGCCGACCGTCAGCAGAGCGTCGCCGCGGCCCAGCGCGTCGACCGCGACGCCCCTGAGGTTGACCGCCACCCGCGCGACGGCGTCCGCGCGTTGCACTGGCGCTTTGAGTGACTCGAGCCCGCGGATCCGCACTCGCTCACCGGTCGAGGCGATCTGCACCTCGTCACCGACGCGCAACGAGCCCGCCTGCAACGTGCCGGTGACGACCGTTCCGGCTCCGCGCACAGTGAACGCGCGGTCGATCCAAAGCCGGACGCGATCACTCGGTTGTGGAGGGGACAACGAGGCGACGAGCTGGTCGAGCGCTGCGCGGACGTCGTCGATGCCCTGCCCCGTGACCGCCGAGCATGCGACAGACCGGACCTGTCCGAGCGATGTCTGCGCGATCTGCGCCAGCGCCTGATCGGTCGCTGCGTGAGGGTCGGCGAGGTCGGCTCGCGTCACGACAAGCAACCCGTGTCGTACGTCGAGTGCGTCGACCGCGGCCAGGTGTTCGGCCGACTGCCTTCGCCATCCCTCGTCGGCCGCTACGACGAACACGACCGCGGGCGACGGGCCCAGACCGGCCAGCATGTTGGAGATGAAGCGGTGATGCCCTGGCACATCGACGAACGCCAGCGTGCGCCCCGACGGCAGCTGCGTCCAGGCGTAGCCGAGGTCGATGGTCATTCCCCGTCGGCGTTCCTCGGCCCACCGGTCCGGCTCCATGCCGGTCAGCGCCCGCACCAGCGTCGACTTGCCGTGGTCGACATGGCCGGCTGTCGCGACAACGTGCAATTTCGGCCTCAGTGGTCGTCGACGGCACGCACTGCGTCGAGCACGTCCTCGTCGCGGTCCGCCGGCACGCAGCGCAGGTCGAGCAGGCAGCGACCTCGCTCGAGCCGGCCGACAACCGCAGGCGCGCCCTCTCGCAACCGCGCGGCGTACCGACCGGGCAGAGTGACGGCCCATCCGGAGAGAGCCAGGCCGGGAGCGCTGCCGCCACCGACGGCACCGTCGGCGGTGACCGCAGCGGCGTCGATCCCTTGCGCCGCAAGGGATTCGGCCAGTGCAACTGTGCGCAACCGCAGGGCTTCGGGGTCGGCGTGCAACGCGTCGTACGTCGGCGTCGTGCGGGCGCGCAAGGTCGCTTCGAGCGCCGCGAGCGTCAGCTTGTCGCATCTGAGCGCGCGGGCGAGGGGATGACCGCGCATCTCCTGGATCTCGGCGGCTCGGCCGAGCGCGATACCGGCCTGCGGCCCGCCGAGCAGCTTGTCGCCGCTCGCGGTGACGACGGCCGCGCCGGCTCGCAGTGTTGAGGCGGCATCGGGTTCGTCGGGCAGCAAATCGTCGGCGGCGAGCAGGCCCGAACCGATGTCGACGACAACGGGCAGGCCGAGTGACGCCAGATCGCGGACGCCGACCGCGCTGGTGAATCCCGCGATGCGGAAGTTCGACGGGTGCACCTTGAGGATGCAGCCGGTGCCGGGACCGATGGCGTCGGCGTAGTCGCGAAGCGACGTGCGGTTTGTCGTGCCGACTTCGCGGAGCCGTCCGCCGGCTGACGCGATGAGCTCTGGCAACCGGAAGCCGTCACCGATCTCGACGAGCTCACTGCGGCTGATGACGATGTCGCGCCCGGCCGCGATCGCCGTCGTGGCGAGCAATAGCGCGGCCGCGCCGTTGTTCACGACCATCGCTGCCTGTGCGTCGGGTGCGGCGGCGAGGAGTGCGGCGATGGCGCCGCGACCGCGCCGCGCTCGTTGCCCGGTCGCGAGATCGAACTCGACGTCGACGTACCCGGCGGCTGCGAGCATCGCGTCGCGGGCCCCGGCCGCGAGCGACGCGCGACCGAGATTGGTGTGCAGTACGACGCCGGTCGCGTTGATGACCGCGCGCAGACTGGTGCCGGGCTGTTGCAGCCCTGCCATTGCGGTGGCGACGACGTCCGCCGCCGCGATGTCGCCGCGACGGGCCCGCTCCTGCGCCTCTGCGACCGCGCCCTTCACCAGGCGTCGCGGCATGCGGTCGAGGGCGGCGGCAATGTCGGGGTGCGCGAGCACGTCGTCAGTGCGCGGCACCAACCTGCGCGCGTCGTCGGTCACGCGCCAGACCTTACGCGCGCGCGGACCGCGGAAACGTCAGGTGCCGAACAGCAGCAGGATGCCGAGGATCGTCAGGCCCACCATCAGAGCGACCATCGGGAACTGCCCGACCTGCCGGGAGCCCTCGGGCAGCAGCCGCGCGGCGCGGTCGTGCGCGGACAGCACGCCGAGTATGTGGCCGATGACGATGGCCGCAACCTGCACCAGCCCGATGGCGTTCGGGAGGATCAGCGTGTAGTTGACGATCCAGTCGGCCGTGCCGAGGAAGTCCGCGCCGGTGCCGAACGGGTCGCTCATCGTGCTGATCGCCTGCTGCCCGTCGAGCACGAACAGTGAGAAGTAGTGGGCGACGCCGTATCCCGCGGCGATCGGCACCAGCGACGACGCGAACGCGCCGGGAAACTCACTCGCAGACAGCTCGCCGTAGCGCGCGCAGGCGCGGGACGCGCCGACGTACGCCAGGCCGATGACGACGATGCAGGCAGCGAGCCCGAGGGTACCGATCGGCACGCTGTCCGCCTCGACGTTCTCAGTCCACCAGACAGTCCGGGTGACGCCGTCGAAGGCCGTCGAGCCGATGAGCACGGCGACGAGCGCGACGAATCCGGGGCCCATGTGTACGCCGGCGATCCCGTTGAGAGGGTTACGCACGACGAGCCGGCCGTCGTCGCGCCGGCCGAACACCGACAGGCGACCCATCAGGCCCGAATAGACCTCGAAGCCGTCGCCCTGGTCGAACCAGCGCATGCCGTAGATCGACGCGGCGACGATGTTGGCGGCGGCGTAGAGGGCGATGAACGTCGACACGACGTAGGGTTCGGCCCGGTCCGGATAGACGAGCTCAAGCCACAGGAAGGCGACGAGCGAGACCACCGCCGGCCAGTAGCCCAGCCGTGGCGGAAGCGGCCGGGTGCCCTCGTCCGGTTCGCTGCCCGAGACCATGGAAATGGCGAGGTGCACCAGCCGCAGCGGGTTGAGCACCCGCCACACGGGTCCGAACAGGATGGAGACGACGAGCAGTCCGACCCAGAAAGTCACGTAGAACACCCACGGTGCGGGGTTCTCGTCCTGCTCCGTCGGCCCAATGAGCCCGGCGACGACGACGGCGGCGCCGATGGTGAGGGTGATCAGCCGCAGCACGATGCGGAACGCCGTCGCGTCGATCACCCGCTGCAGCCCCATCGGGATCGGCCTGCCCGCGCGTCCGCCCTGCAGCTTGGGCTCCTGCCACAGCAGCG
>JBKJZO010000186.1:0-21105 GCA_046715235.1 Mycobacteriales bacterium
CAACAAGGTCGTCGCTGGCACCGCCGTGCCACGCAGGACGGACAAACCATGAGTCGGTCCATCCGCCTGGCCGTCGTTCCCGGCGACGGCATCGGCACCGAGGTCGTCGCCGAGGGGCTCAAGGTCCTCACCGCGGTCGCTGCGTGTCACGACTTGGCGATCAAGACCGATGAGTACGACCTCGGCGCCCGCCGCTACAAGGCGACGGGGGAGACGCTGCCCGATTCTGTCATCGCTGAGCTGCGCGGCCACGATGCGATCCTGCTCGGCGCAGTCGGCGACCCTTCGGTGCCAGCCGGCGTACTCGAGCGTGGTCTGCTGCTTAAGATGCGCTTCACGCTCGACCACCACGTCAACCTGCGACCAGTGAAGCTCTACCCGGGCGTCAGCACTCCGCTGGCCGGCAAGGGACCCGCCGAGATCGACATGGTCGTCGTCCGCGAGGGCACCGAGGGTCCGTACGCCGGCGCCGGCGGCAACCTGCGCGTCGGCACGCCGCACGAGGTCGCGACCGAGGAGAGCCTCAACACGCGGTACGGCGTCGAGCGCGTTGTGCGCGACGCCTTCCGGCGGGCGCAGGCACGTCCGCGCAAGAAGCTCACGCTCGTGCACAAGACCAACGTGCTCGTGCACTCCGGCGGCCTATGGCAGCGCACCGTCGACGCGGTGGCTCCCGACTTCGTCGATGTCACCGTCGACTACTGCCACGTCGACGCCGCGGTGCTGTACTTTGCAACGCAGCCCGAGCGCTTCGACGTCGTGGTCACCGACAACCTCTTCGGCGACATCATCACCGACCTCGGTGCGGCCATCGCCGGTGGCATCGGGCTCGCCGCAAGCGGCAGCCTCGACGTCAGCGGCGCCAACCCGAGCATGTTCGAGCCGGTGCACGGCTCGGCACCCGACATCGCGGGCCAGGGCAAGGCTGACCCGACCGCGACCGTGCTCTCAGTGGCCATGCTGCTCGAGCATCTCGGCGAGCAGGGGGCGGCCGCCGCAGTCGAAAAAGCGGTGTCCGAGGACCTGTTCGAGCGTGGGGCGGCCGTGCGGTCGACGACCGAGATCGGCGAGGCCTTGGCGGGTCGAGTACGCGGGGCGTGACGGGTCTCCTACCGCACCCGCCGCGCCGCACCGTACCCTCCCTTCAGCGCATGTCTTTGACCTAGGAGAACGCAATGCCGATCACGCCGACCAAGAAGATCTGGATGGACGGCCAGCTCGTCGACTGGGACGACGCCACGATCCACGTGCTCAACCCGACGCTGCACTACGGGTGGGGGGTTTTCGAGGGCATCCGCGCGTACGCCACTGACCGCGGCCCGGCGGTCTTCCGGCTGACCGAGCACATCGCGCGGCTCTACCGCTCGGCGCACATCTACATGATGCGGCCGGCGTTCACGGCCGAGGAGATCGTCGAGGCGACGAAGGAGACGGTCCGGGCCAACGAGGTCGAGTCGTGCTACATCCGGCCGCTGTTTTACCTCGGCTACGGCGAGATGGGTCTCAACCCGCTCCCGAGCGAGACCAAGGTCTCCATCGCGGTGTGGCCGTGGGGCGCCTACCTCGGAGCCGACGCCGCTGAGAACGGGTGCCGGGCTGCCGTCTCGTCGTGGCAGCGCATCGGCAACAACACGATCCCGCCGGCGGGCAAGGCCACCGGGCAGTACATCAACTCGTCCCTCGCTAAGGTCGCCGCGCTGCAGGCCGGCTACGACGAGGCCATCATGCTGACTCCCGAAGGCACGATCGCCGAGGGCTCGGGCGAGAACATCTTCGTGATCTACGGCAAGAAGCTCCTCACACCGCCGCTCGTCGACGGCGCTCTCGCCGGGCTCACCCGCGACGCCGTGATGACGATCGCGCGTGACGAGGGCTACGAAGTCGTCGAGCAGAGCCTCAACCGCGCCGACCTCTATCTCGCCGACGAGGCGTTCTTCACCGGTACGGCGGCCGAGATGGTGCCGCTGGTCGAGGTCGACGACCGCAAGCTCGGCACCGGCAAGCCGGGCCCTGTCACGAAGGCTCTGATGGAGCTGTTCCACCAGGCGGCCACCGGACGGCTCGACCGCTACAAGGTGTGGAACGAGTACGTCAACGACTGATCTTGGGTAGGACACGGCAAACGCGAGGAGCCGCCATGAACCTCGACCGCCCGCTGGCGCCGGATCCCTACGAGCTGCTGCCCGCCGTACCGTCGTTCAGTGTCACGAGTGACGACCTCCGTGACGGCGAGGCGATGGCTGTCGACTACGTCGCTGACGGCGGCAACGACTCGCCGCATTTGCGCTGGGATGGATTCCCGGAGCAGACCCGCTCGTTCCTCGTGAACTGCTTCGACCCGGACGCCCCGACGCCGTCCGGCTGGTGGCACTGGACGGTGGTGGGGCTGACCGCTGACACCACCGAGCTGCACGCCGACGCCGGCGAGTCGAGTGGCAAGCGGCTGCCCCCGGGCGCGTTCCACGTGCGCAACGACGCCGGCGGGCAGGGGTACCGCGGCGCGGATCCGCCCAAAGGCGACCGGCCACACCGTTACTTCTTCGCCGTGCACGCGCTCGACGTCGACCGGCTCGAGGACGTCGACGAGGACACGGCGCCGACCAAGGTCGCATTCAAGGCCGTCTTCCACACCATCGCCCGCGCGGTCATCACGCCGACGCACCAGGCATGAGCTATACGACGGTGACCGGCATCTTCTTCTCGGTCAGGTCGACCAGGTAGTTGGCGACGTGCATCGGGATCCGCACGCAGCCGTGCGACGCCGGGTAGTTGGGCACGCTCAGCGATCCGTGCAGCGCGTAGCCGCCCTTGAAGTACGCCGGCTTGTAGAGCTTGCCTAGGTACGACGTCCGCCAGCCCTGCAGCTCGGTGTGCACCGCGAAGCGACCCCGCGGCGTACCGCCGCTCGCGCACCGGAGCGTCCCGGTCAGGTCCTTCTCGCACCAGGCACGACCTGATCCGGATGAGATGTGCGTGATCAGGCGGATCTTGCCGCCGAGGTAGACGACGGCGTACTGCTTGCCGATGTTTACCTCGACGCGGTTGGGGCCTCTGTCACCCGACAGCACAGGGGGACTCTTCGGTGCGCCGAGCGCGCCGCTGGTGACTGCGTCGACCTCGCCGATGGCCGGCAGGTCGTTGACGTGCTGGAAGGCCCACAGCGCCTGGCGCGTCTGCATGCCGAAGCGGGCGTCCTGGCGCCCCGGGTCGTAACCGAGCTGGGAGAGCCGCCGCTGGAGCGCGAGCGCCCCGGCGCCCATATCTCCCTTGTGTACCAGCGTGCCGACGGTCCAGACCGGCGGCGGCTCGGGCGAAGCTGACGGCGCAGCCGGGGAAGCGGACGGCTCCGGCGCTTCGGAACCCTCGTCAGTGACCGGTTCGCCCGGCTCGGTCGACGCTTCCGATGCGGGCAGCGGCGGATCGGTCGACGTCGCCGTCCCCGAGGTCGTGGCCGCTCCCCTGGCCGGTGCGGCAGTCGACGACGTACACGCCGACATCAGCAGTACGACGGCCGCCAGCACAGCGGCACCTGAGAGTTCCCCCTGGCGAGTCATGACGTACATGATCGGGTAGTACCCGCATTTCTTGCGGCAGGCGCGAACGGTTCGGTTGCATGGCGCGCCGGTCGGCTGCCACACTGCGGGCATGGCCTTCGGGATTATTGGCACCTAGCGCGCTCGCATCTTGACGCAGCGCGCAGACCTCTCGCATTCGCGGGGGGTCTTTTCGTTTGAAGGACTGAGATGACCGACGACAGCTTCCACGTCTACGACACGACCCTGCGTGACGGCGCGCAGCGGGAAGGTCTCGCGCTGACCGTGTTGGACAAGCTCAAGATCTCCCGCCATCTCGATGCCCTCGGCGTGGGCTTCGTCGAGGGCGGCTGGCCCGGCGCCAACCCCAAGGACGCCGAGTTCTTCCGCCGGGCCAAGACCGAGCTGAAGATGACGACAGCGACCCTGGCCGCGTTCGGCGCGACCCGTAAGGCGGGCATCAGGGCCGCCGACGATCCGCAGGTCGCTCACCTGCGCGAGTCGGGCGCGCCCGTCGTGACGCTCGTCGGCAAGTCGTGGGATCTGCACGTCACCGACGCCCTGCGCACGACCCTCGACGAAAACCTCGAGATGGTCCGCGACACCATCACGCACCTGCGGGCCGAGGGCCAGCGCGTCTTCTTCGACGCGGAGCACTTCTTCGACGGATACCGGTCCAACCCGGCGTACGCACTCGAGGTCGTCCGCACGGCCGCCGAGGCAGGAGCCGACGTGGTCGCTCTGTGCGACACGAACGGCGGCATGATGCCGGGTCCGCTCGGCGACGTCGTCGCCGCGGTCGCGCAGACGCAAGCCCGCCTCGGCATCCACTGCCACAACGACACCGCCTGTGCGGTCGCCAACACACTCGCCGCGGTCGAGGCGGGCGCGACGCATGTGCAGGGCACGGCCAACGGGTACGGCGAGCGCTGCGGCAACGCCGACCTGTTCAGTGTCATCGCCGGCCTCGAGCTCAAGATGGGTCGCAGCGTGCTGCCGCCGGGCCGGCTGGTTGAGCTCGTCCCGGTCAGTCATGCCATCGCCGAGGTCGCCAACATCGCGCCCGACCCGCACGCGTCGTACGTCGGGCTGTCGGCCTTCGCGCACAAAGCCGGCCTGCACGTGAGCGCGATCAAGGTCAATCCCGAGATGTACCAGCACATCGACCCGCGCGATGTCGGAAACGACATGCGCCTGCTCGTCAGCGAGCTGGCCGGCCGGGCGACGATCGTGATGAAGGGCAAGGAGATGGGGCTCGACCTCGACGACAAGCCCGAGACCGTGATGCGGGTCATCGAGCGGGTCAAGGGACTCGAGTCGCTCGGGTACACCTTCGAGGCTGCTGACGCGTCGTTCGAGCTGCTGCTGCGCGACGAGATGGGTGATCACACGCGGTTCTTCGAGCTGGAGTCGTGGCGCACTATCGTCGAACGCCGGGCCGACGGCATGCTCTCGAGCGAGGCAACCGTGAAGCTGCGAGCCAAGGGCGAGCGCATCGTCGCCACTGGCGAGGGAAATGGCCCCGTCAACGCACTCGACAACGCGCTACGCAACGCGTTGGGGCAGCTCTATCCCGCGCTGGCCAGCCTCGAGCTGGTCGACTACAAGGTCCGCATCGTCGAGGGCGGCGGTGGCACGGGGGCGGTGACGCGCGTGCTCGTCGAGACCTCTGACGGCACCACTGAGTGGGACACCATCGGCGTCGACCAGAACATCATTGCCGCGTCGTGGCAGGCGCTCGACGACGCCGTGACGTTCGGGTTGCTGCGGCAAGGCGAGCAACCGTCGTAGCCTGCGGCGTTCCGGCCTACGACGATTGGGGCGTTCTCTCGCATGCGGATCGCGCGGTTCAGTGCCGGCGGTGAGGTGGGCTTCGCCGTCGTCGAGGGCGACGAGCTCGCTGTGCTCGACCGGCATCCTTTCGGGCAGGTCAGTTTCACGGGCGCGCGGGTGCCGCTGGCCGGCGTACGCCTGCTCGCTCCGATGATCCCGAGCAAGGTGGTAGCGATCGGCAAGAACTACGCCGAGCACGTGCGCGAGATGGGTGGTGACGCGCCGCCCGAGACGCCCGTTATCTTCATCAAGCCCTCCACCGCCGTCTGCGGTCCGGGCGATCTGATCCAGTATCCGGCGGGGGTGCAGCAGCTCGACTTCGAAGGCGAGCTGGCGGTCGTCATCGGCCGGCTCGCCCGCGATGTGCCGGCGGAGAAGGCGCTCGACGTCGTACTCGGTTACACGTGCGCCAACGACGTGACCGCGCGCGACCAGCAGAAGTCCGACGGGCAGTGGACCCGCGCCAAGGGCTACGACTCGATCTGCCCGCTCGGGCCCTGGATCGAAACGGACGTCGACCCCGCGGATCTGGCCATTGGCACGAGTCTCAATAGTGAGCAGAGGCAGAGTGCTCGCACATCGCAGCTGATCCACAGCATCGCCGACTGCATTGCGGTTATCAGCCGGGTGATGACGCTGTTGCCGGGCGACGTCATCCTCACCGGTACGCCGGCGGGTGTCGGACCGATGAAACCCGGCGACGAGGTTTCCATCACCATCGAAGGGATCGGGACGTTGAGCAATGTGGTGAGCGCACGTGGCTGACGCGCCGGTTCGGGTCCGGTTCTGCCCCTCACCGACGGGCAATCCGCACGTCGGCATGATTCGCACGGCGCTGTTCAACTGGGCCTTCGCCAGGCGCCACATGGGCACCCTGGTGTTCCGCATCGAGGACACCGACGCGGCCAGGGACTCCGAGGAGTCGTACGACGCGCTCGTCGACTCGATGCGCTGGCTCGGACTCGACTGGGACGAAGGCCCCGAGGTCGGCGGCCCGCACGCGCCGTACCGGCAGTCACAGCGATTCGACCTCTACGCCGACGTCGCCCGGCGGCTGCACGAGGCCGGCCGCGCCTACGAGTGCTTCTGCTCCGCCGAGGAGGTCGATGCCCGCACGAAGGCCGCCGGTCGCCCGCCCGGCTACGACAACCACTGCCGCGACCTGACGGACGAGCAGCGCGCGGCGTTCCGTGCCGAGGGTCGCGAGCCGGTGCTGCGGCTGCGGATGCCCGATCGCGACATCACCTTCGGCGACCTTGTGCGCGGCGAGGTGACGTTCGCGAAGGAGCACGTGGCCGACTACGTCATCGTCCGCGCCAATGGGCAGCCGCTCTACACGCTGGTCAACCCGGTCGACGACGCGCTGATGGAGATCACCCACGTCCTGCGCGGCGAGGACCTGCTCTCGTCCACGCCGCGCCAGATCGCGCTGTACGAGGCCATGGCCGAGATCGGCGTCGGCAGCGGCACGACACCCCTGTTCGGTCATCTGCCCTACGTGATGGGTGAGGGCAACAAGAAGCTGTCGAAGCGCGATCCGACGTCCTCGCTCAACCTTTACCGCGAGCGCGGCTTCCTGCCCGAGGGCCTGTGCAACTACCTCGCGCTGCTCGGCTGGTCGTACGGCGGCGATCGCGAGATCTTCAGCCTCACCGAAATGGCCGAGGTCTTCGACATCGCGAACGTCAACGCCAACCCGGCCCGTTTCGACGTGCAGAAATGCGAAGCCATCAACGCGATCTGGATTCGCAAGCTCGACCCCGACGACTTCGCGGAGCGGGTGGCCGAGCGACTCGTCTCGGCCGGCCTGCTGCCAGAGCAGCCGGCCGAGGAGCAGGTCGCGCTCGTGCGGGCTGCTGGGCCGCTCGTACAAGAGCGCGTGAGCGTCCTGGCCGAGGCCGTCGACATGATGGCGTTCCTCTTCGTCGACGAGCTGATCGTCGAGCACGCCGCGGCCGCCAAGACGCTCGTCGGTGAATCCGTCACCACGCTGGACGCCGCGCTGTCTGCACTCGAGGACCTTCAGGACTGGCGGACCGAAACCATCGAGACAGCCTTGCGCGAGGCGCTGGTCGACGGGATCGGGCTCAAGCCGCGGCAGGCGTTCGGGCCGGTGCGCGTCGCCGTAACGGGCAAGACGGTTTCCCCGCCGCTGTTCGAATCCATCGAGCTGCTCGGGCGCGAACGCACTTTGGCGCGGCTGCGCGACGCCCTCCTCGACATCCGCGGTTACTGACCCGCGCAGGACCGATGTGCTTTGTCCCGCCTCGCGGGCTCGCGGTATTGTGGGCGCGATCCGGAACGCCGTCCGCGGCGGTGCCGGGTCGATTGGGGTATGGGGTAATTGGCAGCCCGACGGTTTCTGGTTCCGTTAGTCTTGGTTCGAGTCCAGGTACCCCAGCAGCGGTCCTCCACAGGGACTGTGTTCCCCGCACGTGTGCACGGCCCCATCGTCTAGTGGCCTAGGACGCCGCCCTCTCAAGGCGGTAGCACGGGTTCGAATCCCGTTGGGGCTACCACTGTCAGCGCTCGACCCGATCGTCGCCGGCCGCCTCGCGTCGACCGAAGACATGTCGCAACGCCGAACGCGCCGCGAGATGACCGCACATGCCATGCACCCCGCCCCCTGGCGGTGTCGACGACGAGCAGAGATAGACGCCGTCGAGGGGAGTGCGGTAGGGATCCCACTGCGCCATCGGGCGCATCAGCGTCTGGCGGATGTCCTGCGCGCCGCCGCCGATGTCACCGCCGATGTAGTTGGCGTTGCCGGCCTCGAGTGCCGCCGTGTCGTGGGTGGATCTGGCCAAGATCAGGTCGCGGAACCCAGGAGCGAACCGCTCGATCTGTGCCTCGATCCGATCCGTCATGTCGACCCGCGAGCCGTTCGGCACATGGCAATAGGCCCACAGCGTGTGCTGCCCTTCCGGGGCGCGCGAGGGATCGACGACGCCGGGCTGGGCAGCGATCAGGAAAGGCCGGTCGGGATGCTGACCGGCCGTCACCGCCGCCTCGTTCGCCGCGATCTCCCCCAAGGTGCCGCCGACATGGACGGTCCCCGCGCGCCGGCATTCGAGGGCCTCCCACGGAACCGGCCCCGACAGCGCCCAGTCGACCTTGAACACACCGGGCCCGTGGCGGAATCGGCTGAGCCGCCGCCGGTACGACGGCCGCAGCGATCCGCCCGCCAGCGCGGCGAACTGCCGGGGCGTCACATCGAGCAGCGTCGCTCGCGCTGGGGGCAACGCGTTGAGTGAGTCGACGCGCTCGCCCAGCACGATCTCGCCGCCGTACCGTCGGAGCAGGCTCACCATCGCCGCGACGAGCCGGTCGCTGCCGCCCTCGACGACTGGCCAGCCAACCCCGTGGCCGAGCATGCCGAGCACGATCGCGACCCCCGCCGTACCGGCGGTCGACAAGGGCAGCACCGAGTGGGCCGCGATCCCGGCCAGAAGCGCGCGCGCCGGGTCTTCTGTGAAGCGCGACTCGGCCAGGCCTTGCGCCGACCGCACTCCCGCGAGCCCGAACCGACCCAGGATCGCCGGATGCCGGGGGATGCGCCGCAGCGGGCTGAACAACTCGTCGACCAGTGCCTCCCAATGCCGCGCCGGGGGACCCATCAGCGCCAGGTAGGCGCCGCGGTCCGCGCCGAGAGCGGCGGCGGTCTCCTCGACGGACCGGGTGAGTGCCGCCGCTCGGCCGCCATCCAGGGGATGGGCAAGTGCGACGTCGGGTTGCAGAAGCCGCACCCCCAGATCCTCGAGACCGAGCCGGCGGAGAAACGGCGACGCCAACGCCAGCGGATGTACGGCGGAGCACACGTCGTGCGCGAACCCCGGCAAGGTCAGCGCCGCGGTTCGGCAACCGCCGCCCGGGGTTTCGGCTGCTTCGTAGACGCGCACCTGCAACCCGCTCATGGCGAGGGTCAGTGCGGCCGCCAACCCGTTCGGGCCTGATCCGACGACAACGGCGTCGAGCGTCACGACATCACCTCCCATGCTGATCGATCACCGTGGACCCTGCCAGCATTCTCCTTGGACTTGTGAGTCCGACCCGTCAACTCAGCTGAGAGCGGCTGAGAGCGACTGAGCCGCGGCCTGTACGGCGGCGGCGAAACGGCGGCCAGGCGTACGGCTGAGCCGGTCGATCGGTCCTGACACCGAGATCGCCGCGACGAGCTGATCCGCGACAAGAACCGGAGCCGACACCGACGCGACGCCACTCTCCCTTTCGCCGACGCTCTCGGCCCAGCCGCGCCGGCGTACCTGTGCCAACTGGCGCTCTGTGAACGCGGCCTGGCCCAGCAACCTGCTGCGATCGCCGTCCACTGACCAGGCGAGGAAAACCTGGGCGGCCGAACCAGCCGTCAGGGGCAGCACAGCGCCGACCGGCACCGAGTCGCGCAGCCCGGTGGGCCGCTCGGCCGCGGCGACACAGACTCGCTGATCGCCGTGGCGGACGTAGACCTGCGCGCTCTCACCGGTGACGTCGCGCAGCCGCGAGACGGCGGCGGGGGCGAGGTCGGAAACGCCGGCCCCGCCTCGGGCGAGCTCAGCGATCTTGCCGCCGAGGGAGAAGCGCCCGTCGGCGTCGCGGGTGACGAGGCGGTGCGCCTCCAGAGCAACGGCGAGCCGGTACGCCGTCGCGCGGGGAAGGCGGGTGGCGGCGGTCAGCTCGGCAAGGGAGCGCGGCTCCGCGCTCAGGGCGTCAAGAACGGTAACCGCCTTGTCGAGAACTCCTACACCGCTTAGAGTGTCCGTCATACGAAACAATGTATCCCAGATTGTGAGACGCATGGGTAAGACGTTGTCGGAGAAGGTGTGGGATGCGCACGTCGTGCGCGCGGCTAAGGGCGAGCCCGAACTGCTCTACATCGATCTGCACCTCATTCACGAGGTGACCTCTCCCCAGGCCTTCGACGGGCTGCGCCTGGCCGGTCGGCCGGTGCGCCGGCCCGACCTCACGCTCGCGACCGAGGACCACAACGTCCCGACGCTGAACATCGACCAGCCGATCGCCGACCCGGTCTCGCGCGCGCAGATCGAGGCGCTGCGCAAGAACTGCGCAGAATTCGGCGTCCGCCTGCACCCGATGGGCACCGCCGGTCAGGGGATCGTGCACGTCATCGGCCCGCAGATGGGCATCACCCAGCCAGGCATGACCATCGTCTGTGGTGACAGCCATACGTCGACCCACGGCGCGTTCGGAGCCCTTGCGTTCGGCATCGGCACCAGCGAGGTCGAGCACGTTCTCGCGACGCAGACGTTGCCGCAGACGCGGCCACAGACCATGGCGGTCACGGTTGACGGCGCATTGCCCGCCGGGGTGACGCCGAAGGACATCATCTTGGCGGTCATCGCGCAGATCGGCACTGGCGGCGGCTCGGGCCACATCATCGAGTACCGCGGCGAGGCGATCAGGGCCTTGTCGATGGAAGGCCGCATGACCATCTGCAACATGTCGATCGAGGCGGGTGCCCGGGCCGGGATGATCGCGCCTGACGACACGACCTTTGACTACCTGCTGGGCCGCGACCACGCGCCGCAGGGCGCCGATTGGGACGTCGCCGTCGACAACTGGCGATCGCTGGTCACCGACGACGACGCGACCTTCGACCGCGAGGTACACCTCGACGCGAGCACGTTGACACCGTTCGTCACTTGGGGCACCAACCCGGGGCAGGGCGCGCCGCTCGGCGACGTGGTGCCCGACCCGTCGTCGTACGCCGACGCCGGCAGCCGCGAGGCGGCCGAGCGCGCGATCATCTACATGGGGCTGACGCCAGGCATGCCGTTGCGTGACGTGACCGTCGACACGGTCTTCATCGGGTCCTGCACCAACGGTCGGATCGAGGACCTGCGGGCCGCAGCCGACATCGTGCGCGGTCGCCAGGTGCACGAAGGGCTGCGCGCGCTCGTCGTACCCGGATCGATGGTCGTCAAGGCGCAGGCCGAGCATGAAGGGCTCGACCAGGTCTTCGCGGCGGCCGGTTTCGAGTGGCGGTCGGCGGGGTGCTCGATGTGCCTGGGCATGAACCCCGACATCCTCCAGCCCGGCGAGCGCGCCGCGTCGACGTCCAACCGCAACTTCGAGGGCCGGCAGGGGCGCGGGGGCCGCACCCACCTCGTGTCGCCGCAGGTCGCCGCAGCCACCGCGATCACCGGTCACCTGTCCGCACCCGCAGACCTGGAGGTCTAGGCGATGCAGCCGATCACAGTCATCACCGGAACCGCCGTGCCGCTGCGCAGGTCCGACGTCGACACCGACCAGATCATCCCGAGTGACTGGCTCAAGCGGATCGAGCGCACCGGCTTCGGCGCCGGGCTCTTCAGCGAATGGCGCGAGGACCCGTCGTTCGTCCTCAACCAGCCGCAGTACGCCGGCGCGGCCATCCTTGTCGCCGGCCCCAACTTCGGCACTGGATCGTCGAGAGAACACGCCGTATGGGCGTTGGAGGACTACGGCTTCCGGGTCATCGTCTCGTCGCGCTTCGCCGACATCTTCCGCAACAACTGCACGAAGGTCGGCCTGCTGCCCGTGCAGTTGACCGAGGAGACCGTCGCGTCGCTGCAGGCGGCAATCGAAGCCGATCCCGCGCTCGACGTGACCGTCGACCTCGAGTCCCGGGAACTGCGTGCTGGCGATGTCGTTGCGAGCTTCGAGGTCGACGACTACACGCGCTGGCGGCTGATGGAGGGTCTGGACGACATCGGGCTGACGTTGCGCAATGTCGACGACATCACGGTCTACGAGAAGTCGCGGCCGAGCTGGAAGCCACGCGTCGCCTGAGGGCGGCACAATGGCGACGTGACCGACGAGGACGAACTCTTCGCGACCCTGTCGCAGCGTCTGCTCGAAACGCATCGCCGCGTCGCGTCTCTTCGCACTGACGTCGATACCAAAGGCGACGTCGTACGACGGCTCATCGCCATCACGAACGCATCGAAGCACGACCTGCGTCGTGCATCGGAGCGACTCGACGCATTGATCGCGGAGCTTGACGACGGCACGTACAGCACGGCCGACGAAAACTGACGGCGCCGGAAACGCCTTACGTAGCAAGGCTTTTCCAGCGGGCGTTCTTGTCGTAGCTCTGCCGGGAGGCGCGAAGGCCACGGCTCTGTCGACTGCGCTACTCGCGAATCCCCTTGCGACACAAGGCGAAATGCGGCTCGGATGATTGTCTCGGCACGGCTATCCCCGTAGCGTTCAGCGGGTCGGGCACTGGGCCAGACACGTTCCGGAGGTGTTGTTAGTGAACAAGTCCGAGCTGATCGAGGCCGTCGCCGCCAGGCTGGGCGAGGGCCGCAGCGTCGCGACCAAGGCAGTCGACGCGGTCTTCGAGGAGATTCAGCGCGCTGTCGCTAAGGGCGAACGCGTGGGGCTCACGGGCTTTGGAGTCTTCGAGAAGCGCAATCGCGCGGCGCGAATCGCGCGCAACCCGGCCACGGGCGCGACGGTGAAGGTGAAGAAGACCTCAGTCCCGGCATTCCGAGCAGGTCAGGGTTTCAAGGACGTCGTCACGGGCGCCAAGAAGCTGGCCGGCGCAGCAGCCGGCGCCGGCCGGTCGGTCGCGGCAGCAAAGCCGGCGAAGTCGGCAGCCAAGGCTGCTCCGGCCAAGAAGGCCCCAGCCGCCAAGAAGGCTCCCGCGGCAGCAAAGAAGGCTCCGGCCAAGAAGGCTCCGGCCAAGAAGGCTCCGGCCAAGAAGGCTCCGGCCAAGAAGGCTCCGGCGGTCAAGAAGACCGTTGCGGCCAAGCCTGCGGCAAAGACCGCGGCGAAGAAGCCCGCCGCCAAGAAAACGGCGGCCAAGAAGCCTGCTGCGCGCAAGTAGTCCTAGGTCACCAAACGAACGAAGGCCCCACTGAAGCGGGGCCTTCGTTCGTCTGTGCAGTCTCAGCGAGACATGGTCACCAGGTCGATCGAACTGATTCTGCGGTCGTCGCCCGTGCCTTCGAGCTCGAATCGCACTCGCTGGCCAAAGCGCAGCATCCGCAGCCCGGACCGGTCGAACGCATCAGCCGGAAGCGGGATCTCCATGCCGTCGTCGAGCAGCACCGAACCGCTGTGCGTCTCCTCGGAGAAGCTCTTGACCGTGCCCTGTGCCATGACCAGCCCTTTCGCAATCGGCGGCGGTCAGCATATCGAGCGTCAGCCGGCCAGCCCGAGCCGCGTGAGGACCGCGGCAGTATGCGGCCCCACCCCCAACTCGCCGGCACGGCGCAAGTCGACGTCCGTGTCGACGTCGCAACGCAGGCCGAGCCAATCAGAGTTCATGAGTTCCGTCGCACCAGTGTTCCGATGGCGCACCCGCGAGTCACTACCGAACTGAGGATCGAGTGGCACCCCTGCCGCGGCGGTGAGCATCGTCGTACCGATCGTCTGCCGGTCGGGCACGAACGCGCGTGGCCCACGCGATGCAGCGGCGAGTGCGGCGGTCAGCTCCTCGGTCCGCAGCGCCGGCAGATCGGACGAAAGCGCGGCCACTGGCGAGCGCGGATACCAGCCGCCGGCGACTCTCGCCGCGTCCGTCAGGGCGGCATTGAGGCCGCTGTCGGCCGAATCAGCGACAACTCGCGCACCGAGCCGCTCCAGGTCGGCCGCTGCCCTGAGGTCGTTCGTCGTGACGATGACCGCCCCGACCGCGGCGCTTGCCAGTGCCGCGACTACGACGTCGCAGGCCATCGCGAGCGCGACGTCCGCTCGATCCGCCGGAGCGAGTTTGGCCAGCCGCGTTTTCGCCAGCGGCAGTTCCTTGACCGGGAGTACGACGACCCATTGCGGATCGCTGCCAGACACCGCGCTCACCACGAACCTCCGCGGGGAGCGTAACGAGACCGCAGGAACCGGTGAGAGGATCACCTCCCGATCGGCGGGTGCCCACCGGGACCGGAGGTGCAGTGACCGAGGGCTGGTACAGGTTCGCCGTCGTTCTGGTGAGGCCGTTGATGCGCCTGCTCTTTCGTTGGGACTTCCGCGGATACGAGAACTTCCCCCGCACCGGCGGCGTGATCATCGCCGCCAATCACATCTCGGTCGCCGATCCCTTCGCCCTGGGGGTCTACATCCACGAGGGCGGACGGCCGCCGCGGTTCATGGCAAAGGCGTCGCTGTTCAAGATTCCGGTCGCCGCGACGATCCTGCGCGGCCTGCACCAGATTCCCGTCTACCGGTACTCCGCGGAGGCTCGGCACGCGCTGGATGCGGCCGCCGCGGCGTTGCGGGCGGGAGAGGTCGTCGTCATCTATCCCGAGGGCACGACCACCCGCGACCCGGACTACTGGCCGATGAAGGCGCGCACGGGCGTGGCCCGCCTCGCGATCGAGACCGGCGTGCCCGTCATACCCGTGGGGCAGTGGGGGGCTCAGCAGTTCCTGGGCCGGCGCGGGCGTTTCCGCCCACTTCCGCGCAAGACACTCCACGTCCGCGCTGGCGCCCCTGTAGAGCTGTCGCGATGGGCCGGTGGCAAGATGGACGCTCGCTCGCTTCGGGAGTGCACCGACGCGATCATGGACGACATTACGACGCTCGTTGCGCAGATCCGCGGCGACCGAGCAATGGGTGCCGACGCGGAGACGAGGAGGTCGGCGTGACACGGGCCGCGGTTCTCGGGACGGGCACGTGGGGGACGACGTTCGCGTCCGTTCTCACCGACGCCGGCACCGACACTGTGCTCTGGGCGCGCCGTGAAGAACTCGCCGAGACGATCCGCCGCACCAAGGAAAACCCCGACTACCTGCCGGGCATCAGGCTGCCGGCATCACTGGACGCAACGCACGATGCGGAGCAGGCGCTCGCCGGGGCCGACCTGGTCGTACTCGCGGTGCCGTCCCAACGGCTGCGCGAGAACCTGTCGGTCTGGGCCCCGTTGATCCCGCGCGACGCGCTGCTCGTGTCGCTGATGAAGGGCGTCGAGCTCGAGTCGAACAAGCGCATGAGCGAGGTCATCTGCGAGATCGCTGACGTTCCCGCCGATCGGGTGGCCGTCGTCAGCGGCCCCAACCTCGCCCACGAGATCGCCGAGCATCAGCCGGCGGCGACGGTCGTTGCATGCAGCGACGCGACCTCGGCGGCCCGTCTGCAGGCGGCCTGCCACACGGCGTACTTCCGGCCCTACACCAACACCGATGTCATCGGGTGCGAGCTCGGCGGTGCCGTCAAGAACGTCATCGCGCTCGCGGTGGGCATGGCGCAGGGCATGGGTTTCGGCGACAACACCAGGGCATCGCTGATCACGCGGGGCCTCGCCGAGATGACTCGGCTGGGTGCGGCTCTGGGCGCCGACGCGCGTACGTTCGCGGGACTGGCGGGCATGGGCGATCTGGTCGCGACGTGCAGCTCGCCGCTGAGCCGCAACCGCAGTGTCGGTGAGCAACTCGGCCAGGGCCGTTCTCTCGACGAGATCATGTCGAGCACGCGCATGGTGGTCGAGGGCGTGAAGACCTCGCGGTCCATCAGCGACCTCGCCCGCAAGCACGACGTCGACATGCCGATCGCGGCGCATGTCGTGCACGTCGTCCACGACGGAATGAGCCCGCGCGACATGGTCCGCAGCCTCATGTCCCGTGAGGCAAAGGCGGAAGGTCGCTGAACCGTGGCCAGCTGGCAGCAGTTCGAGAGCGAGGCACCCGAGCTGGCGGCCGCCGTACAGGCGCGGTTGGACGCGCAGACCCACAAGCTCATGGCGACGCTGAAGCGGGACGGATCGCCGCGCATCAGCGGCATCGAGATCGCGATCCGCAACGGGGAGTTCTGGATTGCCGGCATCCCCGGCTCGCTGAAGTTCAAGGACCTGCGCCGGGACGGCCGGGTCGCCGTCCACAGCGGTTCTGTCGACGCGGGTGACGACGGGAGCGCCTGGCCGGGCGATGGCAAGGTCAGCGGGGTCGCGGAGCCGGTGGACGATCCACAGGGCCTGGCCGCCTATGCCAAAGGGGCGCCACCGGGTCCTCCCGGACCCGCGGTGTTCCGGCTCGACCTCACCGACGCGTCGACAGTGCGCGTCGACGGGAACCAGCTGGTGGTCGAGCACTGGAGTCCGGGTCAGCCGGTCCGGCGAATGAAGGCGGGTTGAGCGGCCGGTAGGCTCCTGCGAACCGCCACCGACCGGAAGGTGCGAGCTTCGTTGTCCCGCATCCGTATCGCCGTCCTCTTCGGGGGCAGAAGCTCCGAGCACCAGATCTCGTGCGTTTCCGCTGGCAGTGTGCTCGCCGCGCTCGACCGCGAGCGGTACGACGTCGTCGCCGTCGGCATCACAACCGAAGGGCACTGGGTCATTGCGCCGGACGACCCCTCGGCGCTGCGGGCCCAAGGGCGGGAGTTGCCCAGCGTCGACGAGTCCACCGGAGCGGCTGTGGTGCTGCCGGGTGATCCGTCGACCGGCGGGCTGCTCACGCTGCGGCCAGGGGAGATTCCGTCTGCGCTCACCAGCGTCGACGTGGTATTTCCCACGCTGCACGGTCCGTACGGCGAGGACGGCACCATCCAGGGCCTGCTCGAGCTGGCAGGCATTCCCTACGTCGGCAGCGGGGTCCTGTCGAGCGCTGTGTCGATGGACAAGGAGTACATGAAGCTGCTGCTCGCCGCGCGCGGACTCCCCGTCGGGCCGTACGTCGTCGTCCGTGACCGTGAGTGGACGGCAGCTCCCGCCGCCGCCTCTGACGCCGTCGATGCGCTCGGTTACCCCGTCTTCGTGAAACCCGCCCGCGGCGGGTCGAGCATCGGCATCAGCAAGGTCAGCTCCCGCGAGGGGCTCGCGGCAGCCATCGACCACGCCAGGTCGTGTGATCGCAAGGTCATCGTCGAGAAGGCACTCGTCGGCCGGGAAGTCGAGTGCGCCGTACTCGACGGCGTGGGGGGTGCCCCGCCGCAGGCGAGCGTCCCCGCCGAGATCCACGTCGGCGCCGAGTTCGACTTCTACGACTTCGAGGCGAAGTACCTGCCGGGCAGCACGACCTTCGACATCCCGGCGAAACTCGATGACTCGGTCACTGAGGAGGTTCGTCGGCTCGCGGTCGAGACCTTCGTCGCGCTCGACTGCGCCGGCCTGGCGCGCGTCGACTTCTTCCTCACCGACGCGGGCCTCGTCGTCAACGAGATCAACACGATGCCCGGGTTCACGCCGCTGTCGATGTACCCGCAGATGTGGGCGGCGAGCGGCGTGACCTACCCGGAGATCGTCGACCGCCTCGTGCAGATCGCGTTAGAGCGCGGCACCGGCCTGCGCTGATGCCGTGAAGCGAGTGCACTCCGGTTTGCCGGTCTCGCATGTCAGCCGCCAACCACGCGCGTCCTTCGACGCATCCAAGTGGCCGGCGACGATTCCCGCGGTCAGGCAGCTGCTCGACGACGGTCTCGATCTCGGCCCGCTGACAGTGCTCGTGGGCGAGAACGGTTCAGGCAAGTCGACCCTGGTCGAAGCGCTCGCTATCCAGTTCGGTATGTCGAGGGAAGGCGGCTCGACGGGTGCGATGCACAGCACGCGTGAGAGTGAATCCGAGCTGTGGACGTGGTTGACGCTGGCCAGGCAACCAGGCGCCTCACGCTGGGGTTTCTTCCTGCGCGCGGAGACGATGCACGGCTACTACACCTACCTGGAGGAGCATCCGGGACGCGATCCGGCCTTCCACGAGATGTCGCACGGCGAATCATTCGTCGAGGTACTGCGCAGCCGGGTCGACAGTCCCGGTCTGTACCTGCTCGACGAACCCGAGTCGGCACTGTCGTTCACTGCCTGTCTCGCACTGGTCGGGCTGCTCGGCGACGTCGCCCGATCCGGCACAGCGCAGGCCATCGTCGCAACGCACTCGCCGATCATCGCGGCCACGCCAGGGGCGACGATCCTCGAGCTCGGGCCGTGGGGCATCCGCGAGGCGAGGTGGGAGGAACTCGACCTCGTGCAGCACTGGCGCGCGTTCCTGACCGACCCGCAGCGCTACCTGCGCCACTTGTGACCGTTACTGCACGCGGACCACGCTCAGATTTCTCTGATTCGGCGGCCTAAACGGTCACAAGTGGGAGCGCCATCCAAAGATCCTCTCGGCGTCGTTTCACCCGCGCTCGCCTGGCGTTCGCGACGGGCGAAAGGGGCGAGCTCTGACCAAAGCGGCGCCCGATCTCCACTTGTGACCGTTTGTGCCGGTGAAACTCGTCGATCTGAGCGTGGGCCGCCTGCAGAAACGGTCACCAGTCGCGCAAGTGGCTAGAGCAGGCGGACTTTCGAGACTGCGGGTGTCAGGGGGGTGAGGATGTCGGCGCCCTGGTACTTGCCGGGGATGCGCACCTCGACGTGAACCGTGGCGTGCGGCGTACTCCAGATCGCCGTATCGCCGTTGCGGTTGGCCCACCAGCCGACCGTGCCGTCGCGGGTGATCTCGATGACCTGGTCACCAGCGCTGAAGTCTGGATCGACCGGCACCCCGCAGCGCAGGACGACGGCCGGATCACCCCATGCGGCGACGAGCGGGGACTCAGGCTTGGTCGTACGCCGGACCAGTCCGTCGCCGACCGTGGCCGGCAACTCGGCGGCGAGCCCCTCGCACGCACGTTGAACGGCGGCCGAGACCTCCGGCGGCGACACCGAAACGGGCCCGGTGCCGCTGTCCCGCGAGCACGCCGACGGCGCGATCATGACGGCGAGAACGAGCGCAGCCGTCGTGAACGCCCTGCTGGTCACGCGGTAATGCCCGCAGGCACGCTCAGAGGTGTACGACGGGGCAGGTCAACGTGCGGGTGATGCCGTCGACCGCTTGCACTTTGGCAACCACAAGCTTGCCGAGCGCGTCCATGTCGCCGGCCTCGGCTCGCACAATCACGTCGTAGGGACCCGTGACGTCCTCTGCCTGGGTGACGCCGACGATGTCCTGGATCGAGGCGGCGACCGACGCGGCCTTGCCGACCTCTGTCTGGATCAGTATGTAGGCCTGGACCATCTTTGGCACCCCTTAGCAGTCTGTGTTCTCGTGCCGGACGCTACACGATCGGCGAGCGGACATAGGGTCTCGTCGTGAGCACGGCTGAACCAACACTGGGCGACATCGGCGAGTTCGGTTTGATCCGCCGTATGGCCGCCATCGTTGCGTCGCGCAACGGCTGGGGCGTGGAGGAAACCGGACCGGGCGACGACGCCGCTGTGGTCTCGCTCGGAGGCGACCCGAGAGTCGTGGCGACGACCGACATGCTCGTCGAAGGCCGCCATTTCCGTACTGACTGGTCGTCGGCGAACGACATCGGGCGCAAGGCCGCCGCGCAGAATATCGCCGACCTCGAGGCCATGGGCGCGCGCCCAGTGACGCTGCTCGTCGCGTTCGGGGCGCCGGCGAGCACGCGCGTCTCGTTCGCCGAGGAGCTCTTCCGCGGCCTGGTCGAGGAGGCTGCGCGGGGCGGCGCTACGGTCGCCGGTGGGGACACCGTCGGAGCCGACCAACTGACGATCTCGGTGACCGCACTCGGCTCGCTGGACAACCGGAGTCCGGTGACCAGAGGCGGTGCGAGTGCCGGCGACGAGGTGTATGTCGTCGGGCGGCTGGGGTGCTCCGCGGCGGGTCTCGAGCTGCTCCGGCGGGGCGACGCGACCCTCATCGAACGCCACGCCCCGCTGGTCGACCTGCACCGAGTCCCCGTGCCCCCGTACGGCGCGGGAGCGCGGCTGGCGGCAGCGGGCGTGACCGCGATGATCGACGTATCCGACGGCTTGCTCGCCGACCTCCTGCACGTCGCGCGGGCGTCGCGCGTCGACGTCGACCTCGATTTCTCGAGTTGGCAAGACGACGAACTTACTGCCGCGGCCGACGATCTCGGCGCGAGCGTCGACGACTGGTTGTTGCATGGCGGCGAGGACCACGCGCTGGTGTGCACCGCGCCGCCCAACGTCTCGATGCGGCTGCTCTCCGAGGCTGCCCGCACCGGGGTCTGTCACGTCGGCTCGATCGTGCCTGCCGTCAGCCCGCACCCCTCCGGGCTGACGGATGCACCGGCTCGGACGCGGAGCGCGGGCTTCGACCACTTCGCGGACACGCCGTGACGCGGCCACGCGTGCTGGTGATCGCCGGTTCCGACTCCGGCGGCGGGGCCGGGATCCAGGCCGACATCAAGACCGGCCTCGCTCTGGGGGTGCACGTATCGACCGCGGTCACCGCGCTCACAGCGCAGAACTCGATCGGCGTGCAGGGCGTGTGGCCGACATCGAACGACGGCGTGCGCGCTCAGATCCGGTCCGTACTCGATGACATCGGCGCCGACGCCGTGAAGACGGGAATGCTTGCGACAGCAGGCATCGCCGAGATCGTCGCCGACCAGTTGACTGGACTCGACCTGCCGCTCGTCGTCGACCCGGTCTGCGTCTCGACGAGCGGCGCGACCCTGCTCAGCGCCGAAGCGCTCGACGTCTACCGCGACCGCTTGCTCCCCCTCGCAAGAATCGTCACGCCCAACGTGCCTGAGGTCTTCGCATTGACGGGAATCGAGGTCGCCGACGCGACCGGCTTGCGCAAGGCGGCGGAGGCCGTGCTCGAGTTCGGGTCGCGGTGGGTACTGGTCAAGGGCGGCCATCTTCAGGGGCCCGCGATCGACCTGCTCTACGACGGCGATGTGGCGATCGAGTTGCCGGCGGAGCGGATTGCGACGCGCCACACGCACGGTTCGGGCTGCACGCTGGCGTCGGCGATAGCGGCGCGGTTGGCCTACGGCGACGACGTGCCGGCCGCCGTACACGCGGCGAAGGAGTTCGTCACGGAGGCGATCAGGC
>JBKJZO010000187.1:0-3483 GCA_046715235.1 Mycobacteriales bacterium
GCGCGGATCCGGTCCAGCCGGTACGGCTCGATCATCGCGACGACAACGCTGCAGGCGGTCAGGACGCCGAAGAAGCCGCCGAACTGGCGGGCCGGCATGCCGATCACCCAGAACAGGGCGATGAGCACGCAAAACAGAACGAGCGTCGTGCCCATGTCGGGCTCGAGCATGATGAGGCCGGCCATCAACGTAGTGACGGGCACCAGCGGGATGAACGCGTGCCGCCAGTCCGAGAGCAGCTTGGGCTTTCGCGCGTACAGGTCGGCGCCCCAGAGGGTGAGCGCGAGTTTGGCCAGCTCACTGGGCTGCAGTTGCACCGGTCCGAACACCAGCCAGCGCGTCGCGCCGTCGACCGACTTTCCGCGCACCAGGACGAGCACGAGCAGCGAAACGGTCAGTAGCAACAGCGGGTACGCCATGCGGCGGAAGAACCGCACCGGCATGAACGTCGCGAACACCATGGCCGGCAGCCCGATTGCGACCCACATCAGCTGCCGCTGGAACAGCGTGAACGACGACCCTGACGTCTCGAACGCGTCGATACTCGACGCGGAGAACACCATCACCAGGCCGATGCCGAGGAGCAGCAACGTCGCGCCCACCAGCAGGTAGTACGACGCCAGTGGGCGATCGAGCAGCGCGGTCCTGGCGTCGAGGGCGGAGCGCGACTTCGGCCGGGCCGGTGCGCGGCGCGCCTCCGGCACCGTCGTCACGTCAGGTCTCCGTTCGCGTCGTGAGGTCATGCACCGCGGCGGTGAAGGCATCGCCGCGGTCGCGGTAGTCACGGAACATGTCCATGGAAGCTGCCGCCGGGGCGAGCAACACCGTGTCGCCGGGTCGCGCTATACCGGCAGCGACCTCGACTGCAGTCTGCATGGATTCCGCCTCGTGCACGGGGACTTCGGGCGCGTGGCGCGCGAGTGCGGATCGCAGTTCGCCCGCGCTCGTGCCGATCAGCACCGCCGCTGCCAGGCGCTCGCGTGCGCCGGCCACGAGGTCATCGAATTCGAGTCCCTTGTTCAGGCCGCCGGCAATCCAGACGACGCGCTCGTACGACGCGAGCGCGCGGGCGGCGGCGTGTGGGTTGGTCGCCTTCGAGTCGTCGACGAAACGCACGCCGTTCACGGTGCCGACGACCGCGAGCCGGTGCTTGCCCGCATCGAACGCGCGCAGCACGTCACCGGCGGCCGCTGCCGGTACGCCGGCGGTGCGCGCGAGTGCGGCCGCTGCGAGCGCGTTGGCCGTGTTGTGCTCGCCGACGACCCGCAGGTCGGTCACGCGGCAGATCTGCGTGCCGTCAGCGTCGACAAGTAACCCGGCGACGACGCCGTACTGCCCGGGCTGCGGCTCCCCGATCGTGAACTCGATGCGCTTGGTGGCCCCGCTGGCGAGCGTGACGGACCAGGCGTCGTCGGCGTTGACCACCGCGATGGTCGCTGGCGCGAAGACACTCCCCTTGTCGGCCGCGTATGCCTCCATCGATCCGTGCCAGTCGAGGTGGTCGGGCGCAACGTTGAGCACGGCCGCGGCGTACGGCGCGATGGTGTGCGGCCAGTGCAGCTGGAAGCTGGAGAGCTCCACGGCAAGCCATTCCGGCGGGCTCGCCGAGGTGACGACCTCGATGAGCGGCGAGCCGATGTTGCCTGCAGCAGCGGCCAAAAGCCCTTGCTGCACAAGCATTGCGTGCAGCATCTCGGTCGTCGTCGTCTTGCCGTTGGTGCCGGTGATGGCCAGCCACCGGGTTCCCGGCGGCGTCTGCCGCCAGGCCAGCTCCATCTCCGACCAGATGGGTACGCCGGCCGTGAGCATCGCCTTCAGCAGTGGGTGGGAAGGAGACCATCCCGGCGACGCGACGACGAGATCTGGCCTGCCGACATCGGGTGCCGGCTGGTCTGGGAATGCCTCGACGACGTCGACTCGCGCGCCCTGCCCGGCGAGAAACGCGGCGGCCGCCGTACCGCTGATTCCGGCGCCGCACACGACGACGCGTAGTGAGCTCCAGTCGATGGGCTCGCGGCGCACCATGCGGCTATCCGACCGAGAGGAAGTCGGCGTAGAACAGGCCCAGGCCGAAAGCGACCGCGAGACCGGCAATGATCCAGAAGCGCACGATCACGGTGATCTCGGGCCAGCCGGCGATTTCGAAGTGGTGATGCATCGGCGCCATGTTGAACACCCGGCGTTTGAACCCGCGGAACGCGACCACCTGGATGATGACCGAGACCGTCTCGACGACGAACAGCCCGCCGATGACCAGGATCAGCAGCTCCGTGCGCGTCACGATGGCGATCGCCGCGAGCGAGCCGCCGATCGCGAGCGAGCCGGTGTCGCCCATGAAGATTTTCGCCGGGGCACAGTTCCACCACAGGAAACCGAAACACGCGCCCATGGCCGCCGCGCAGATGATCGCGATGTCGAGCGGGTCACGAACCAGGTAGCAGTTGTTGGGATCGACGCCCGTCGCGCCGCAACTGTTGCCGTTCTGCCAGAACGCGATGACGACGTAGGCCGCGTAGCCCATCGCACCGGTGCCGGAGGCCAGACCGTCGAGGCCGTCGGTGAGGTTCACGCCGTTCGACATCCCGGAAATCATCACGTAGGCCCAGGCGACGAAGGCGATCGGGCCGAGCAGGATCGTCGTGTCCCTGATGAACGAGAGGTACTGCGACGCCGGCTCGTCGAGTCCGCCCGCGACACCGTCGCCGTACTGCAGCGCGAGTACGCCGAACGAGACGGCGATGACGAACTGGCCGACGAGCTTGGCCGTCTTGTTCAGGCCGAGACTGCGCTGCTTGCGGATCTTGATGAAGTCGTCGAGGAAGCCGACGGCGCCGAGGCCCACCATCACGTAGAGCACGAGCAGGCCGGAGGCCGTGAAGCGCGCGCCGGACAGGCCCGGCAGGTGCGCGATCAGGTATCCGAGGACGGTGGCCGCGATGATGACCGTGCCGCCCATCGTCGGCGTACCGCGCTTGGTCAGGTGCGCCTGCGGGCCGTCGTCGCGGATGAGCTGGCCGTAGCCGCGGTTGCGGAAGAGGCGGATCGCGAGCGGTGTGCCGACGAGGGTGACGCTGAGCCCGACCATGGCGGCGAGCAGCACCGCGATCACGTCGAGCCTCCGTCGGGGATGAGCGAAAGCGCGATGCGCTCCAAGCCGGCCGACCGCGATGCTTTCACAAGCACCACGTCACCCTCGCGAAGCGCCGACGTGAGAAAAACCACGGCGGCGTCGACGTCTTCGACGTACGTCGCGTCATCGGGAAGTGAACCCTCGAGCAGGAACGCGTCGTGGATCACCTTCGCGCCGGGCCCCACGGTCACCAGTTTGTCGATGCCCAGCCGTACGACGAGCTGGCCCACCCGGATGTGCTCGTCGGTCGCGCTGTCGCCGAGCTCGGCCAACGGGCCGAGCACCCCCCAGCTGCGCCCCGGCAGCGATTTCAGTTCCTTGAGCGCCGCGATCATCGACTCGGTGTTGGCGTT
>JBKJZO010000188.1:0-15272 GCA_046715235.1 Mycobacteriales bacterium
TTCCTGAGCATGCCGATCCCGGAGGAGGGGGTCGTGCTATGGGGTAAGGGTTTCGAGGTGAACCGCGCCGGGTCACTGCCGTGGCTGCGTGACGTCGAGGTGGACTATTGGGGCGACCTGGACACGCATGGTTTCGCGATCCTCGACCGGCTTCGCGCGTGGTTGCCGCAGACAAGATCCCTGCTGATGGACCGGGAGACGCTCCTCGCGCACCGAGGGCGCTGGGGCAAAGAATCGTCACCCACGCGGGCCCGGCTCAGCCGCCTTTCTGTTGAGGAAGCCGACCTCTATGCCGACTTGGTCAGCGATCGCCTTGACGAGCGGGTCCGCCTGGAGCAAGAACGAATCGACTGGGAGTGGGCAAGCACGCGATTCCCGCACGCATGAGCGCCGGGCACGCAGCAGCGGTGCTCGGCGTCGTACGAAGCTTTGTCCACTCCGCGTGCACTCGCTGCCTCACGCGTCACGCCGGCACTGCAGCACCACGGCCAGGGAAAGCGCGAACGCGGTCCAGACGCTGCGGCGAAGTAGGTGACCAGCGGAAGTTCCCGCGAGCGCGCTACGTGAGGTGGGTGTTGATCGTCGCGGCTAGGGCGGGCACGTCCTGCTCGCCGGTCGCAGCCGCTAGTACGAGTTTCTCGGCTTCGTCGACAGTCAGCAGCACGTCGCGACCGCTGAGGAGGCAGAACACCCGCATTGCAGCCCATGCGAGGCGCTTGTTCCCGTCAACCAGCGGATGATTGCGCGCAAGGGAGTGCAGGAGCGCGGCGGCCTTGTCCGCCAAGGTCGGATACGCATCGGCACCGAAAACGGTTGTGCGCGGCCGGGCGCACGCCGACGCAAGCAGGCCGGCGTCCCGAACATCCACTTCTTCGAGGACGGCGGCCGCCACCGTGAGCAAGTCGTCAAGGGATAAATAGTCGACCGGGTGGTCGGCGTCGCTCACTTCGCGAGGCGCTCGAGAAGCTCGGCGTCCTCGCTCCGGACTCGCTCAATCGCCGCGCGCAATCGGACGGGTCTGGCGGACACGTACGCCGCTATTGCCGCCCGGGCGACCTCTTGCATCGAGCGCCCTTCTTCGTCGGCTTTCGCTCGCAGTGCAGCCGTCTCTTCGTCGGTCAGTCTCAGGTTCATGGCCATAGCGGATGGTACCGTCGCGGTACCGATCGTGTGGTGAATGCTGCGCCCGTAATTTGATATGCGCGCCGGCCACAGGGCGATGATCCGCAGGTACTCGCGGCCGCGTACCTTCACGCCCGGCTGCACGAGGCCACGCTTCGTCCGCGTCAGGTTCGCAGCTGGCTTCACGACCATGCCTTCGCCACCAGCACTCGTCAGCTTCAGCCACCAGTCGACGCCCGCCGCAACGGACCCGGCGTCGGAGGTGTCGACGTACAGGCGGCGCGTTGTCTGCATGACGTCCGGGCACGCCTCGACGAGTCGGTCGGCGATCGCGAGGTGCCAGGCGTGTTCGCGCTCGTGGTACGTCGCACCTTCCGTCGCGAGGAGTTGGAACGGCGCGAGGCGAACGCCTTCGAGTCCATCGGTCGGCCAGCAGTACTGCCGGTCCGCCGCACTGAAGGCTTCCGCGTTGACCGCGCGGTTGCGCGTTCGGTTCGAGCCGCGCGCGACCTGAAGAAATAGCGGTGTGTAGGAGTCGAGTCAGCGGTGGAGTGCCGCTACCGTCTCGCTATGGGGAACTCACGGAACGACGCACGGCTGGTCAGCGACTTCGCGGCATGGGCGGTGCAGCAGGGGGACAGCCTCGAGCCTGACGTGATCGACTCGCTCGTCGAGTTCAAGGCGTCGTATCTCGACAGCCCGCATCCGGGCCGGTGGCGCGACGGCGACCTGACCGAGCTGATGCTGCACGTGTTCCCCCGCAAGGTGACCGCCGATGACGAGTGGATCGCGTTAGCGGTCCCGACCATTCGCGCCTACCTGCGATTCGTCGACCGGACCGGCCGGTTCACCCGCGACTCCGAGAGCACCTTGGGCCTGCTGCGCGAACTTGATCGGATCGACCAAGTCTTCGCCGACGCCATGGCGGACACCTCGCGGTTCGGCATGGCCAAGATGCTGTTCTCGCGGATGTCTCGCGACGGTGTGGACACCTCGGACCAGGACGCCATCGCGCGGTGGGTAGAGGGGTTCAACAGCCGGCCGTACGACGACCGTGCGGCGCTCACCGGCCCGCCCCTGTCGCCCTACGACGACCCCGACGACGCTGGTGACGGCGGGAGTGTCCAGCCGGTCGTCGTACCGCTGCCAGCAGAGCTGGCCGACGCGGCCCGCCGGTCGCCGCTGCTCAACCAGGCGGTCGCGCTCGGCCGGTGGGTCGGCAACCGCAAGGTGACGGCGACCGGCGTACTGCGGGTCGCCGATGCGCGGCAGGCGATGGTCGAGCTCGGCCTCGAGCCCCGTGACAAGCTCGCCGAGCGTGAGCGGTGGGCGAAGGTGCGCAGCGCGCGCGAGTTCCCGGCGCTGGACTACCTGTGGGAGCTGTCGATCGCTGTCGGGCTGCTCGACGTCGGTCGGACCACGGTAGGGCCCGGTGAAGGACTAGTCGCGTGGGCCGAAGCCGACGACGACGTCCTAGACCTCTGGACCGACGCATTCGAGATCGTGGTCGACATAGGGCCTGCGGGTGGGGTGCGGCACCTCGGCGACGAGCACGTCGTTGAGGAACTGAACAACGCGCTCGCCGAGATGTACTACGGCGGTGCAGTTGTCACGACTGAGATCGTCGAGGCCGCGCTAATCCCGCTGCTGATGCGGCTGCCGCAAGCGACCGAGAGTCTGGTGCGCTACTTCGTCGAGGCGGCGACGCATCGCTTCGTCGACCATCTGCTGCAGCTCGGCGCCGTGGCGGAGGCTGATGGCGAGCTGACCGGCACCGCCCTGCTCCGCTGGGCCCTCCACACGTCGCTGGAGGTCAACGGCACGCCAGCCCCTGTCGTGTACGCCGATCCCGCGATGTCGGCGGCGGACCTCGCCGACGCTCTGGGTTCGGTCAGCCCGGCGGACGGCCGGCTGCTGTGGACTGTGTGGACCCGGCAGCGGCCGCCGTTGAACGCCGCTCGAGAGCTGCTCGCCGCGTCGTCGCGCTCCACAGCGACAGCTCGCGTTGCGACTATGACGATCCTCGATGAGGAGCTGTCCGAAGCCGACGCGTTGACGGTCTTCACGGCAGCTGCGGACGACCAGGCGCTCCGGCCCCACGCGGTGAGCTGGTTGGTGGCGCAGGGGCAACACGTCGACCTGACGGCCCAGGACCGGCAGTTCGCGATCGTCGAGGCGCTCGCCTGCGCTCTTGACTCGGGGGACGACGACGCGTTGCTGGAGGTCTTCGCCGAGCCCTTCTTCGATGCGGCGATGATTGAGTCGCTGTGGCGGAGCCCGCACCCTGATACGGCCGCCGTACTGGCCGCAGTCGGCAGGCTGCACCCGGACCGGACCGTCGCGAAGGCCGCCCGGAAGGCGGCATTCAAGGCGCAGTCGCGGCATGCCGCGATGCCCGCGAGCGAAAGGCCTTGACTCTCATCGACGCTGTGCGCGTTGACACAGACTCTGTCCGAGCCGACCGGTAGCGTCCGCGTCGAGGTCGAGATCGACGAGCAGACCGAACAGCAGCGCCGGCGATGCGAGCCAGCGGCGTCGCCGTACACGAAGAGGGCGTGCTGGAAGATTTGCTCGCTGGGCTCGACGGAGCTGCCAACCTGTGAAAACTGCGAGGTTGTCCACATTCTTGGGCTGTCGACCCCGCGGTAGGCCGGGCGATAGCAGGCTTGCTGCCATGACGAAGCCACGCAATAAGCAGCAGCGCCGCCGGTTCATCGAGTCGACTGTGTGGGAAAGCGACGTCTCGGAGTCCAGGGCGCAGGACCTGTTGCTCATCGACGAGTGCGCGCGCGGCTTCCCAAGCGTGGCCGTCGAGCCTGCTGACCGCGAGCGCATCCTTGCACTGCTCTGCGATGACGAGGTCGTCGAGCACGCGCGCCTCAAAGCGGCGTTCGTCGGCGAGGATCTGTGGCGAGAACTCGTCGCCACCGCTTCGTCGCCCGCCGACGTCGGGCCCGCGACGCTGCTCGCCGGAGCGCTCGACGCGCGCTGCGCCGGTGACGAGGCGATCGCGATCCTCGACCGTGTGCTGCGGCCGCGGGATCACCGTCGGTGGGCACTTGAGCTCGGTGTCTCGCTGCACGCGGATAAGGGCAATGCCGGCCGGGCGTGGGACCTGCTCGGTGCTCTTGGCGTCAACCGGCGCAACCCGCGCTACTCGTCCCTATCGTGTGCCGCTCAATGCTTCGACGACGACGAGCGCTGCCCGGTGTCGCAGCTGCTCGGTGCGGCCCACGCGCGCTGGCTGTGGGACCGGTCGCGCAGTTGGCTGCACCTACCGTGGGCCGACACCCTCGGCGGCGAAGAGGGCAACGAGCGAATCATCGCGGAGGGCGGCCCGCTGGCCCGCTTCGTCGAGGACTACGGCCAGCTGCGGGGAGTGGGGCCCATGTCCCAGGGAATGTTCGGCTACCTGCGCGCGCGGTGGGGGGTGCTGGTCGAAGCCGAGCGAGAGCTAGTGATGGCTTGGCTCGACACGTGCATCGGCGACTACACCGTGGTGAAGCAGACCGAGGTGGACGGCGTGCTGCGCAGCGTCCGGACCGACTACGTCGTCGGTTGGGATGACGTCGACTGGGGACACTCGTACGTCGAAGGCGAGCGCGTGCGCGGGTGGGTTCTGCGCACCAGGGTCGATGGTGAGCACCTGTTTGTGCCGTGGAACTGGCCGCCGGCTGCCCGGCTTGCCGAGTACGACGCCAAGCACGGGGCAGGCTGAGCCTGATCGGACCCAGTCATGGCTGCACGAACGTGCGGCGAGAGTGTTGAAACGATTCTGGAAGAAGCGTACGGTCGTCTTCGCTGCACGAACGTGCAACTAAGGAGATCGAAAGTGGTACGCCATCGACAATTGCGTCTTCCGCCGCACGAGCGTGCAGCCACGGGATTCGCTCTAGCGGCCGCCGTACGGCAACGGCGCGAGGTTCTTGGACTGCGGCAATCAGAGCTCGCTGAAGTGGCGGGGGTGTCGGAGCGGTTCGTCCATGCCCTCGAGACGGCCAAGCCGACGGTTCAGCTCGACAAAGTGCTCGACGTGCTCGAGGCGCTCGGCCTGCACCTGCAAGTCTGCGCCGGCGTGCGGCCAGGAATCGTCGACGGCCGGCGCAAAGCCGCGGGGGCCGCCCCGGACGAGCCGGCATGACGGCCGAACCCCGCCCCGACGGCGCAGTGCTGCCGCTCGATCAGCTCAGGTTCGTGCAATCGGCTGATGTGTACAAGCGCGGTGACTGGGCGGGACTGCTGACTCGCACTCGGGACGGCGTCGAGTTCGCCTACGTGCCGGACTGGGTCGTGGGGCGACGACCCCCCGTCGCGTCGACGTTACCGGTGCGGACCGAGCCGTTCCTCCGACCGGGGGGCGCACTGCCGGCGTACTTCTCGGGTCTGCTGCCCGAAGGTCGGCGCCTCGGTGCACTTCGCCGAACGGTGAAGACATCCGTCGACGACGAGCTGTCGTTGTTACTCGCGGTCGGTGCCGATGCCGTCGGCGACGTGCAGGTGGTGCCTGCGGGTGAGCTGCCGATGGCGGTGCCCCCTCGACTCAGCGCTTCGAGTTTTACCGAAACCGCGTTCAGCGACCTCCTTGCCGAGATGGGAATCCGGGCCGATCGAACTGCGCTGCCGGGAGTACAGGACAAGGTCAGCGCGGCGATGCTCAACCTGCCGCTCTCCCGGGCGGGCGAGATGTTCATCCTCAAGCTCAACCCACCGGAGTTCCCCCATCTCGTTGAGAACGAGGCGTTCTTTCTCTCTGCTGCTCGGCTGTCGGGCTTGTCGATGGTGACCGCCGATCTCGTTCATGACGCCGCCGGGGAGGCGGGGCTGCTCGTTCACCGTTTCGATCGAACCCGCGGCGACGAACGTCTGATGTCCCTTGCGGTGGAGGACGCGTGTCAGGCGCTTGACCGGCCACCAGGTGACAAATACCTGGTGTCGTCGGAAGACGCGCTCGGCGCGCTGGCGAGCTTGTGCGGCGCCCCGCGCGTCGCCGCGCGGACATTCGTCGCGCAGCTCGTCTTCGCGTACCTGACCGGCAACGGCGACGCGCACGCGAAGAACTTCTCGGTCGTGCAGACGCCTGACGGCGAATGGCGAGCCAGTCCGGCGTACGACGTGCCTAGCTCGTATCCGTACGGCGACAGCACGCTGTCGATGTCACTGGGCGGCCGCACTACCGGCGACTTTCGCACCGCCGACTTCGTCGCGCTCGGGGCCACACTCGGCCTGCCCGAACGCGCGGTTCGAAGCGTCGTCGCGAAGCTTGTCGACCGCGTCGACTCCTGGCTCCCGCGGCTGCCGGAGCTTCCCTTTGACCTGCGCCGCAAGCACAAGCTCATGCGACTGGTCGAGCACAGGCGGACTCTGCTGCAGAGCAGGTGAACGCGAGTTGCCGCCACATGATGGGGCGCCGGCACGGCGTCGTTGGTGGTCAGGACCGCGTGCCAGACGCACAAACTCCGCTGCGCGCCGATGCAGGGTCGTTCAGGGGGCTGCCAGCCTCTCGAGGGGCTGCCCGGTCACCGCGGAGATGATCCCGAAATCCTTGTCCACGTGGAGAACGATCAGTCCGGCCAGTTCGGCGGTTGCCGCGACGATCAGATCGGGGATCGACGGCGCTCGCCGATGACCCTGGTCCGCGAGGAGCATCTGGACCTCGAGCGCCCGATTTTCGGTCGCGGGTGTCTGATACTCCAGCGGCATCGAGCTGAGTGGCGCGGCGCGCAGCGCTTTGCGCAGATCTGCGCCGGGCCGAGCTGAGTACCCCACCTCAAGCCGAGTGACTGTGGCGATGCGGACGAGACCGCGTTCGATCCGTTCGGCCCAGTTGCGCGCATCCGGACTTGCGGCGAGGCGCACGAGTGCGGAGGCGTCGATGAGCCAATCGGTCACGGCCACGCGCCCTTCATCGCCTCAGGGTCAGCGAGGTCGCTGAACGTCTCGGCAAACGCAGCCAGATCGGCCACAGTGACCGGAGCCAGCCCAATCGAGGCCTCTTGTGCCATCCGGCGACGCAAGAATTCGCTGCGGGAGAGGCCGAGGCGGGCGGCCCGTTCGTCAAGCGCGGCGACGACGTCGTCAGGCACATCGCGCACGAGGATGTCCGTCATCGTAAACCTCCTGATATCTCATGATAGCCGCCTCAGCAGTGGAGGGGTTGACAAACGGCGCATCTGCCCTCAATCTGACCTGAATCCGCCACTGACATCGATAGACATTCAGACAAGGTCCTCTTTGACATCGATGTCATGGCACGGACACAACGCGGGCCAGGCACCAGCGCGCGTCGACCGGGACGTCTGGAAGGAACGCCGATGTTGAGGCCGTTGTCCACTCCGACGCTGCGCGATGTCGCGACCGCGGCGGGGGTGAGCACCAAGACGGTGTCGCGGGTGCTCAACGACGATCCGCTCGTGGCCTTACCCACGCGGCAGCACGTTCAGGAAGTGATCGCCAGCCTGGGCTACCGGCCCGACCCGCTCGCCCGCTCGCTGCGCAAAGGCAGCGACGACACCGTCGGCGTAGTCGTCGACGCCATCGAGGACCCGTTCTTCGCCCGAGCCGCGTCCGCGACCGAACGCATCGCGCTCGACTACGGCATCACCGTGATCATCGCGAGCACTCACCGCCGACCGGATCGCGAGCAGACGATCATCGGGGAGCTGATCCAGCGCCGAGTCGCTGGTCTCATCATCGCGTCGATCGACGACGACCATCAGTACCTGTCGCCGTACGCCGACTCGCTCGTTTTCATCGACCGCGAACCCCGGCAGCTCGAAGCTGACGCCGTCCTCGTCGACGATCGTGCTGCGGCGCGGCAGGCCGTCGCGCATCTCATCAGTCACGGACATCGCCGCATCGCGTACGTCGGCGACGTGCTGGAGATCCAGACCTCCAGGGACCGCCTGCGCGGCTACGAGGAGGCGCTCGCGGCGGCGTCCATCCATGTGGACCCGGCGCTGGTGCACCCGCGCTGCCCCACCCCCGCCGAGTCGAGCAAGGTGGCGCTGGAGCTGCTCGCTCTCGCAAACCCGCCTACCGCGATCTTCACGTCTCGGGCGCAGTGCTCCATCGGTGTGGTCCCCGTGCTGCACAGCCAGCGCCATACCGACATCGCGCTGGTCTCGTTTGGCGACTTCGACATGGCCAATTCACTGCGGCCTGCTATCACCGTGGTCGATCACTCGCCGGAGGCCATCGGCCGGTTCGCGATGGAGCGACTCGTCAAACGGCTCGAAAACAGGGCGTTGCCGGCGGAGACGTTCCTGCTGCCGGTCAAGCTCATCCAGCGCGGGTCGGGCGAGCTGGCGCCGCTGGTGTCGCTGGCAATGCATCGCGGCCGCGGGCGATCAGATGCGGCCGGATCGTCATGAACTCCAACCCCCGCCTTGGTTCAGGACGATCCGAGGCCCTTCGCCGCATTGAGCCTGATGATGTGGTGACCATGCTGACGCCAATCCTGTATCGCATGGCGATGGCGGCCGGAACCAACGAGCTGGCCGAAGAGCCCGTGCCCGCGCGGCCCCTGTCGATGACGCCGAGCCTGCTGCCCGATCGCGACAGCGAGACGGAACACGAAAACCCCGAGCTGGGCCCGCACCACGGCTGTCGGCTAGGCCGGCACTTCGCCGAAGACTGACGCGACGGCTACAGCGCACAGGGCGGGGGCATCCCCCCGGCACGGTCAGCGACGGGCCTGCCGCATGACCTCGACGTCAGTGATGTCCGGTCCAACGCCAAGCGTGTAGGGGCCGTCGAGCAATGCCTCGAGCCGCCGTTGCCGGTTTGCGACGAATCCGAGCGCGGCGTTGACAGTGTCTTCCATCGTCGTTGTTCCGAGCTCGCGCGCAGCTAGCGCTAGGGCTTCGTCGTCAACGTCGATCAGTGACTTCATAGAATTGAGACTAGCCCCGATCCGAGGGTCCTCAGGCAGGAGTGGAAGTGTTGCGCGACGACGTGCTCGACGCGGTCTACGCAGAACTTGCGCGCACCTTCAACGCTGCCGAGCGAGCTGCTGAGCGCCGCGCCGCAAGGAAGCGGTACGTCGAGCGCGCCGACCGCGCGCGGTGAGCGTCGCGCTGCCTGAATGCTGCGCCGGCCGCGCAGTAGTAGTAGTACGGCTATGTCGCGGGGCGGTTGCGAACTACAGTGCCCCGGTCCCAGACCAGCGGACGGAGCTGTTCCGGCGGGACCGGCACCGTCACCCCGGCGAGCGTCTCCTTACGAGCGATGCGCGCCGCTGACACTCGGCTCTGGTAGTCGGCGAAGACCTGGACTTCGCCCTCCTGCAAGCCGATCTCGGTGTAGTCCATGCCGCGCACCGACCAGTCGCCCAGCCGGTGAACTGCGACAGCGTGGGACCGAAATGATTCACGGGCGGCCGACAGAACCAGCAGGCCTCCGATGCGTTCGATGCGTGCTCTCAGAGTCCACGGGCCGACCCACTGATGCCGTCGCTCGCCGGTCGGCAACGCAGCCCATTCGCGCGATTTCTCGACGGCCGGTTCGAGGCCATGCGTACTCCGACGGACGGTGCCGGCCGGATTGGTCGACAGAGGCAATCGCTGCCGCAGCTGTCGCGCGGCCTGTGCGCGCAGCCCGGTGAGATGCGTCGGCAGCAGCACAATCGGATCGGCTGGCTCCGCGTCGAATGGGTTGGGATCGAGAAAAGGGCGATCGATCAGAACGAGCGTGCCTTCGGCTCTCTGGTAGGACAGCCCCCACAGCAGTCGCCCGAGGAGCCGAGCCCCGTGCCAGTCGGACAAGATGTGCCACGTCTCGTGGAAATAGTTGGTGCTGAACCGGCTGTCTGTTCCCGGGCGCAGAGTGATCACCGTGTAAGGGCGACCGTCGAGCCGCACTTCATGACGGTGCAGCTTCAGGCGGTTGTCGACCCGCGTCGCTGCGTCGGGACGCGGAGTGTCGCTCACCTCACCACTCCTCCTGCTCCGGAACCCAATGCGGGGAGCCCCGCCACTACTGACAGATTGTGTTCGAATTCTGAGCCCTGCTGAGCGTGGCCTGCGTGCACTATCGGTCAGAAGTCGGGGCTTCCCGCCGCCAGAGCGCGTCAGGTGGGGAAGGCGGTCCAGCGGGCGGCCGCCCAGACGCTGCCGAGCAGCAGCAGAGCGGCCAGCCCGACCAAGCCGACGCTGATCTCGACGTCCCGTTTCTGCACCTCGACCTGACGCGGGAGGTCCGCGAGGACGCTCTGCAACTGCTCGGCGTCGTTCGCCGAGAAGTAGGCACCGCCGGTGATGGTCGCGACCTCCTTCAGGGTCGCTTCGTCCGCGACCAGGAAGTTGCGCCTTCCGCCGCCAGGACCGCCGCCCCCGCGGAAGTTGTTGAACTGCTCACCGCCGAGCTGCTTCGCGCTGCAGACCATCGTCGTCGGGTTCCGGGTCCCGAAGCCGATCGCGTAGACCCGCACCCCGCGCGCGGCGGCTTGCTCGGCCGCCTCCACGGGCTCGATGCCGCGGTTGCTGGCGCCGTCGGTGAGCACTACGACGATCTCCGGCGCGAACGAGCCGGGCGGCAGCGACGGCGTACCAGAGTCCGAACCGGCCGGCGGGCCTGAGTCGGATCCGCCTGGCTCGTCGAACTCACCGTCGTCGGCCCGCGCGACATCGGGGTTGATCTCCGCGATGGCGTCGACGGACTTGAGGATCGCGGCGCCGATCGCGGTGCCGCGTCCGGTCGTCAGCGAGTCGATGGTGTCCAGCAGCTCGTCCCGGTTGGTGGTCGGGGACACGGCTGTTTCTGCGAACCCCGAGAACACGACGAGTCCGATGCGCGTGCTGGAGGGCTGGTTACGCACGAAATCGCGTACGGCGGCCTGTGCGGCCGTGAGCCGGTTGGGGTCGACATCGGTCGCGCACATCGACCCCGACACGTCCAAGGCCAGCATCAACGTCGACCCGGACACCGGCACGTCCGTGCGGATCTGCGGGCGGGCGGCCGCCGCGCCGAGGCTGGCCAGGACGCCGAGCAGCAAGGCGAAGGGCACATGCCGCCGCCATGCCGATCGCGGCGGAGCCGCTGCCCGGATGAGGGCGACGCTGGAGTAGGCAACAGCGCGCCGGCGACGTCGCCGGATCCGCCACACGTAGGCGCCGACAAGCGCGGGCAGCACGAGGAGGGAGAGCAGGACGAGCGGCCACTCGAAGCCCATCGCTACACCGCCCGTCCGAACCAGGCCAAGGACAGTCCGGTGCCCATGAGCAGGAGCACCGCAGCCGCGGCGGCCATCAATGCCGTGACTTCGATGTGCTCACCCTCGAACGTCAGCGCCAGGTCGATCGACTCGTAGACCTTCGCCAACTCCGCTTCATCGGCGGCGTTGAAGTACTCCGCGTCAGTCATGGACGCGATCTCGCGCAGCATCGGCTCGTCCAAGGCAGTGGCGACCTGGAAGCCGTCGATCTCGAGAACTGTGCCCTGGGGGCTGCCGAGCCCGATGGGATAGACCTTCACGCCCGCGGTCGACGCGATCTCGGCCATCGCGAGTGGGTCCGGTTCGACGTTGTTCTCGCCGTCCGAGAGCAGGATCACCGCGGCGGACCCGTAGTAGCCGAGGTTCTGGCCCTGCGGCTCGACGGAGTCGCTGGGTTCGTCGAGTTGCACGGTCTTGCCGGCGATCGCGCTCAGCGAGGTCTGCAGCCCGCGGGCAAGCGCCGTCGCGCCGGTGGGCCGCAGGCGATCGATCGCATCGAGCACGCGGGCCCGGTTGTCGGTGGGTTGCTGCGTGATCAGCCCGCTGCCGCTGAACGCCACTACGCCGACCTTCACGGTCGCCGGCTGCCGCTCGACGAACGCCCGTGCCGCCGCCTTCGCGGCCTCCATCCGGGTCGGCGCCAGGTCGGTCGCGGCCATGCTGCCCGACACGTCGAAGGCGAGGATGACCGTGCCTTCACGATGCGGGGTTGAGACGGTCGCTTCGGGGCGGGCAAGCGCGACGAACAGCAACGCGACTGCGATCAGGAACAGCACGGGGCCGACGTGTCGCCGCCGTCCCGACGAGACGTCGCCAGGTGCGACCAAGCCGAGCGCGGCCAATTCGGTACGCCGAGTGGTCCGGCGCCGGAGCAGCCGCCGGTAGGCCCGCACCAGCAACGGGACAGCGCCCAGGCTGAGCAACATCCAGGGCCACTGGAAACTCATCGCTGCCGCCTGCGCAGCTGCGAGATGCGGAACAACGCTCGCACCAGATCCTCATCGGTCGCGACCGTGAAGAGCTGCGTTCTCGCCGATCGCGCTCCAGCCGTCAACGCGGCCTGCCGCTCGTCGGCGGCATCGCGCAAGCGCCGCTGGAACCCCGCGTCGTCGGTGTCGACGAAGATCTGCTCGCCGGTCTCGGCGTCCTCGACGTAGATCATCCCGACCGCGGGTAGCTCGAACTCGCGGCGGTCCACCACCTGTATGGCGACCACTTCGTGCTTGCGGGCCAGCTGCGCCAGCGGCTTCTCCCATCCGGGCTCGGTGATGAAGTCCGAGATGACCACGACCAGCGAGCGGCGTCGCGCGATGCCGAACGCGGCGCGCAACGCCCCGGCAACGTCAGTGACGCCGGATGACTGCTCGCCGGTCGGCGTACGCATCAGCCGGTCGAGGATGCGCAGCACCTGGTTGCGCCCGTGCCCGGGCGGGATCGTCTCCTTCACTCCGTTGTCGAAAAGCACCGCACCGACCCGGTTGCCTCCGCGCGACAGCAGCTGCGCCACTGTGGCGGCGACTTCGGTCAGTACGACGTGCTTGCGGCGTGCGACCGGGCCGAAGTCCATCGAGGGTGAGCAGTCGAGGACGAGCCACGCCGTGACCTCGCGGTCCTCGAGGTACTCGCGGACAAAGGGCGTGTCCATCCGGGCCGTGACGTTCCAGTCGATGTGCCGCAGGTCGTCGCCCGCTTCGTATTCGCGGAGGTCGGCGACGTCAATGCCTGACCCCCGGAACAAGGTCCGGTAGTCGCCCTGCAGCCGCCCGTCGAGGCGGCGGATGACCCGCCACTCCAGCCGGCGCAATACGCGCTCGGGCGTTAGGGCTGCCGTGCCGGCCATGGCAGACCATCGACGGGTGCGCGGCTGTGCCCCGCAGGGACTTGGGGCAGCGGTACGGCGGCGAGCAGGGGAGTGAGCAGGTCGTCGGGGGAGACGCCGTCGGCGAGGGCCTCGTAGGACAGGACGACTCGGTGTCGCAACACGTCGCGGGCCAGATCACGCGCGTCCGTCGGCAGTGCGTAGTCGCGTCCCCGCAGGAAGGCGAGCGCCTTCGCGCCGAGGATCATGTTGATCGACGCCCGCGGGCTGGCGCCGAAGGACACGTAACGGGCGAGCTCGGGCTCGCCGACCGCGGCGGGGTCACGGGTCGCGGTGCCGAGGCGGACGGCGTACTCGATGATCTGCGGGTCGACGTACACCGCGTCAGTGGCCTTTTGGTATTCCAGCAAGGTCTTGGTGTCGATGACCGGCGCAGTGGCCTCGTGCCCGGAGGTCATCCGCTCGACGACGACGAACTCCTCGGTGGCTGACGGGTAGCCGACGAGAACCTTGAGCATGAAGCGGTCGAGTTGCGCCTCGGGCAGCGGGTAGGTGCCCTCGGACTCGATCGGGTTCTGCGTCGCCATGACGAGGAACGGGTCGGGCGCGGCGTAGGTCTCGCGACCGATCGTCACCTGCCGCTCCTGCATCACCTCGAGCAGCGCGCTCTGCACCTTGGCCGGCGCGCGGTTGATCTCGTCGGCGAGGAGCAGGTTGGCGAAGACCGGCCCCAGCGAGACCTGGAACTCGCCCGCACGCTGGTTGTAGATGCGCGTGCCGGTCACGTCGGCCGGGACGAGGTCGGGGGTGAACTGGATCCGCTTGAAGTCGCCGCCGATCGCCTGCGCCAGCGTCTTGATTGCCATTGTCTTGGCCAGGCCGGGGACGCCCTCCACGAGCAGGTGGCCGCGCGCCAGCAGTGCGACCAGCATCCGCTGCAACAGCTCGTCCTGGCCGACGATCGTTTTCTTGACCTCGTACAGGGTCTGCTCGAGCGGGTGCTTCGGCTGCGGAGTCGGCTGCGGAGTCGGCTGCAGCGGCGGCGGCGGGGGGGCGTCAGTCATGGCTCTCCGGTCTCAGGTCGACGGCGCTGGTCGCGCGGCCCGGGTCACTGTTGCGGCCCGCCGGCGCCGCCGGCGGCGGTTGCGATCGGGACGGCGAACCCGATCCCGACGAAGTACGACAGCTTTGCCGGGTTGGCCAGACCGGTCACGATGCCGACGACTTGCCCGGCCCGGTTGAGAAGCGGGCCGCCGCTGCTGCCCGGGTTGACGGCGGCGTCGAACTGGATGAGCCCCTCCAGGGTTGGGCCGTCTTGCGTGCGGACCGACCGGTCGCTTGCCGACACGACGCCGGCGGTCAGGCTGGCCTGCAGCCCGAGTGGGTTGCCGACGGCGAATACGTCGTCACCGATGACCGGCGTGCCAGCGATCACCGCGGGCACCACCACCTGCGGGAGCCGGTCGACAGCCAGGACGGCGACGTCGGTGTCTGCCTGGCGGCTGACCACGCGAGCCGACGCTGTGGTGCCGTCGGCAAACCGGACCTGGATCGGCCGGTCGCCGTCGACGACGTGCAGGGCGGTGAGTACGGCGCCCTCGGCGTTGATCACGACACCCGCGCCGAGCCCGCGCGGTGACGCCGCTTCCCCGGCCGAAGTGGCGTTCTCGGTTGTCACCGTGACGAGGGAGGGGCTGATCGCCCGATAGGCGATGGTGGCGTCCGGCGGGGTGTTGCGTTGCTGTTGCTGCAACGTCTCAATGCCGGCCTTAACTGCTCGGTCGACGTCGGCTGCGGTCGGCCCCGAAGGCGCGCGGTCGGCGTACCGCCAAAGTCCGAGTACGAGGAGGGCGGCGACGACGGCCCCTGTTAGCAGCCTCCAACGCCGACGCGGCTCGCGCATGTCGGCCGGCTCCGCCTCGTGAGGCGCGCCGACCGCCTGCGCAGACGCAAGGGGAGGCATCTCCAGCAGAGTACCTCCGCGTTGTTGACGTCCCGCCGGCTCACAGCAACGCCGTCGGGCGAGACCGCGTTCCTCAAAGGCCAGGGCTACGCGGCGTTTCAGCTCCCCAGCTCGCTGTTGCTGGCCGCCTCCTTCGGGTCGGCGGCGCTGTTCCTGGT
>JBKJZO010000189.1:0-5525 GCA_046715235.1 Mycobacteriales bacterium
GACGTTACTGACTATCCAATCTTTGCGATGCCCTCTTCGTAGTCCTTGTCCTCTAGCTCGACGTAGCCGACTTCCTCGATGATGCCGCGACCGGCTTCGCTCTGGATGAAAGCCATCATGCCCTTGACTTCCGGGCGGGCAAGCGCGTCGTTCTTGACATACACGAACAGCGGTCGTGACAGCGGGTAGGAGCCGTCGCGCACGGTGTCCGCGGAGGGCGTGACGCACTCGCCGTCACCCTTGACGCTGATCAGGTTGAGCTTGTCCTTGTTCTGCTCGAAGTAGGCGTAGCCGAAGAAACCAATCCCGCCCTGGGTGCCGTTGATGCCCTGCACCAGCACGTTGTCTTCCTCGGACGTCATTACGCCGTCGGCGCGGTACTTGCCCTCCTTGCCGAGCACTTCTTCGAGGAAGAAGTCATAGGTGCCGGAGTCGGCGCCCGGCGTGAAGAACTTGATGTCGACGGCCGGCAGGCCGGCCTGGATGTCGGCCGCCTTCTTGACCGTGCTGCCCGCGGCGAACGTCTTCTTGAGTTCGTCGAAGCTCAGGCAGGCGATCTTCAGGTCAGGGTGCGAGACGACCGAGAGCCCGTCGGACGCGATCTTGAACTCCGTGTACTTGACGCCCTTGGCCTCACAGGCCTTGATCTCCGCGTCCTTGATGGCGCGGGAGGCGTTGGCGAAGTCGGTCTGACCGGCGCAGAACTTCTCGAAACCGCCGCCCGTGCCGGATTTGCCGACGTTGATCTTGAGGTTGGGGTTGTCGGCCTTCATGTCCTCGACCACGCCTTCGAGGATCGGGAATACGGTCGACGAACCGTCGCCGTTGATCGTCCCGGAAAGGCCCTTGGCCGCGGCACCCGCGGCGGGTTTGTCGTCGCCACCACATGCAGCGAGCGCGAGGGTAAGACCCAGAGCGACTGCCACGGCCTGCAGCGTGCTCTTGCGGCTCCTAAGCACTTCCTTGCCTCCTGTTCCCGGGACCGCATCCGCGGTCACACGGAGCCGAACGTAGGAGCCGGGTGCAAAGAGCCGGAGCGTCCCGGATGAACGCGCGGTTAACGACAGGCAACAGTTGGTCTCCGCGGCGGGTCGTTTCCCCGTGCGGGCGGCGGGTAGATGGGTGGCGCGCTGAGTCACTGCGAGCAGAAAGGTCAGGGAGGGCATGGACGCGATCACGCTGCTGAAGAACGACCACAAGACGGTCGAGCGCCTGTTCAAGCGCTTCGAGAAGGCGACTAAGTCAGGCGGCGAGGATCGGAAAGAGATCGTCGCCGAGATCATCAAGGAGCTCTCGGTGCATGCCGCGATCGAGGAGCAGGTCTTCTACCCCTCGGTACGCAACGAGGTCACCGACGCTGAGGACACGGTCCTCGAGGCACTCGAGGAACACCACGTGGTGAAGTGGACGCTCGCTGAGCTGGAGCAGATGGACGAGTCAGACGAGCGGTTCACGGCGAAGGTCACGGTGCTCATGGAGAGCGTTCGTCACCACGTCGAAGAAGAGGAGAGCGAGATGTTCCCCGACGTCCGCGACTCCGTCGGGCGCAAGCGACTCGCCGAGATCGGTGCGGTGATGGAGCAGATGAAGAAGACCACACCGACCCGACCCATGCCCGAGAAGCCGGACGAGCCTCCGGGCAACGTCCCCGTCGGGGTGGCTCCAGCTGAGATCGACCTGCGTGAGGGCAAAGCAGCGAAGTCCGGCCGCAAGACGGCCGGCGCTCGCTCCTGAGCGTTACAGGTTGAAATCGTTGGCGAGCCATCGAGCGGGCGATCTCCGTCGTGCGGTTGGCTGCGTCCGTGACGGACATGCCCTCGATCGCTCCGATCGCGGGTGCGAGCGTGGCCAAACGGGGCCGGTCGGCCTCACGAAAGTGTCGGGCCCCGCCCAGCACGGGGGAGCTGGACGAGGCCCGACCTCTCCACTATCCCCGTGATCTCCGGAAGGGCAATCCGCCTGCCGGACCAACTTCGTGCCCCCGCCTGACCTACCGCAGGCACGTAAGGGCGCTTAGTACGCCGTTAGGTCGAGTTCGCGGGCCGTACGACGCCATCCCTCTGTCTCGTACGAGGCGACGACGATCGCGCAGACAGGGCGGTCGACGCACCGTGCGGAGGCGAGCTGCATCTGAACCGGGCCGAACGATTCCGGTCGACCGGCGGTGAGATCGCTGAGGCTGGAGCGGATCGACCACTCCACCTCGGCCCGGCTGGTGCCTTCATGCTCGACAAAGAGCCCGCCCTTGTCGGCAGCGGACTGGAACGCCCATCCGACGCCCGCCCATGCCTCTGTCCCGAGCTCGGTCGCACGCTGCTCGGCGTACACGCAGTAGAGGCGATCGCCCCAGTCACCGCGAAGCTGCTCAGTGCCCTCGACCCGGCCGACCTGCGCTTGCGGGGGGATGACAGACGACAACCGCACGAGGTTGAAGTTCTCGACACCGGCCGCCCGGAGTGCGGCGTCGAACGCCGACAGCGGCGTCCGGCCCTCGCCCGCGCCTCCACTGACACGGATGGAAAGTCGGGTGCGCGCCGTACGCTGTGCGGCAAGCCTCGTTTCGAGCAGTTCTGTCATCTGGGTCCCCGTACGTGTCTCGAAGTGGCATATCAGTGGGACGCACCGTATTCGGAGCAACACCCGTTAGGCCGTTCAACGGGCAAAGATGGGCCAAATGGACTAGTGACCACCGGTCCATAGCTGGCTGCCGTCCGCTGTTTAGGTGTGCAGGGTGGTCACGACTGACGAGATCGGAGCTGTATGGCGGACAAGCCGACGATTCTGTTTGCCTGCATCCACAATTCGGGCCGCTCCGTTGCAGCGAAAGTGCTGACTGAGCACTACGCGCAGGGGAAGGCCGACGTCCGCTCCGCCGGCTCCGAGCCAGGCGCAGGCGTTAACCCCGTCGTCACGGCGGTGCTGGCCGAGCGCGGGCTCTCAACGGCAGCCGAGACACCGACCCTGCTCGAGTACGACCTGGTCGAGGGCTGCGACGTCGTCATCACCATGGGGTGCGGCGAGACCTGCCCGGTCTTCCCTGGCAAGCGCTACGAGGACTGGGTGATCGACGATCCCAAGGGGCAAGACCTCGAAACCGTGCGCGCGATCGTCGACGACATCGATTCCCGCGTCCGCAAGCTTTTGTCCGAACTGGGCATCGAGCGCGATTAGGCGGCGCGGACGACCCCGACTCGCTTGGTGACCGTCAGCCGGCCCTGGGCGTCGCCGGAGTAGAAGCCGGAGGTCGGCGCGACGTGCGCGTAGTCACGGCCGGTCGCCACGGTGATGTACGTAGGCCCGGCCAGACAGCCGTTGCAGGGGTCGAATGCCACCGCGCGGGCACGGTCGCCGTGCGGGACGACCACCTCGACCCAGGCGTGGCTGCCACCCTCGCCGAGCAGGTGGCCGGAGACATACCTGGCCGGTACGCCGGCCGCGCGGCACAGGGCGATCATCACGTGCGCGTGGTCCTGGCAGACGCCTCGGCCCCCCGCGTAGGCCTCCGCGGCCGGCGTCCCGACCGAGGTCACGCCGTACTCGTAGGCGATCGCCTTGTGCACATGGTCGCAGGCCCGCTCGGCGAACGTCAGGTCGTCACGCGCCCCCCGGCGCAGCTCGGCGGCAACCGAGCGCAGTACGTCGTCCGCGGCGGTCAGGCGGCTCGGCCGAAGCATCCGCGGGTCGCGCAGCGAGTGCTGCGGCAGGATCGCCTCGCCGAACGGCGCACTCCGCTCGATGATCACACCCACAATGAACTCGACCGTCTCGGGAACGATGTGCAGCCGGATGTCGGTCACGACGTTGCCGTGCGAATCGCGCCGGGTCTGGACCCGCGCGTCCGGCGCGGTGACCGACACCTGGTGGAGCACCCGGCGCTGGCTGCCGTGGCGCAGGCGCGGGACGACGACCAGCCGGTGCTGCATGTCGTAGGCGTCGCCGACGTACTCGTAGCGGAACCTCTGGTGCAGCGCGTAGGTGACCCGGCCAGCGTTGGCGAGGTCGGCGGCGTCGAGCAGCGGCAGTGAAAGCTGCTCGCGTGCGCTTTCCATCAACCCTGACCTCCCAGGATCCGCTGCAGACTCTGCCGCATTGGCTCGGCCCGCACTCTGTGACGCGCCGACTACCCGGTTGCCCTTATTTCGTCGGCAATTACGTCCATCCGCTTCAGTAGCGGACCTCCGAATGCCGTGACCATTGCGACGTCCCCCGCGTCGCGCCCCCGCCCGATGACCACCCGACCCTTGCGAGTGACGTTGTTGCGCGGGTCGAACGTCCACCACTGACCGCCGAGGAAGACCTCCATCCACGCCGCGAAGTCCATCGGGTCGTCCACCGGCGGGATGTCCATGTCGGGCAGGTAGCCGAAGACGTAGCGCGCCGGGATGTTGAGCGCCCGGCAGAACGTGATGCCCAGGTGGGTGAAGTCGCGGCACACGCCTACGCCGCCGGCGTACACGTCGGCTGAGGTCGTCAGCGGGCTGCTGCTGCCGTAGGCGAAGCGCACGTGCCCGTTGACGAAATCGCAGATCGCCTTCACCCGGAAGTAGCCCGCGGGCACCTGGCCGAACAGCCGCCACGCCTCGTCCGCGAGTACGTCGCTGAGCACGTAGCGACTGGGCATCGTGAACAGCAGCGTGTCGTCGGGCAGGTCGGCGACGGGCACCTCGGTCGCGAACAGATCAACGGGCTCGGGCGCGTCCGGTACGTCGACCGTCGCGTCGTAACGCACGACGCACAGGCCCGCGGGCAACGTCGCCCGGCGACAGGTGTTGCGGTAGATGTCGGTGTAGGCGCGCAGGGACAACTGCGGCGTTGTGGTCCAGGACGACTCGATAACGGTGGCCGGACCGTCGCCGAGGGGCTCGACCTGCCACACCGTGGGCGTGTCGTAAGCGACGTCGTACTCGAACTCGCATCCGACCCGCATGCGCCGCCGACCAGTCATCGGGACATCCTTCCCCTTGAGTGTTTCAACCGTGTTTCGTATTCCTGCTGTAACACGGCTCTGATAAACCTGGCCCATGGGCGGGCTCCTGGACGGCTACCGCGGCGCGGGCACCTACGACGAGATGTTCGACGCGTCCGGGCAGCCGCATCCGCACACGAAGGCGCTTTATGACCACCTTCAGCTGCTGACCGAGACCGACCTGGCGGAGCGCAACGCCGCCCGCGACCGCAGTTTCCGCGACCAGGGCGTGACGTTCTCCCTCGAGGGCCGCGAGGCGGTTTTCCCGCTCGACCTGATCCCCCGGGTCATTCCAGCTGACGAATGGGAGCTGATCGAGGCAGGCGTGATCCAGCGGGGGCGGGCGCTGGAGGCCTTCCTCGACGACGTCTACGGCGCCCGCAACGTCCTGCGCGACGGGGTCGTGCCGTGGTCACTGGTGTCGACGTCGACCAACTTCGCACGACCCGCCGCCGGGATCAGGCCGGCCAACGGCGTTCGGGTGCACCTGGCCGGCATCGACCTGGTTCGCGACGCGGCCGGCGTCATGCGCGTGCTCGAGGACAACCTTCGGGTGCCG
>JBKJZO010000190.1:0-17042 GCA_046715235.1 Mycobacteriales bacterium
CGGGCACCGGCGCGATCGCGAAAGACGCCGTACCGGACAACTCCACCGGCAACATGGACTACGGCTGGCTCGGCCAACACCAACGCCCCTACGAACACGAAGGCACCATCGCCACCATCGAAATGGGCGCCCGCCAGTACGTCCCCGCCCTCGGCCGCTTCCTAAGCGTCGACGCGATCGAAGGCGGAAGTGCCAACGACTACGACTATGTTTCCGGAGACCCGGAAAATGGTACTGACCTTACCGGCACCTGCAACGAAGCAACGGCGTCTTGCATAATCCGTATTCTTACAACAAGTGAACCCTACCCCACGAATTTTCTTAACAACCGGAATTGGCGGGCGGTCTACCGAAAGACGGACGCTGGATGGCGTGCAATGAAGATCGATGGAAACGCCGACTACTGTAGTAAAAGTCCGGACAGAGGGAGGGCGTTCAACTTTAGATCTGCATATGCGACCCACGATCTAGGCTACGAATCGTTGAGATGGTTCAATATCGGAGGTAGCGCAAGGAACGCTGTCGACTCGCTATTGAGAAGAGACATGCGAGCGCACTGTCGAACTAGAGGCGGCCTCAACGGCAACACTTGCCGAGCGCGAGCATGGTACTACTATGGAGTGGTAAGAGACATAGCAAGTTTAGACGGCAACGGCGTTCCGTAGTTATTCAAGTGAAAGTCTGGGGCGACTCGTGAAAAGGTTTCGCCGTAACAAGAGCTTCGCTGAAAAAGTTTCTTGGTGGACACCCGGTGTGATATACCTCGTGATCACACTCTTCGCACTCGTGGCGGAGTATTTCAGTGAAATGTCTAAGATTGCACGTGGGTCGTATACTGATACATTCTCACCACTGATTTACACGGAAATTCTGACTCTTCCGCTTAGTCGTATTGTTTACGAATGGCCGAATTATCCGCGCACATTCGACGCAAACGAGTATAGAGGTATGGTGAGGGATGCTGTTGGTCCTCTCTTGGCTGCCACAATAATTCAGGCGACCCTGATCACGGCGGTCGCGCTAGCTGTGCGGATCATTGTGATGAGGAGGAGGGACGTGGCGTCTTAGAGCGACGAAGCCATCGTCTCCAGCCCGTACTGGTTAGCGTAGTCCGCTAGTTGTCCGTGTTTGAAGTTGTCTGACGGTTCACGTTGTTGAGGATTTCCTCGGCGGTCTTGGTCCAGACGAATGGGTGTGCGCGGTCGTTCCAGCCGTTGATGAAGGCGCGGATTCGTGCTGGCCGCACGCGCGACAGGAGACGGTCGGCGGCTGCTCGTCGGGATGGGGCTCCTGTCCCTGTACCTCACCGCCGCGTTGCTCGCGGAGCCGGCGCGGCTAGAAGCCGACGACGTCAGCCGATCATCCGCACTGCCCTGGCTCTTCGCCACCGTGATGCTGCGCCACGCCGTGCTACCGCTGAGCGTTCTGCTCGTTGCGGGGGCTGGACTTGGGTGCGCTGCTCGTCGGGGTCGGTCTGCCACCCCTACCGGTGGCTTTGGCCTACCTGGCAACTCCGGCCGCGCTCGCGGGCGACCAGGTGGCAGCGGAGGCGCTGCGACAACTCGCCGCAACCGCCCCCCCCGGCCGACGCGACGTGACGTCCCGCTCCGCGAGCGCAAGAGTCCGGGGGTCAGGTGCGTGCGAAGTCCAGCAGCGCCCCTATGTCACCTGCGTCGGCACGCTGCAGCGCCCCGACGTATGCAGCCCGCAGCGCCTGCGTGTTGACGTTGAGGCCGGCTCCCCAGCTGAACGATTCACCCTGGAGCGCTGTGACGAGGTAGTCGGCCGCAATTCGGCCATGCCGACCGTTCCCGTTTGGGAATGGGTGAATCGCCACGAGGCGGTGGTGGAACCGGACAGAGAGCTCGTCGCGTTCGTGGGTGCCGTACTCCATCCAGGCACGCACGTCGTCGACGAGAGTTCGAACCTGGACCGGTATCTGGCTCGGGTCGACGCCTATGTTCGTCTCCTTGCGACGGTAGTTGCCGGCCCATCTCCACACCTGTCCGAACATCGCTTCGTGCAGATTCCGTAGGTACTTGTCGTCGAGCAGCTGTTCCACAGTGGGGCCGCGGCGCAACAACGCCTCAGCAATGTTGCGCTGCTCAGCGTCGAACAACTCGCCGAGGGTCGCTATGTAGGTCGGGAGGAGTCCAAGCCGGTCGTCCCCGGACAGTTCGGTATGCCCGTCACCGAGAGGGGCGAGGGGATCGGTCACTCTGCGGAGTCGGGGCCGGACCACAGGCCCCTCCGGTCGATGAACCGTTCCACGAGTTCCTTGAGTTGTGCCGCCGTATCGTCCTCGCCGACAGATTGATCTTCTAGCCGGCTGTGATGAGCCACCCTGTTGAGGTGCTGGGTTGCGTTGCGCGCGGCCTGAGCCGCGACTGCCTCCTCGAGGCTGGTGCGGGGCACCAGCACGTAGAAGAGGTCACAGTCGAGTGCATCTGCGGCTCTGCGAAGGGTGTCCAGCTTGATGGCCCCGTGTACCTCGCTGCGCTCCAGGTCGAACGCCGTCGATTGGCTGACGCCCATGCGCGCGGCCAGCTCACTGCTCGACATGCCGAGGGCGTCCCGAATGGCACGGATCCAGCCTCTGTGCGGGCGCGGCACGTCAGCCAACATCCGGATCGGCTGGAGGCGTGCGTCCAGATGGCGACGAGCGTGAGCGGCGTTGCGGGCCATGGGCTCAATATACCGCTCCTAAGCGGTAACTGCTAGAATCTACTACCGGTTACAGCCACTTGTATGACCATAGAGCCACTGCCTGTAGCCTATGTTGCTGGCTACGTCTTGCGCACCACTCGCTCATGGCCGATGCCCACCAACCCGGACCTCCACGACGAACGCTTCCCGCGGCAGCCGCTCCTCGGACTCCTCAAGGTCGAGTAGCGCCAGCACGACCGCCGACAGAGCGGTTGTTGGGTCTACGCGCGGATGCTGCGCCGCGATCCGAGCATCATCCGGCCCCCTCCGCTGCCCTGCTCTGCCGGCCCTGGAAGGCGGGGCGTTGGCGGAGGTGGACGGGAATCGAACCCGCCTGACCGAGATCCTCGGCCACACCGATTTTGAAGACCGGGAGGGCCACCAGGCACCCACACACCTCCGGCGGTGACCCTAGCCGTGTGGTCCGCCCCGCAGCAGAATCGGACGCCGGACTACGGGAGGTCGACATGGTCGATGCGATGGCGAGCGACGTTCTCACGAGCGAGCAGCTCTCGGATCTCACAGCGAGGGTGCGCGGCGAGCTCGTCACGCCGGACGCGCCGTCGTACGACGAGCATCGCCGCATCTGGAACGGCTCGATCGATCGGTCACCGGCGCTGATCGCGCGATGCGCGGGCGTCGCCGATGTCATCGACGCGGTGAAGTTCGCCCGCGGCAGCGGCCTGCCGACCGCCGTACGCAGCGGCGGGCACAGCTTCCCCGGCCAGTCGGTTGTCGACGACGGGATCGTCATCGACCTGTCGCTGATGCAGGGAGTCCGGGTCGACCTCGACAAGGCGACCGTGCGCGCGCAGGCCGGCGTACGACTGGGCGATCTCGATCGAGAGACGCAGGCATTCGGGCTGGCCGTACCATCCGGCATCGTCACGCACACCGGTATGGCGGGCCTCACCCTGGGCGGCGGCATCGGCTGGTTGATGCGCAAGTGGGGTCTGACGATCGACCAGCTGCTGTCGGTTGACGTCGTCACCGCCGACGGCGAGCTGATCAAAGCGAGTGCCGACGAGAACGCAGATCTCTTCTGGGGGATGCGCGGTGCGGGCAGCAACTTCGGCATCGTGACGGAGTTCGAGTTCCGGCTGAACCCTCTCGGTCCGGTGATCCTGGGTGGGCCGATGATGTGGCCGATCGAGCAGTCGGCGGAGGTACTGCGCCACTACCGCGACTGGATCGCCGACGCGCCCGACGAACTGACGACGATCGTCGTACACCGCAAATTGCCGTCGGGCCCGCCCGCCCCGCCTGACCTCTACGGGCGCCCCGTCGTGATCGTCGCCGTCTGTTACGCCGGATCGGTCGAGGACGGCGAGCGAGTCGTCCGTCCGATGCGTGAGTTCGGTGAGCCGCTGGTCGACCTCTGCATCCCGAGGCCGTTCCTGTCTCTGCAGGCGATGTTCGACGCATCGTTTCCCACCGGCTGGTGGTACTACTTCCGCTCCTGTGACGTCCAGACACTCAGCGACGAGGTCATCGACATCACCGCGGAGCACGCGCAGCTCATCCCCGGGCCGTTGACCGCGTTCCCGATCTTCCAGCTGGGCGGCGCGATCTCCCGTGTCGGCGAGGAGGACACGGCGTACAACAACCGCAGCGCCGGCCACCGGTTCAACATCAACGCCACGACGCTGACCCGCGAGGGATTCGACACGGAGGTCGAATGGGCGCGCACGTTCTGGCAGGCGCTCGCCCCGTACCACTCGAGCGTCTACGTCAACTTCCTCATGGACGAGGGCGCGGAGCGGATCCGCCAGGCGTACGGCGACGCGAAGTTCGAGCGACTGCAGGCGCTGAAGACCCGGTACGACCCGGACAACTTCTTCCGGCTCAACCAGAACATCCCACCTGCTTGACGGCTTTTTCAGGGGGGACGATGCTCCGGGAGAGGGTCACCTGGAGGTACCCATGACCACCGCCGACCTGCACACCAGCCCGCTTTCGACGCGACTGCACTACCTCCCCATAGGCGCGGCGGCAGCCTTGGCGCACATGCTGATGATGATCCCCGGCTACAGCGAGGACGAGGGCTTCGATGCGGGCGCCTGGTTCGGGGTGCTGGCTGTGGTGCTCGTCGTCACAGCGGTCGTCTTCGTCTTCGTGGTGCCCAGGGGAGGCGCCGTCACCGGTGCCGTCCTCGGCGTCGTCGCGCTCGCGTCCGTCGTCGTCTTCTGGGCCGGCTTCACGCTGCCGCTCGCGGCGGCCGCCGGTCTCGTCGGCTGGCACGCGCGTCAACGTGGCGAGCGCGCGGGCCTCGCCAACACTGCGCTCGGGTTGGCTGCTGTGGCCACCATCGCGCTGGTCGCGATCATCATCGGCGACGCGGCCGCGAACTGACGTTCGTAACCCCGCTACCCTTCGCCAGCAGTGCCGGCCAACCCAATGCCGGCCCGGAGCCGAGGAGGCCGCCGGCAACGGTGTCGGAGAGCCAGTGCGCACGCAGGTAGACCCGCGACAGCGCCATCACGAAGGCGAAGATGATGGCGCGAATCTCCCAGCGAGCAGCTCGGCGACCGCCGTGGTGCGCGCACATCAGCACTGCCGCTGCCAGCAGAGCTGCGGCGATGACAAGTGCCCGGCGATGGTTCTGCAGCACTACGCGGGCCGCCCGAGCACGAGTCGGACCACCCCCGCAACAGCCAGGCCGAGCGCCGCGCCGCCGACGACGTCCAGCGGAAGGTGCGAGCCGACGTACACCCTGGCCAGGCACACGAAGGCAGCGATCGCCGCGACGGCGATCCGGGCGCGCCTCCCCAGATACGGCCAGGCGAGTGCCGCGATGAGTGTCACGACGGCGGCATGCCCCGACACGAAGCCGCCCCCCTGCGACGCAACGCCACGGATGTGTACGTCGGACAGCAGGTCCGTCGGGCGGCCGCGCGTCACCGTGTGCTTCACGACCTTGGCCAGGTAGTACGCGAGGCCGCCGCCCGCCAGGATGCCGACGGCCAACCGCCAGCGGCGGAACCCGGCTGCGATCAATGCGGTCGCCGGCACCGCGATGATGTTGCCTAGCTGCATCAGTGGCCAGACGATCAGAAATGGCACCACAGTGTGGTCGTTCAAAAGGCGGAAGACCGCGCGTTCCGCACCAGACATTGTGTGCCGGTCGACCGGAGGTGCGGACAGCGCAAGGACCGACACCCCCACCAACACCAGCGCAACGTCGGTCCAGCCGCGGACGTACGTGCGCTTCGGCTTCGATACCGCGCTCGGCGCGAGAGCCGTCACACCGACTCCGGCACCAGCTCGGTGCGTGGCGCCCCGTTGGGTTCGCGACGCCAGGACTTGTTCCGCCGCCAGAAGATGTAGCAGGCCAGCCCGATCGGGATCGGCAGCACGTAGGTCAATCCCCGGAAGATGAGCACGGCGGCAGCGACCGGGGCTCGGTCACCGCCGGCCGCTGCCAACCCAGTGATCAGAGCCGCCTCGACGAGTCCGAGGCCGCCTGGAGTGATGGGGATCGCCGTCAGCAGTCGCGCGAACGCAAAGACGGCGAGCGCCTCCGCCCAGCTGACCTCCTGTTCGGACACGCCGAGATGACGCAGCGCCAGCAGCAGCACGAGGAACAGAGAGAAATGACTGACCAACGTGGCGATGGTCAGCCACTTCCAGCGGGCGCGCAGGAGCAATCTGGTCCGGCCGCGGAACTTCACCGTGGCACGTTCCCAGCCCTCCACCGGCTGCCGTCCGATCAGGCGCAGCAGCGCGTTGGCTACCCGGGCTGCCATCAGACCCACTCGACGGGCAGTGTCGTCACTGCGCAAGAGCATCGAGAAAGCCGCAACCGCGCCAACCAGCCCTGCCACGCCCACAAGCCCGGCGGCCAGGCGCCCGCCGCTGGGGCTACCCGTGAACGCCAGTAGCGCCAACGCCAGGACGGGCATGGCGAGCTTGGCGAAGTTGTTCCAGACGCCTGCCACGAGCAGGGACACGGAGCTGCGCGACTTCGAGAATCCCCACGACGAGTACATCGCGTAGCTCATCCCGATCCCGATCGCGCCGCCACCGGGAACCGTGTTCGAAACGGCCGTACTCGCTTCGGTGACGATCGCCGCCTGCCGGTAGGTCAGCCCCGGCATGGTGGCGACCATGACGAACCAGTACGTCGCCAGGTTCCACAGCGCTATGGCGAGGAGCGCCGTCAGCTCGATCCAGGTCATCGATCGGATCGACGACCACACCGCGGACATGCTGGTGAACTGCGGCAGGAAGAACCAGAACACGCCGATGATGAGCGCCACTGACAGCAGAGGTGCGAGCACTGTGCGCAGCCGCAGTCGACGGCGGCTGGGCATCGCGGGCGGGGCTTGGATCGTGGTTGTCATGGCGCCCCCGAGGGATCGAGAGACAGGCGGTTGTCGTGGTCCTCGCGGACCAGTCGACTGAGGGTGTCCCGATTGACGAAACCAACTGCTTGCGAGATGTGTGCGAGCGGCTCCGCGCGAGTCGATCCGCGCAAGTTGAAGTGGTACTGAATGCAGCCCCCGGAGAACGTGTAGTAGCGGTCGCCCACGTAGCCCGGGCCTACTCGGGAGACACGCTCGAACCGCTCTGTTCCCGACCGCTCGCTGGGGATCTGGGTTGCGCCCTGCACATCGCAGTCCGCGCGCAGGGAAACGGCGACGGCCCGCTCTCCGTCGCGGTCCGAGTCGAGCCAGAAGGTCGCCCGCCCGCTTCGCGCGCTCATCTGCTGGAAGGTCCACCCTGCCGGGAGTGCGTTGGTGCATGGCAGCAGCGTTGCGGACGGCACCGACTGCGCGAGCAGGACGACACGGCCGTACTTGTCGCCGGAGCGCGGGTCGCAACGTGGCGGGCCGCCCGCATCGGTCTGCACATTGCAGCCGGTCGCGAGTACGGCGAGCGTGCAGAGGGCGACGGCCTCGCGTTTCATATCGGCCTCGTCAGCAGGCTGGCCGCGAACGGCACCAGGAGCAAGAGCACGAGTACCGCTGTCACGGTGAGCCCGACGCGACGAGGGCTCCAGCGCTGAATCCGCACTCGGGGGAGTTGATAGGGGAGCAGCTGCGTGAACTCTGCGTGCAGGTCGCGCCCCTGGGCCCGCAGCATGCGCCGCAACTGTGACGGCATGGTCAATCCGCGCGTGGCGGCAAAAGCCTCGGCGATCTCGTTCTCGGAGAAGAAGACCCTCGCCCGCGCATACACCCGCTGTGCGTCCGTCCGCAGTCCGAGGACCAGCATCATGTTCGCCAGGTCGACTGCCTGCCGCCACGGGGTCGGACGAAGCTCGGCGAATGCAGAGTCGATGATGTGCAACTCGCCGTCACGGACGAGCAGGTTCGCGGGCTTGATGTCGCGGTGTGCGAGCCCGGCCTCCCACATCCGGCGTACGACGGCGAGCCCCTGGTCGATGATCGACTCGTCGACCTCTGCGTCGCCGATCTCCTTCGCCCCGGCGATGAACTCCATCACCAGCAGGTATTCACGCTCGGGCGTGATCTCGACGATGCCGTAGGGCTTTGGCACCGGCAGTTTGGCCTCGTAGAGCAAGCGCAGCACGTAGTCCTCGTACTGCACGAGGCGGCGTACCGCGTTGAACGGTTTCTCGTCCTCCAGCCGTCCGTAGAGCAGCGTGCGGCCGAGCTTGTACGTGCGGTCGGCTCGGAGATGGTTAATGGCATAGAGCTTGCAGAAGACGTTGGTGTCGGGATCGCCTTTGACGGTCACCCGCAGCGGCGTAGAGCCACCCGAGCCCTCCAGGCCAAAGGGCTTGATCTCGATCGCGATCATCCCGAGCTGATCCTCGAGCGCCTGGACGATCGCGGTACCGCGGGGACCGGTCACGTCGAGGTGTGCCGCTCGCCCGCGGTGATAGGTGACCGGGAAGACGTCGTTCGGGGCGAAAAAGCGGAACGCCGCCAGAGTTGCGGCCACTCCGATGATGAGCCCGGCGAGCGCGTCAGTGGGCGAGTCCTGCGCGAGGTAGAGCCGCGAGGCGAAGACGGAGGCCAGCACGACGGCGACGACGATCTTCCCCTGCGTCCGCCGGCGCCCAGCAGGCACCGTGGAATAGAGGGCGCTGATGGCGAACAAGGCCAACGCCGCGAGCGGCACAGAGGGCATCGCGTAGCCCTGCCACGGCCCGATGATGTCGATGCCCAGCGGCCGCGGGCGCCCGATCCCCTGCCCCACGATTTGAACGAAGTTGATGGTCAGCAGCGCCACGCCCACCCAGACGAACATGTGGCGCCAGCGCCGCCAGAACAGCAGGACAGCCAGGCTGGACAACCAGAGCAGCTGCAGCGCCCGTCCGGTCGCCAGCCAGCCGATCGCTTTCATCGCGTCGGTCAGTGCGGGGCTGCGCATATCCTCGATCCGCCTGAGCACGGCGTGGTCAAAGAGGTCGAGCCGCAACGCGAAGGCATGGTTGGTCGCCTCGACGACCCAGAAGAGGATGACCGCGGCTGCCAGTGCCAGCCACCACTTGCCGGAGGCGTTCAGCGCTCGCGGAAGCGGAGGCGGCTCGCCGGAGGGTCGGCGCCGCCGGCGTCCGCGGACGATTGCCGGTTCGGCGGGCGGAAGGGACTGCGTCTCGATCTGAGGCGGTGGAGCTGCCTCGGGCGTCGGCGTGCTGAGCGCGGCGGCCACTCTGCTGGGCATGGCGCGCAAAGACCGCTTCGCCACGAGGCCTCCCAAGGAGTGCAGGTCGTCGGCTCTAGTCGGATGTAGTGCAACTCAGCCCGCTTCGCTATGGCGGTCCTTTGAGGCACGGCCAATACTTCGCGCTACGTGCAAATAGGACAACCCCCAGGGCAGGGGGATCGATGAAGTCACGACGGCGACGGGCCGGCGTACTCGCGGCACTGCCGTTCCTGTTACTGGCCGGATGCTCTGAGCGAGATCGCTCGCCGTCTGAACGCGACGGACGACCGGTCCTCCGCGTCGCCTCGTACGACTTCATCGAGAACCAAACGCTGGCTCAGGTCTACGCGCAGGCGCTGGAACGCGCTGGGTTCCCGGCAGAGGTGGTCGATGGCATCGGCACCCGGGAGGTCGTCGAACCGGCACTCGAACAGAGTCGCGTGGACGTGGTGATCGATTACCTCGGGACCATGCTCAGTTTCCTGGATCCCGGCAGTTCGCAAACACACGGAACGCCGGCGACGGTGAGCGCGGCGCTCCGGCCGTTGTTGGCTGCGCGCGGCATCACCCTCATGCAGCATTCGTCAGCCGAGGACAAGAACGCCTTCGCCGTCACGGTCGAGTTCAGGCGTCAGCATGGGCTCACACGTTTGTCGGATCTCGCTTCGATTGCGGGCTCGATGACTCTCGGCGGACCGCCGGAATGCAGCTCCAGGCGCTACTGCTTGCTCGGGTTGAAGGACAAATACGGGCTCAACTTTGGATCGTTTCTCCCGGTCGCCTCGCGCAGCGCGACGGTGGTCGCCCTCAAGTCCGGGGAGATCGACATCGGCTTGCTCGAGACGACTGACGCCCGCCTGTCGCTGGGGGAGCTCGTCCTGCTTGACGACGACCGCGGGCTGCAGCCGCGCGAGAACGTCGTCCCGTTGGTGCGCAGCGCGGTGCTGCGTTCCGGCGGCGAAGCGATGCAGCGCGTTCTCGACGCCGTGAGCGCGAGCCTCACGACTACTGAGCTCATTGGCTTGAACCGGGCCGTCGAGGTGGACGGCGCGAGTAGCGTCGACGCCGCGGCCGATTGGCTGCGCCGCCACCCCGTTCTCTGACCGGCAGGTGGGCGCCGAATCGGCGGGTTACCCTCGCACCCGTGACGACGGATGCGCCGGAGACGTACCGGCTGACCCAGTACGCGCATGGCGGCGGCTGCGCGTGCAAGATCCCGCCCGGCGAACTCGAGGCGGTCGTCGCAGGACTGACCGGCTTTCGTCCGACGGACCTTCTGGTGGGACTCGACGACGGCGACGACGCTGCCGTCGTACGCATCGATGGCGATCGTGCGGTCATCTCCACCGTCGACTTCTTCACGCCGGTCGTCGATGACGCGTACGACTGGGGCCGGATCGCGGCGGCCAACGCACTCTCCGACGTCTATGCCATGGGCGGTACGCCGATCGTCGCCGTCAACCTGCTCTGCTGGCCACGCGACGTACTCCCGCTCGAGCTGGCAGCCGAGGTGCTGCGCGGCGGTCTCGATGTCGCGCGCCAGGCAGCGTGCCCAGTGGCCGGCGGCCACAGCGTCGACGATCCGGAGCCGAAGTACGGCATGGCCGTGACGGGTTTGGCGCACCCGGATCGCCTGCTGCGTAACGATTCCGGACGCGCCGGCGTACCGCTGTCGTTGACCAAACCCCTCGGTCTCGGGGTACTCAATTCGCGTCACAAGCAGACCGGCGAGGTGTTCCCGCAGGCGATCGACGTGATGACGCAGCTCAACCGCGACGCCGCGGCAGCGGCCGTTGCCGCCGGCATCACCTGCGCCACCGACGTCACCGGATTCGGGCTGCTCGGCCATCTCTACAAGCTCGCCCGCGCCAGTGGCGTGACCGCGCTCATCGACGCGACAGCTGTGCCGTACGTCGACGGTGCGCGAGTTGCCGTGGCCGCCGGTTACGTCAGTGGCGGCACCCGGCGCAACCTCGAGTGGGTCAACCCGCACACGGCCTGGGGCGACATCACCGACAGCGAGAAGCTCCTGCTCGCCGACGCGCAGACCTCAGGCGGACTGCTCATTGCGGGAGAGATCCCCGGCGGCGTCGTGATCGGCGAGCTCGTGCCCCGCGGCGAGAAAGCGTTAGTCGTCCGCTAGCTTTCGGCGACCATGATCGCGAGTGCGCGAGATTCACCCGTCTGCGGGAAGTTCTCCGCCTGGTAGGGAGAATTCCTCGCATTGGTTGCGGCGCGTCGCTTAGCGGCCGTCCCAGTTGCCGACCAGCGGGACGTCGCCGGGGACGCCGGCCAGGAAGTCGTACGCCGTCGTCGCGGCGGCGTCGTCGTCGCTGAGCAGCCAGTGCAGGGCGTCGGCCTCCGGCCGCACTAGGCCCGCGGTCCAGCGGCCGTCGCCGTTCCAGTCGCCCGCGATCGCCAGGTCGGTCTCGGCCGGCGTCGCGCCGACGTTGCCGAGGGTGAAGCGGCGGCTGATCGTGGAGTTGTTGTCGCTGAGGTTCCAGGCCAGGTTCGTCTGGATCGGCCGCACCGTGCCGACCGTCATCGTGCCGTCGCCGTTCCAGTCGCCGATGACGATCTGATCGCCGGCGAAGCCGTAAACGAACGACGGCTTGACGGTCCGGTTGTCGTCAGTGAGCAGCCAGTTGAGCCGCCCGCCGACACCGCGTACGGCGCCCACAGTCCAGCGCCCGTCGCCGTCCCAGTCGCCGACGACCGGCCGGTCGGACGCGACGCCGAACTCGAAGTGCGAAGCGACCGTGCTGTTGTCGTCGCTGAGGTACCAGTCGAGCCGGGTGCCGGCGGCGTTGACCGTCACGTAGCCCGACGTCATCGTGCCGTCGCCGTTCCAGTCGCCGGCGATCGGCGTGCTGCCGACCGGGCCGAACGCGTGGTTGAACGCGAGGTCGGACGCATCAGGAGTGTTGGCGAGGATCCGGTGGTAGACGGCGTCGACGGGGCGCGCGAGGCCAGGCGTCGTCGTACCGATCACGATTCTCTTGGGCGAGAAGGCGAGCGAGAACACCTGGCGCGGGTAGCGGAACAGCAGCTGCGACCGGCGACCTGGGACGACCTGGTGGATGGCGGACGACACCCGCGAGTCGTCGCCGACACCGCGGTGCGAGATGAAGTACAGCGTGCGGCTGTCGCGGTCCCAGGCCGGGCTGTCGACATGGCCGTTCACTGCGTGCCGCACGGCCGGGTGGCCGCCCGACGCGGCGATGACCCGCAACTGCGTCTGTAGCTCCGACGTCCGATGTGTATAGGCGATGAACCGTCCGTCCGGCGACCACGCCGGGTGATTGATCCGCCCGGTGGCGATCAGCCGCGGCGACGATCCGTTGCGGTTAACGACCCACAGCCCACGGGGGGTGGCGAAGGCGAGCCGTGCGCCGTCGGGTGACCAGGTCGGGTGGGTGGCGCCGAGGATGCCGGGGAGGGCGCGCAGGTTCTGCCCGTTCGACCGCGCGAGCATCAATCGGCAACAGGTGAGGGGGTCGCTGCTGCCGGTGTAGTCGCGCGAGAAGGCCAGCCATTGGCCATCGGCCGACCACGCGGGGTCGAAGTCGGAGTACGCCGGCGCGGTGATGCGGCGCAGACCAAGCCCGTTGGCGGTGATGGAGTAGAGGCCGTACCTGCCGTCGCTGTCATCGCTGATCGGTCCGGAGAACACGATGCGCCGGCCATCGGGCGAGAACGCCGGCCGCCCCACCGCGCGCGCCGGCGTCACCCGTCGCGGCGTACCCCCAGGGGTTGCAGTGACATAGAGGTGGTAGGAGAAACCGCCGTCGGTGGTCTGCAAGAAGGCGAACGCGCCGAGCGCGGCGGCGCTGGCCGGTGACGCGAGTGGGATGCCACCCAGCAGCGACGCGAGTAGGCCGACCGCAACCAATGCTCCGGTACGGCGGCCGCTGCGGACGCGTAGTCGCATCACGATGGGCTCTCCGGAAGGTCGTCGATGTGCAGCGCGGCGATGAGTTCGTTTGCCTTACGCACCAGTCGAATCCGGTTGCCGTAGCTGCCGAGGACGACGAACAGACAGAACGCGCGAGCGTTGTGGTTGAAGAAGAACTGGCTGCCGCCCTGACCCGGAAGGGTGCGCTGCAGCTTGCGTGGGCTGAACGACGCAGGCGTCAGCTTGGGTATGCCGCGCTTCTTGAAGAGCGCGGTCTTCGCCGCGTCGGGGTGGAACTCGACGAGCGAGACGAAGACGTGACCGCTGCCCATGTGGTCGACCGCGCCGCTGCCGTAGTCGCCGCGTTGCGCGGGCAGCGCGAAGTTGGCGGCATGCAGCACCGAGTGCGTCGTCGAGACGCCGTCAGCCAACGCGTTGCGCCGGTAGACGCGGACGTCCCACCCGCGCGGTACGTCGACGCCGACGCCGTGTCGCTGCACCCTCATGCAGCCACCTGCACGGCGACAATCGCCGCGGTGACAGCCACAACGCCAGCGAAGGCGAGTGCCGCGGTGCGCGCGGGGGCAGCGAGGCGCGCCATCCGCCGGTGCACCGCCGCGAGTTCGGCGAAGCTGTCGGCCCGGCGTACCGCGAGCACAGGCAAGGCCCGCACGAGCCCGAACGTCGCGCCGATCGCCAGGCCCGCAAGCGCCGAGCCGGTCAGCACGGCGACGGCCCAGGTCAGATAGACCAGTGCGGTCGTCACGATCGTGACCACCCCGAGGCCGAGCTGCAGCCCGAAGCCGAAGCCCACGACGCCGCCGCGGTACTGCGCGATCCAGTTCTCGTTGACCTGGCGGCGGATCGTTGGCAGCCCGAGCCCGCCGAGGCGCAGGTCGAAAGCGAGGCCGAGCGCAGCGAGGATCGCGATCGCAGCCCAGCTGGCGGGTTGCCCAGGGCGAACTGATGACGGCAGCGTCGAGCCGATCGCACCGAGCGCGGTTCCGAGCACGGCGGCGCCGACGACGGACCCCAGGAGGTACGCCGCCGCGGTGGTCGTCCACCGCCGTCCCCGGCCCCGCTCACCGAGCGGGGTAATGCTCGAGAGCATCGATTCGCCTCAAGGGGACCAACTCGCCCGGACGCCGGCCATCGCGGCGACAGCGATGCCAAGAACAACGACGATCGTCATCGTGCGTCGGCCACCTGCTGGGCGGGCGGCTCGTCGACGGGTTCGGTCGGGTAGAGGCTCGGGTCGCCAGGTGCGATTCCCGCGGCCAGCAGTTCGCGGTCGACCAGGTCGGCCCGGTCACGATCCGCCGGGTGCAACCCCGACGTCTCGTTGTGTCCGCCGCGACGGCGAGACCGGCGATGCGCGCGACGGTCGCGGTCTGCCTGCCCGAGCAGGCTGGCGACCTGCTCCCAACTCGTCGCCGCGCCCTCACCCACGACGCGCCCCGCAGGCCCGTCGACGTGAACGAAGTACGGCGACCCGGGGACCCCGTAGTCGGACCACGCCGCGCTCGACATGACGACAGGAACGCCGACGGGCGCGAGGTCGCTGACCGCCGACTCGCTCTCTTCATCGGCGCCCTTCGTCACGATGACGACGCGCGTGTCGTCGGCGAGACCGAGCCGGTCGGGCCGCGCGAACGCGCGCCAAAACGCCTGGCAGGTAAGGCATCCGGACGACAGGAACGCGACCAACGTGTGTTGCTGCGCACCCACGATGCCGATGGCGACCGCTTCGTCGCCGGTCGTCGTACCGACGATGTCGTGCGCCTCCGTCACCGTCACGCCGGGTGCCGGCAAGCCTTGCTGCACCTGGAAGTCGGGCATCGCCCCCGCGCTCGACTCCTCGCCGATGCCCGCGCCGAGCTCGTGCAGTGCCTTGAGGATCTCGGCATGACTGCGCAGCAGTCCGGCGACGAGCACTCCGAGCAGAAGTACGGCGACCGCCAGCGCGGTCACGAGGATGGCCATCACGACTCCTAGGCGCACCGGCCGGCGAGGCACGGTGCTGTGTGGTCACGGGTTGCGTTATCGGTCGCGTTCGTCGAGCCACATGACGGATAGAGCTGGTACGGCGGCGTGCAGGTGACCACTCGGCAGGCTACCGGCCCGCCGCAGCCGATCTCCTGGTGGCACTGGCCGTAGCGGAAGTAGTTGCAGCACGCGCGCCTGGTGTCGCAGCTCTCGGTGCCGCACTGGCAGCGGCAGTTGACGCATTGCGGATCGCAGAAGCCGTCGTCGCAGCCGTTGGTACACGAGGTGCACCGGCCCTGGCAGTCGATGTAGTAGCGGGTGCCCGGGATCCCGTTGGTGCAGCAATAGCCCGAGTAGTCGGCCTTCCACCAGCCACCGACGAAAGTGCCCGGCGGGCACTTGTTCATGCCGCGGTTGATCGAGCAGCAGAAGACGGTCCAGCCGCTCGAGCAGGCGTTCCCCGGACCGCACACCGCGGCGTACGCCGTCCCGGGCTTGAGCAGGAAACGCATTGGCGCAACGCTCAACGCGGACCCGACGACCGCGGCGCGCATGAGGAAGCTGCGACGACTGCTCCGAGCTTCGAGGTACGCCGACGCTCGATTCGCGAGGCGGGGTGTCACGCCGGTCTCGTGGTGGTGCGAGCTGCGCGCAGTGTCGGAAGCACCGCCAGGATCAGATAGGTGAGCCACGCGCAGATGCCAACCAGCGCGACGAACGGCGCACCGCCGAGTGGTTGATCGACGACCACATCCGCGACCGACGGCGCCGATCCGGAAGCAAACAGCGCCGCGACCAGCGCCGCAACGACGTTGACGGCAACGTGCAGAACCGTGGGCGGCGTATCAGTTTTGCCGAAGCAGCCGCAGGAGCTGACGACACCACCCGTGCGAAGTGCGGTGACGACGAACAGCGCGAAGCCGGCGTACGACGCCGCCAGGAGATCTGCGGGCAGGCGCCCCCCGGCGAGCAGCGCGGCTGATCCGATAGCCGCCTCCGCCGCGCCGCCGATCCTGACCGCGGGCGCCGGCACTCGCGCACCCACCGAGGCCAGGGCGATCACCGCTGGCCCCGGGCGTACCGCCTTCAGGACACCGGCGACTGCGGCAAGTACCGCGAGTGCGTAGAAAGGACCGGCGAGGATGTGCACCCCGTCACCATTGGTCACCGCTCACGCGTAATCAAGCACGGCGCGAGTGATCTTCCGCGTAGCCGCCGGGCAGCGGACCCCCGGCGGCTACGGAGCGACGCAGAAGTTCTTCTGCGCCAGCCCGTCGAGGACCAGCGGCATCGCGTCCGCTGTGGCGGAGTAGAGGTCGTGGAAGATGAGGATCGCTCCGTTGGTGACGTTGTTGATGACGCGGTCGCGGATGACCTGAGGGCTGTCGGTGCCGTTGAAGTCATACGAGTTGGTCGCGTCGGTCCACATCACCATGCTCATGCCCTGGCCGGTTGCGATACTCCGGACGGAGTCGTTCCAGTCGCCGTACGGCGGACGCCATTCCGTCGGACGGGGCGCGCCTGCCGCGATGATCGCGTCAGTCGTCCGCGAGAATTCACTCGCCACTTGGCTTGCGCTGAGCTGAGTTAGATGAGGGTGGACGAACGTGTGGTTGGCGACTTTGTGGCCTTCCAGGAACTCACGCCGGATCAGCGCGGATTGTTTAACCGCTTGATCGCCGACGACGTAGAAGGTGGCTTTTACGTTGTAGGCTCTCAGCGTGTCGAGAATCCGCGGGGTCACCGCCGGGTAGGGGCCGTCGTCGAACGTCAGCCGGACGTATCCAGCAGAGCATGAGCCAGACGGAGGGGGCGGCGGTGGCGGTGGCGGTGGCGG
>JBKJZO010000191.1:0-23127 GCA_046715235.1 Mycobacteriales bacterium
GTCTCCACCAGGACGGCCAGCTGCAGCTCACCGCGGCCCTGGACCTCCCACGTGTCAGGCCGCTCGGTCGGGACGACCCGGATCGACACGTTGCCGACCAGCTCCTTGTCGAGCCGGTCCTTGACCATCCGGGCAGTCAGCCGCTTGCCGCTCTTGCCGGCCATCGGACTGGTGTTGATGCCGATCGTCATGGAGATGTTGGGCTCGTCGATCGTGATCAGCGGCAGCGGCTTGGGGTCGTCCGGATCGGCGAGCGTCTCGCCGATGGTGATCTCCGGGATGCCGGCGATCGCGATGATCTCGCCGGGACCTGCCGACTCGATCGACACGCGCTCGAGCGCCTCCGTGCCGAGCAGCTCGGTGAGCTTGACGCGCTCGACGGTGCCGTCCTGCTTGCACCAGGCGACGGTCTGGCCCTTCTTCAGGTAGCCGTTGTAGATGCGGCAGAGGGCAAGGCGACCGAGGTACGGCGACGAGTCGAGGTTGGTGACGTGCGCCTGGAGTGGCGCGGCCTCGTCGTACGACGGCGGTGGGATCGTGTTCTTGATGACCTCGAACAGCACGTCGAGGTTGGGCTCGTCGGGGCTGGTGCCGTCGGCAGGTCGGTTGAGGCTCGCCTGCCCGGTCTTCGCCTGGCAGTAGACGATCGGGAAGTCGATCTGGTCGGCCGTCGCGTCGAGGTCCATGAACAGTTCATAGGTTTCGTCGACGACCTCGGCGATGCGCGCGTCGGACCGGTCGACCTTGTTGATGATGAGGATGACCGGCATGTTCTGCGCCAGTGCCTTGCGCAGGACGAAGCGCGTCTGCGGCAGCGGGCCTTCGGACGCGTCGACGAGCAGCGCGACGCCGTCCACCATCGACAGTCCGCGCTCGACCTCGCCGCCGAAGTCGGCGTGGCCAGGCGTGTCGATGATGTTGATGAGGATGTCCTTGCGACGGACAGCAGTGTTCTTCGCGAGGATCGTGATGCCCTTTTCGCGCTCCAGGTCCATGGAGTCCATGACGCGATCGGTGACCGCACCCTCTTCCTGCTGGTGCTGCGTGTAGGCGCCGGACTGCAACAGCATCGCGTCGACGAGCGTCGTCTTGCCGTGGTCGACGTGGGCGATGATCGCCACGTTGCGAAGGTCGTCGCGCGTGGGCATGCCAAATCTCGTCTCGGTTTTGGGGGGTCGGCCGCGGGAGTCCGCGACCGCACAAGGTTACCCGGTTACGCCCGCTGACCCGGTACATCCCGATTTCGGCCGGTGACAATCCCCCAGATAGCGCAATCAGTTGCCCGCCGAATGGGGCCGATACTCCAAGAATGAAGCGTCGCGCCCGCCTGTTCGCGCTGCTCGCCGCCGCCTCGCTCGTTGCCGTCCTCACCCCGGCCGCCGACGCGCTGCCACCGGCCGGCGCACCCGCGTGCCCGAGCTTCCCGGCCGACAACGTGTGGCACTCCGACGTGTCCAAGCTGCCGGTCCACCGCCGCAGCGCGGCGTGGATGGCGTCGACCGGCGCGAGCACGAGAAGGCTGCACCCGGACTTCGGTACGTCGGACGACCCGGCGGCGCCGTACGGCATCCCCTACACGTCGGTCGCGGGCACGCACGCCAAGGTGCCGGTCGAGTTCGAGTACGACGACGAGAGCGACAAGGTGCGCTACCCCTTCGGCGCCGACACGAAGATCGAGGGCGGCCGCAACTCGGGCGGCGACATGCACGCGATCGTCGTCGACCGAGCGACCTGCAGGCTCTACGAGACCTTCTACACCAGGCAGGACGGCTCGAAGTGGTACGCCGGATCCGGCGCGGTCTGGGATCTCAAGAGCAACAAGCTGCGCCCGGCCGGCTGGACCTCAGCCGACGCCGCGGGCCTGCCGATCTACCCGGGCCTGCTGCGCCGCGACGAGGTGCGCGCCGGCAAGATCGACCACGCGATCCGTTTCACTGTGTCGCGCACCGACAAGAGCTACGTCTGGCCGGCGCGGCACCAGGCCGGCGCGCGTCGCGACGCCAACCTGCCGCCGATGGGCGCCCGCTTCCGGCTCAAGGCGTCGTACAACATCTCGCGGCTGCGGCCCGACACGCAGGTGGTGCTGCGTGCGATGAAGAAGCACGGCCTGATCCTCGCCGACAACGGCTCCAACTGGTACTTCACCGGCGCCGCCGACAACGGCTGGAACGACGCGTTCATCAGCGAGCTCAAGGGAATCCCGGCGTCGGCCTTCGAGGCTGTCGACGCCTCGTCGCTGATGGTCAGCGCCAACTCAGGGCAGGCCAAGCCAACTCGCTAGCTCCCGGACGCTGATCGCGTCCGCGTCGGACAGCCACCACGCCGGTAAGTCATCGCCCGACGTGGTGGCGGTCACGACGCGGCATCACTCGATTGGATCGTCAGGGTTACAAACCGGTCCGAAATTCGATCGGCGCGCTCAAGTGGGACGCGCGGGCCGCTACTGTAATGTGAGGTATATCAAGATCGCGGGTTACTGGGACTAGGGCGGCGGCTTACTACGCGTTCCGAGTTAAGGGGTGGCTCCTCTAGAGGGGCCACCCCTTTATCTTGTTGACGCACGCTGACGGGACTCGGCCGCCGCTTTCAGCGCTTCGCGCTGGTTGTTCGTGACAGCTTCCAATTTGGTCCGCGACGTCTGCGGGAAAATTCTCGCCAGATCGGGCCCGTAGAGTGTTCCATCCCGCGGAATCTCAAACCCGACTACCGGACCAGTCGAATCCCGGCTAGCCGTATGCAGCGCACCGGCTGGTGCGGAAGAGGTAGTGCCGTCCGTGCAATGAGCGTATACAAATACCCGATATGGAGCGGTCCCGAGAACGATGTATGCGCAGAAGGAGCGCGTGGAGCGACTGGAGACCGCGCGGTGAATCCAGCCGGGATTATGCTCAATAAAGTGTAAAATCGGATCCGCTGGGGCCTCTGCGGTTGGACTGGGTGAGACTGATACCGCCTTGTCGAGCGAGCCGGCTATCGAGGAGCCGATAGCTGTAGGCGTTGCCATAGCGCTGGATGATTGTGCCGTCGCGCTAGCGGACTTGAGCGGGCTGTCGGCTGTCGCCACATCGTTTTCGCTGTCGAAATTCGTACGTAGGTTGCCGAGGCCTATCGCGCCTCCGACCATTGCGGCTGCTAAAAAACTCGATAGGACCAGAAGTCGGTGGCGCTGGCGTCGCTCTGAAGAGGCGAGGAGCGCGAGCGTATCAACGCGTACCGAAGTAACCTGACTTGCGAGCTCATCCAGCACGACCGGGAGGTGTCTGCTATCGCTCACGTGATTGGCCCTTCATCTACCGGATGCTGGACATCTTGCAAATAGCCCCGGAGCTCCGTAAGGCCACGAGACAGTTGGCTCCGCACCGTTGATGTCGAGCAGCGCATAAGCTCAGCGATGTCCTCGTGAGAGAGTCCTTCTAGATAACTAAGGACAATGGTCGCGCGTTGACGTACGGGAAGATTCATAAGCGCCCGCCGAAGGGCGTCACTTTCATCCACGCGAACGGTGCCATCCGGTGATACCGAGTCCACCAATGCGAACACGTGCTTCGGCCGGTGCGCGCGTCGTCGATAGCCATCGGTGAACAGATTCACGATCACACGACGCGCATATGCGTCTGGCCGTTCCGCTGACGACACCTTCTTCCACTTTACTGCGAGCCGCTCGAGGCCCTCCTGCAGAAGGTCTTCCGCGTCAGTTCGATTGCCTGTGAGTACGAATGCGGTCGCGAGGAGGCCACGACTGTGCGCTGCTACGAACGCTTGTAGTTCGTCGCGGTCCTCAGGCCTCATCCGTCTCCCTGTCTACCAAGTAGGACGTCAGCGGCCCACGATATGTTGAATCGGTCGGGCCAGATCTTTCTACACGCGCGACTACTCCTGCGACCGTGCGACTTGAAAGGTCGGTTGCAGCCACCGGGATCCTCTTCAACGTGGCAGGTGCTGGCTCCGCTGAGGGCGTGATCTAGCATCCCCTTGTTGGCCGGCAACACGCGCCGGATCGCAATGACCCGGAAGACGGCAATGCAGCACCCTGCGGGTGAGTCGGTCCGGCGCGAACTGGATGTCTGCCCTGCGCCCCGTAGGCGGTTGCTCTGACGATCCCCTCTGGACGATGCCGGCGCGGCGCGCGGCGGTCGCTGCGGCCGCTTCTTTCGAAAACTACATACGCGTGTGCCGGCGGAGCGCCGTACCGATTCGGGCCGCGACCGTGACGGCAACCGCGTTGCCGATAGCATCCATGACACAGCTCCGGTACCGGGGGAACTCGTAGTCGCGCGGAAAGCCCTGCACCAACGCGGCTTCTCTAATCGTGAGATACCGCACGGTTCCGTTGAGCTCCCGAAGAGCCACCAAACAAGGAACGTTGCCGGGACTGGATAGGCCGGTCTCGCAGATCTGCGTCGACTGCGCAGATCGGGCATCTAACCGTCTTGCGGAGAACACTAATGCCGAGCCTTAACTCCAGTCTCGACTCACTATTGTAGGCCAGTTCTAACGTCTTCGAGAGAAAATGGCGCGTCGATCAATCTGCCATTCCTGAGCTCCCACGCGCCGTTTGCCCCAAATGTCAGTTGAAAATGTGCCGGAGCTACGTGTTCGTGTGCGGTTCCGGACGACGGATCCAAAAACAGCAGAATACTGCTGCCGGTCCGCCACTCAACCTGTCGCTCTGTGGGTAGCCGGTCCGCCGCTGAGTAGAGAACCATGATCTGAGCGTCCACGGGGCCCCGCAACACATTCTCGACTCGGACCGTCACAATGTCGTAAGAATCACCAGCGTAAGGTGACGATATTTCGGGACCAAACGTCCCTGTAGCCACCGCGGTAACAACGCCAACACATATGTATTCCGCCTCCGACAGCAACAGGCTGACGCTCGCCGTCGTGTCCTTTTTCCCGTCGGGCCTGCGCCAGTCTCCTACGGCAAAGATCGCGATCAGCGTGAGAGCTGCAGCAACCAGCACGACAGCTCTGGACCTGCTAGCTCGTCGACGCGGCGATGCAGGCGCGAGCAACTCACGGCCGTCCGGGTCGGCAGGGCGTCGAAGATCGGCGGCATCTGGCACGTCTCCTCCTCATGGCTCGGCGCAACTGGTCACCAGGGTTCTACTCAGTCTGACGAGGCCGACGCCCACAGATGCCCACGAACGCACACAGATCGCGCGAAAGTTCGCTACCCCTTCCGACCGGTCGCGGGCATACCGCTCTAGGTCTGTCATGGCCCAAGCAGCTCGGCTAGCGCGTCGACGATCGGGGCGTCGGGCGCGAGCCACGCGACGTCGTACAGCTGCGGTTTGGTCAGCCACCGCAAGCTGCTGTGCTCCGTGGGCACCGCTGCGCCGGCGGTGATGCGCCCGGTCCACACGCGCAGGATCGCTCCCCCGCCGACGACGGTGACGTCGGGGCCGATGCGTTCGCCGATCTCGATCTCGACGCCGAGCTCTTCGCGGCACTCCCGTCGTAGCGCTGCGATCTCGTCTTCGCCGGGCTCGACCTTGCCGCCGGGGAACTCCCACTGACCGGCGAGTTGCGACGGGTAGCCGCGCTCAGCCGCGAGTACCTCCACATGCGGCGGTACGCCGCGCAGCAGCGCCACGCCCACGACGACCGGCCGTGCAGACATAGTCGCGACGATCTCACCTCTGCGGCACGCGTCGGCGTACGCTCGGCCGACACGCGGGAAAGGGGCCGACATGACGAGGTTGAGCGACAGCGAGGTCAACGACGCGCTGGCCCGGATGCCTGAATGGAAAGGCGACACGGAACGCATCGCGCGCACGGTGACCGTCTCGGCCGGCGTCGGCGAGGCGTTGCGCACAGAGGTGATGTCCGCGGCCGACGCGATGAACCACCACCCGGTCATCGACGTCACCGACGAGGCGATGACGTTCACCGTTTGGACGCACTCCGAGGGTGGGGTCACCAACAAGGATCTCGCGCTGGCCGCGCGCATTAACGAACTCGTCGCGGGTCAGGCGCACCAGGACTCGGGGGCCTGAGCTGGGCGAGCAGGCGGCGGCGGAACTGGTCCGCGCCGGCGCGGTCCACGGCGACGTTCCGGTGGGCGCCGACCTGCCGCGCGCGGGACGGATGTCGCTCGGACCCGTGCCCGCCGCGTTCAGCCTGCGCCGCACGGCGATGAGCCACGGCTGGTGCTCTCTGGCACCGACGGCGTACGACGGGCTGCGCGATGTTCTGCACCGCACGCTCGACCTGCCGGACGCCGGGGCGCTGACCGTGTCGGTGCGGCAGCGGCCCGACGGGAAACTCGAGGCGAGCTGGGGTCGGGTCCACGGCAGCTGCGACGATCGCATCGCGATCAAGTCAGGGCTACGCCGGATGCTCGCGCTCGACGACGACGTGAGCGCGCTGCACGACGCCTGCCGCGTTTCCGCGGAAACGTCCTGGATCGCCGACGAAGGCGTCGGCCGGTTGCTGCGATCGCCGTCGGTGTGGGAGGACCTCGCGAAGACCCTCGCGACCACGAACTGCTCGTGGGCGCTGACGAAGTCGATGTGCCGCCGGCTCGTCGAGACGTTGGGGCACGAGGGGCCGGCGGGCGAGCGCGCGTTCCCGACGCCTCAGGCCGTGGCGGCGGCCGGAGAGTCGCACCTCAAGGACGAGGTGCGCGCCGGCTACCGGGCCCGCGCCTTCGTCGAGCTCGCCGAGGCTGTCGCTACCGGAGCGGTGGACCCCGAGCGCTGGCTCGCGAATGCACCCGACCCGTTGCCGGACGAGCAGGTACTCACGGAGATGCTCGCGCTGCGCGGCTTCGGTCCTTACGCCGTCGAAGGCATGCTCGGCCTGCTCGGGCGGCCGCGCGGTTTCGCGCTCGACTCCTGGGTGCGCGCGACACTGCCGCGGTTGCTCGGCAAGAAGGCGATGACCGACAAGGCGATCATCCGCCGATACACGCCGTACGGCACCTGGGCGGGCACTGTGCTCTGGCTGGAGCTCACGCGCGACTGGTTCGACGTCTAGCTTGTCTTGCACTTCGGGTGGTCAGCCGCGTAGGCCGTGCCCTTGTCCGACCCAGAAGGAAAGACTCTGCAGTCGCTGGGCACATAGTCGCTGCTGCCATTCCACCTGTAGAGGTACTCCGTGATCGTGCCGTCGGCGCAGCTCGGCTCGCAGTCGTCGACGGGAACGACAAGCTCGAACACATCGTCACCGTCGAGATCCTCGGCACGCGCGCTCGGCATGTTCGACACGTAGCCCTTGGCGGAACCCGTCTGGTCGTCTTGGTTGCCGAAGAACCTCACGTGTACGCCGTCAGCCGGGTCGATCACGTAAAGGGTGCTCGCGTGTGCGCCCATACCGAGGGTCAACGCAATGTGTCCGGCGGCATCCTGAATCGCCAGATGGCCGCCTTCCCCGCCCGGGACTCCGCGCAGCACCGCTGACTGCCAGGTCAGCTCCTGGGTCGTGTGGTCGAACAGCGCCATTCGCAGTGGCACCTCGACGGCGTCCGGCTCACCTGGCATTCGCACGAGAGCGAACTCCAGCGGTATTGGGCCGCTGCGGCTGGTCAGGTGCGCCTTGACGGTGCAGCCACCCTGGGCACAGTCGTTGATGCTGGAGATCAGCTGGTCAATCTCCAGCGCAGCCGGGGAAGGCGACGGGGGCGGCGAGGGCGAGGGCGTCGCAACGGTTGTCGATGGGCTCGGCACTGGCGCTGCCGGGCCGGTGGTCGCGGTAGTCGGGGAGGGCACTGGGTCCTGCCTGGCACAGGCCGCGCCGCCCACAAGGGTCAGCGCCACGACAGGCGCAAGAAGTCTTCGCGACGGACTCGAGGGCATCAGGCGGGCGGGCGCGAGCGGAGGATGCAGAACTCGGTGCCCTCGGGATCGGCTAGTACGACCCAGGTCTGCTCGCCTTGGCCGATGTCGACGTTGGTCGCGCCGAGTGAGAGGGCGCGCTCGACCTCTGCCGCCTGATCGTCCGGACGCAGATCGAGGTGCGCGCGGTTCTTGATCGTCTTCGTCTCCGGCACCTTGATGAACAGGATCGGCGACGGGCCCGCAGGCGGCGAGGTGAGGAGCACTTCCTCCTCGTCGCTCTCGCCTTCGTCGATCGTCCAGCCGAGCATCTGCGCCCAGAACTCCGCGACATTCCGCGGGTCAATGCAGTCGACCGTCCACGTCTCGATCACGAGCGACATCGGGTTCCTTTCGCAGGTTGCCCGCCCACTACCCTGTGCGGGACACATTCACCGCGCAAGGGACCACTCGTGAAACAGGTTGGCATCGTCGGCGCGCCCTACAGCGGGAAGACGACGTTCTTCAACGCGCTGACCCACGCCGGCGCCGGAGCCGGCGGCGGCGGCAAGGCCAACGTCGCGATCGTGCCCGTGCCGGACGAGCGGATCGACGAACTGACCCGCCTGCACGCCTCCCGCAAGTCGGTCTACGCGCAGCTGAAGTTCATCGACGTCGCGGGCCTGGCCAAGGGATCGGGCGCCGGCGGCGGCATGTCGGGCGAGATCCTCGGCGCGCTGCGTGAGACCGATGCGCTCGCGATCGTGCTGAGGGCGTACGGCGACGACGCCGATCCTGCGGGCGACCTCGCCGACCTGATGCTCGAGCTCTCGCTCGCCGACCTGACGACGATCAGCGGTGCCTCCGACCGGCTGACGAAGAAGGCGCGGGTCGGTGACAAGACCGCAGCGGCCGAGGTCGAGCTGCTGAAGCGGGCGACCGCCGTGCTCGAAGAGGGCCGCACGTTGCGATCGGCGTCGTGGGAGCCCGAGGAGCTCACGGTGTTCCGCAACTTCGCGCCGCTGACCCTCAAGCCCGTCGTCGTCGTACTCAATGTCGACGATGAAGGCGCGACCGTCGAGGCGGCGAAGACCGCGTCGGAGCTGGCCCAGACCGTGCAGCCGGACGCCGAAGGCATGGCCGTGCCGGCGCGGCTGGAGGCCGAGGTCGGCGGCATGGACCCGGACGAGGCCGCCGAACTGCTCAAGGAGTTCGGGGTCGAGACCGGCGCGTTGCCGCAGGTGGTCGGGTCGGCGTACCGGATGCTGGGGTTGCTGACGTTCCTGACTGCGGGCGAGGACGAGTCGAGGGCGTGGGAGGTGCGCTCCGGCGCCACCGCCCCTGAGGCCGCCGGCGCGATCCACTCGGACTTGCAGCGCGGTTTCATCCGCGCGGAAGTGGTCGGCTACGACGCCCTCGTGGCAGCGGGCTCGTGGGACAAGGCGAAAGCGGCCGGCAAGCTGCGTGTCGAGGGCAAGGAGTACGTCGTGCAGGAGGGCGACGTGATGAACATCAGGTTTGCCGTCTAACCACAGAGCGCGGCGAGCTTGGTGACGGTGTTCCAGTTGCGCACCGTCACGGCGACGCCCAGCCGCTTGTCGCTGAACTCCCCCATCGCCCGGCTCTCGAGCAGGCCCCTCGCGCACCAGACGTAGGCCTCGCGGCCGATCACGGCGAACTTCTCGGGGAGGAACTCGCCCGGGTCGAGGTGCTTCCACGTCGCCGCGGCCGGCTTCGCGGACAGGAACGCGACGAAGTACTTCGAGCCCTCGGCCGTGCCTTCGGGGATCGGGTTGGCGGCCACGACCTTTGCGAGCTCGGACGCAGTCCGCACGAGCACCGTGACGTCGAGGCCCAGCCGATCACTGATCGCCTTCTCGATCGCGCGCTCGACCGCAGCCGGCTTCGCCGACGTCGTGAACACAGCATTGCCGCTCTGCAGCAACGTCCTGACGTCGCCGTAACCGAGGTCGGCGAGCAGCTCGCGCAGGTCTGCCATCGCGATCCGCTTGTTCTTGCCGACGTTGATGCCGCGGAGCAGCGCGACTGTGGTCGTCGCCCGGCTCACACGCCGGCCATCAACTGCGCTGCCATGTCGATGTGTGAGCCGCTGGAACCTTTGCGTACGACGAGCTGCGTCGGGATCCGCTGGCGCATCTCGGCAACATGACTGACGAGGCCGACCAGCCGCCCGCCGTCGCGCAGCCCGTCGAGCACGTCCATCACCTCGTCGAGCGTCTTTTCGTCGAGTGAGCCGAAGCCTTCGTCGACGAGGAGGCACTCGATCTGGGCGCCGCCTGACTCCTCGCGCACGATGTCGGCCAACCCCAGGGCGAGCGCGAGTGACGCCATGAACGTCTCGCCGCCGGACAGGGTGCTCGCCTCGCGCGGTCGGCCGGTCCAGCTGTCGCAGATCTTCAGCCCCAGGCCCGACTTGCGCCGTGCATCGCTGACCTCGTCGGAGTGGGCCAGCGTGTAGCGGCCACCGGTCATTGCGGCGAGCCTGATGCTGGCCGCGGCCGCCACCTGCTCGAGCCGGGCCGCGAGTACGAACGCCGACAGGCGCATGCGCAACCGGTTGGCGCCGCCGCCCGCGGTGAGATCGGCGATGCCCGCAACCTGGTCGTACGCCGCCCGCGCCGGCTCGAGCTCGTCGACCAGCGACGCGAACTGTGCGTGCAACTCGGTGAGGCGCGCGGCTCGGCGGCTCAGGTCGTCGGCAAGCGACAGCGCGGCTTGGGCCGCGACCACTGCGTCGGCCAGCCCCTGCTCCGCGCCCTCGACGTCAGCCGGCGAATCGATGTCGACGTCGAGCGATGGGTCGGCGAGCTGCGCGTCGATCACTGCGCGGTCGTGGTCGTAGGCGGTGCACCACTGCTCCAGCGCCGTGCACGAGTCGTCGTCGCGAGCCGCGGAGAGCGCGTCGGCAGGATCGGTGAACCCAGCTGCTACGGCGGCGCGCTGCGCTTCGGTCGCCGCGGCAGCAGCGTGCCGTTCGGCGGTGACGCGCTCGGCGGCGCTGTGGCTCGCTGCCGTGAGTAATACGCGCTGCGTCTCGACATCGCGCATCCGCGCGACGAGGGTGGGCGCGCCCACCAGCGCGGCGTCGAGAACTGGCCGCCGCGAGGCGACGAACTCATGGAGCACGCGAAGTCGAGCGGCGTCGTGGTCGATCGCGCGCTGCGAGGTCGCGAGTACGTCGTTCAGTCGGGCTCTTTCGCCTTCTTCGTCGCCATGCTGCGCGTGCGCGCTCGCACCCTGGTCGACGGTCGCGCAGAGATCGTTGACGTGCGCCCTCGCGTTAGCGAGCTCGTTGTCGAGGACGTGCACGACGACGTCCGTGCCCCCGGCCGCAGCCACCACCTGCTGGTAGGTCGCCTCGGTCTGCGCCATGTGCGCCCGGCCGGCCTCCGCCGCGTCGAGAGCAGCGGCGCACCGCTGCTCGGCCGCCTGCTCGTCGGCGTACACGACCGGTTGGATCATCGCGGCGAGCGCGGGGTGCTCGGGCGAGCCGCAGACCATGCATGCCTCGCCATCGGCAAGGCGACCCGCTAGCTCGCCAGCCATGCCGTCGAGACGGCGTTGAAGTAACGCGAGCTGGTCGCTGCGGGCGGCGTTTACTTCGTGTTCCAAGGCAACCTGCCGCTCACGCGCCAGCATGCGCGCCTCACGCACCCGTGGAAGCGCGTCGGCCGCGGCGTGCCGGGCCTCGAGATCGCGCACCAGCTTCGCGGCACCCGGGAGCGCTGCCATCGCCACGTCGTGCGCGCGCACTCGCTCGTCTAGCTCGGCGAGTTGCACCGCGCGCTCGTCGATGGCGGCCTTGGTGCGAGCAAGCCGGTCGCGCTCGAGCTCGAGTCGTGGCGCCAGCTCGGCGAGCTCGGCATCGGCTGCCGCGAGCTCGGCCGCGACCGGTTCGAGTGCGCGAAGGTGGGCCATTTCGTCACCAAGAGACGTCGCTCCCGCAACGAATACGTCGGGCAGCGCGTCGAGCAACGTCAGGTCGCCGGTTGCCACGATGGCCTCGCGTTCGGCGTCGCGCCTCAGCTCGGCCTCGGCCCGCGCCGCGCGTGCCCGCTGTATGCCGGGCACCACCGGTGCGGCTCGACGGGCAGCGGCGAGCGTGTCGGCCTTTGCGGAGCGCTCTGCTGCCTGCTGGTCGAGCCGTGCCAGCCGGGCCACGGCGTCGCGACGGCGTTGCTGCGCCTGCGCCAGCACGAGTGCGGCGTCGAGACGGACGCGGGCGAGTTGCTCGACCTTCGCCGCGTCGAGACGGGCGGCCTTGGCCGCCGCCTTGTCGGCGCGCATCTGCTTGACCGTTTGCGCGATCCAGTCGAGCCCGGCACCCTCGGGCGGCTGGTCAAGACCGACCTCCGCCGCGCACAGGTGCAGCTGCCGGTCGCAGCGGGTCTCGATCAGGTCGACGACGCGGGCGGCAGTCGCCTTGCGATCGGCGAGGGCCGCCTCGATGCCGCGGTAGCGCTCTGCGGCGAAGAGCCGCTCGAGCAGTGCCTGGCGTTCCTTTGCGTCGGCTCGCAGGAATCGCGCGAAGTCGCCCTGCGGCAACAGCACGACCTGGCAGAACTCGTCAGCCGACATGCCGAGCAGATCGTGGACGAGCTGACCAGTTTCGTCGGGACGATTGCTGAGAAATTCACGCTCGTCGCCGATGCCGCGGAAGAGCACGACGTTGGGTGGCTTCTCCCGCGTGCCGCCCCCGCGCTTCTTGGCGACCTCCTGCCGAGGCTGTCGCACGATGCTGTATGGCGCGCCACCGACCGCGAACTCGAATGAGACGGTGGTTTCGACGCCCGGGCGAGCGTGGTCGCTGCGCACCTCGCGGCGCGCGCGGCTGCCGGGCACGACGCCGTAGAGCGCGAAGCAGATGGCGTCGAGGATGCTCGTCTTGCCCGCGCCGGTCTCGCCGTGCAGCAGGAACAACCCGCTCGCGGCGAGCTCGCCGAAGTCGACGATCTCAGTGCCCGCGAACGGGCCGAACGCCGTGACCTCGAGCCGCAGCGGGCGCATCACGCGGTCGCAAGCAGAGTGTCGTCGGGATCGACTGTGTCGACGACACCGACCGCGTCGGCGAGGAGCTCCTCGCCACTGCGGCGCTGCTGCTCGACTGCCACGCTGATGACGTCGAGCTCGGTTGCGTCAGGGGGCGTGCCGCGGACGTGACCGACGAACTCGGCGACGATGTCCGCGGGCTGGCGACCGGCGACCCGCTCGCCGTAGGAGCGGTCGGCGTCGTCAGCCGGGGTGGCCGGCCGCCACTCGAGATGCACAGCGTGCGGGAACCGTCGCTGCAGCCTGCTCATTGCGTCGTCGACCCGGCCGGCGTCGGTCAATGTCACCGACACGAAATGGTCCGTGTAGCTGTCGTGCTCAGCGGCCGACATCAGCTCGTCGAGAGTGCCGGTAATCGCGGCGAGCGGCCGGGCGACGGGCGCGGGCACGAACTCGACCTGCCGGCGTCCCGAGGCATCGATGTCGAATAGCCAGCCGCCCTTGGTGTGGTGCCGCTCCGAGAACGAGTAGGCGATCGGCGAGCCGCTGTAGCGCACGGAATCGGACAGCTGCTGGCGGCCGTGCAGGTGGCCGAGCGCGACGTAGTCGAAACCGTCGAACAGCGACAACGGGACGTCGCAGACTCCGCCGACGCTGATGTCGCGCTCGCTCTCGCTTGCCTCGCCGCCATGGACGAATGCGTGGACCAGGACCATCGACCGGCGGGCCTGCCGTTGCTCGAGATCGGCGCGGCACATGCCGACCATCGCCCGCAGCACCGCCTCGTGCCCGCGGCCCGTGCCGGCATCAAGCAGTGGGCGTACGGCGTCGGGCTCGAGATAGGGGACCGCGTAGACCGCGAGCTCTCCCCCATCGGCGAACGGCAGCACGATCGGCTCGGCCGCGCGGCGCACATCGGATCGGACGTGTACGCCGGCGCGGCTCATCAGCCGCGAGCCGAAGCCCAGCCGCCGGGCCGAGTCGTGGTTGCCACTGATGACGACCACCTGCGCGCCGGTGTCGGCGAGACGGGCGAGCGCCTCGTCGCACAGCGAGACAGCGTCGACACCGGGCAGCGCACGGTCGTAGATGTCACCGGAGACAGCCACCAGCCCGACGCTCTCGGCACGGACGAGATCGACGAGATGGTCGACGTACGCCGACTGTGCACCGATGAGGTCGACGCCGTGGAACGTGCGGCCCAGGTGCCAGTCGGAGGTATGTAACACGCGCATGCTTCGAAGGTAGGCAGCCGGGCTGACAATTCCGCGCAGGCTCGCGGAGCCCTGTGCAGGAACGCCAAACACAGGCGAGGCGTTGACCGTGGAGATGCGCAGGAAGGCGGCCAGCCACATGGACGTGACGACGGGCAAGGGCGCGAAGATCTGGCGACGATGGCTCTTGGTTGCCGCCGCGTGTGTGGTCGTGGTGGCGGCCTTCGTCCTGTACTGGTTCCAGCCGCAGAAGCTGTTCATCGACGATCGCGTCAATGAGGCCGTCCCCGCGCAGCCTCTCGAACTCGCTCGCGGCGAGTTCGAGTCACTCGAGCACAAGACGAACGGCGTCACCCGCGTTCTCAAACTCGACGACGGGTCGCGGGTCGTGCGCCTCGAAGGCTTCGACACGTCCAACGGGCCTGACCTCTATCTCTACCTGTCGACCAACCCGGCCAGCGGCGAGGAGCAGGCGTTCGACGACGACTACGTCAGTCTCGGGCGCCTCAAGGGAAACAGTGGTGACCAGAACTACTCCCTGCCGGCCGACGCCGACCTCGAGCGCTTCGAGTCGGTCGTCGTCTGGTGCGACCGGTTCAATGCGGCTTTCGGCGCCGCCGACCTCACCGCCACCTGAGTTTCCCGTCGATTCCATGCGTGGTGGTTTGGCCTCGTTGGTGATCGCGGTTAGCGTCGGGTGAAGACCTCTAGCACAGGGAGCCCGTCCTTGGACGCGTCGATGCCCGACCAGGAGCACCACGCGATACACGGCGTACACATGGTCGACAGGCGCGGCATCACGGCAACCGGCGCCGTCGCGGTCGCCATCAGCGCGGGCCTTGTTGGCGGCGCGATCGACGTGGCAACGGGTCGCGGTCTGCGCACTGTCTTTGCCGTGTTCTTCATCCTGGGCTGCGCCACGGCGGCCGCACTCGTGCATCGCGAGGACCTGCTGGCCGCTGTAGTCATCCCACCGCTGGCGTACGTCGCGCTGGCGCTGATGGCGGGTGGCCTCGGCGCGACGGGGGTGACTGGCTCGTTCGTGAAGAGGCAGCTCGACCAACTCGTCGACGCGCTGATCATCAGCTACCCGGCGCTGTTCTTCGCGACCGTGGCCGCAGTGCTCATCGCGCTGGCGCGGTGGCTCAGTGCCCCCGGACGGCGACCTGGCCGGGTCTAGTGCCGGTCAGGCACCCCCGTCAGGCGGTTGTAGACGGTCTCGGTCACGTGCCGACCCTCTGGTCGCCACCGCGTTCGCGGACTGTTAGACGTCAAGTGGACTACTTTTTGCGGCATCGCTAAAAACTGTCCGGCGTTGCTGCTAGGTTTTCGAGCGTGCATAAGACCGCTACCTCCGGGACTCCGGACCGGCAGGACACCCTTGAGGAAGATCTCGTCCTCCTGGCGAAGACTGCGCTTGCTGCAGGCTCGCTCCAGTCCACGCCCCTGCTGCGGAAGCTCGCTCGCCGGTACAGGGACAGTCGGCCGAAGCTGGCCACCGCCCTGATCGGCCTCCTCCGAGAGAGCCCTACCCGGTCGGCTGCGACCGCCGTCGTCCCTGCGGTGCAGCCTGTCGACAACGAGAGCCGGCTGCCGCTCATTCGCGTTGAGGACCCTGTCCTTCTCGCCGTCAAACCGGTCCTGGCGCAGGCAGTCCTGGCCACGCTGGACCAGCTCGTCCTGGAGCACGCCGAGCCATCCAGACTCCTATCGGCTGGGCTTGCACCTACACGTACTGCTCTGTTCGTAGGTCCACCCGGGGTCGGCAAGACGATGGCGGCCCGCTGGCTTGCCGAGCGGTTGGATCTACCGCTGATCGTTCTGGACCTGGCCTCCGTGATGAGCAGCCTGCTCGGTCGGACGGGTGAAAACGTGCGCCGAGTCCTCGAGTATGCCAAGCAGACACCCTGCGTCTTGCTGTTGGACGAGCTGGACGCCGTCGCGAAGCGGCGCGACGACGTCACCGAAATCGGAGAGCTCAAGCGGCTGGTCACCGTGCTACTTCAGGAGATCGACATGTGGCCGGAGGGGGCGCTGCTCCTCGCAGCCACCAACCATGCCAATCTGCTCGACCCAGCGGTGTGGAGACGCTTCGAGGTGATGATTGAGTTCCGCCTGCCAGACGAGGCGGGACTTGTCTCAGCAATGCGGGAGTACCTACAGGACGAGCGGCTGCCTGCACCCATCATGACCGTGCTGGCGAACGCATACCGAGGCAGCTCATACAGCGATCTGGAACGCCAGGTCATGAGAGCCCGACGAATGGCGGCCGTCCAGCAGACGTCCATCGAGCAGGCGCTCATGTCGGTGACCAGAGACCGGTTCCGGCACATGGCGACAAGCGACCGTGTGCGGCTAGCCGCTGAGCTGTTGCGGCTCACTGGGGTTTCCCAGCGTCGCGTTCACGAGGTCACTGGCGTCAGCCGCGACACCTTGCGCAAATACGTCACCGAGGCACGCCCGGAAACGACCGAGGAGACAGCACATGCCTGACAACACCCGGTTCCTTCTCGGCTACGGCGAACGCCTCACGCAGCGGATCGCCCCGCCCGGAGGCGGTGCAGGCACGGATCCCGCCTACACGTTCGACGAGGCGGTCGCCCGCCTGCGACCTATGGTCGCCGCCGTCTCGGCGGAGTTGTCCGCGCTTCCGGCGGGTGCCTGTCCGGATAACCAGGCGGTCGGTGTCATCACGCTCCACCCGCAGTGGATGGCCAAGACCTCGCACCCACAGCAGCTCCTCAACATGTACGACCTGCGTCAGCTCGGAAGCCGACCTTTATCCATCCGACCCGACGCCTGGACTAGGCAGTCCGATCCTGAAGAGTCCGCCAGCTCCGAGCTGTACGTCGCAGGCTCACGAGAGACGTTCCGTGCGTGGAGCAGCGACCTGTTGGACCGCCCGGCAGCCGTACACCAGCAGATCCGCCGCGTCGAATCGGTGCGCGCGCCCTCGGCCCTCGATCGGCTGCGAAACATTGAGCCGTCCGGCGGCAGTGACGATCGTGAACCGCTGCTACTCGAGGTGGTCCTGCATGCCAGCGAAGGCCGGCGGGACGAATACATTCTCGCCGGCTTCTCCGACTATGCCGCGTCGCTTGGGGCGCGACCCGAGCTCGACCGTCGCCTGCATGCCGGAGGCCTGTGTTTCCTGCCGGTCGAGGCTCCGCTCAATACCATTGATGCGCTCGCCAACTTCGCGTTCCTGCGCGTCCTCCGTCCCATGCCGCGTCTCCGCTCGCTCCCCGAGATTGAACGCTCCGCACCGGCACCGGGTCTGCGGCCGTCGCCGCTGCCCACGGAAGCCGCCGTCGACCCCGACCTGCGCATCGCCATCTTCGATGGAGGGCTCGCTCTCGGCACCGGCCTGGCCCCGTGGGCCACCTCCCATGACGCGCCTGGTGTGGGCCCAGCAACTGACGCCCACCTCGCGCACGGCCACGACGTCACCTCTGCCGTGCTGTTCGGCTCGCTCCCCCCCGGCACGGCCGCGCCTCGTCCCTTCGCTGTAGTCGACCACTACCGCGTTCTCGACAAGGACGCCACAAGCGACCCGTACGAGCTGTACGAGGTACTCCGGCGAGTCGACGACGTCCTCAAGACCCGGCGCCACGAGTTCTTCAACCTGAGCATCGGCCCGTACCTCCCCGTCGAAGACGACGAGGTGCACCCGTGGACGGCCCTGCTCGATGAACACCTGTCTGACGGGCACGCGCTCGCCTCGCTTGCCGCCGGCAACACGGGTCACCTGCCCGGCGCTAACGCGGAGTCGCGTATCCAGGTGCCCGCGGATTGCGTCAACGGTCTGTCCGTGGGGGCCGCAGGCACCGTCCGCTCGAACTGGAAGCGGGCACACTACAGCTCGTGCGGACCGGGCCGTAGTCCCGGCGTCGTGAAGCCGGACCTCGTCGCATTCGGTGGCGAGGATCAGGAACAGTTCGTCGTCTACGACCGCGACAACGCACCTTCGCTCGCGCAGACGTGTGGCACTTCGTTCGCTGCGCCTTCAGCTCTCCGCCTGGCGGCCGGAGTCCGCGCACACCTGGGCGGGCGCGTGTCACCGCTGGCGCTGAAGGCGCTGCTCGTCCACAGCGCTGACGCGGCCAACAACGACCGCCATGAGGTCGGGTGGGGCCGTATCCCGACCGACGTGGCCGACATCGCTGTGTGCCGAGACGGCATGGTTCGGGTCGTGTACCAAGGCGAGCTCAGCCCTAGCCAGTACCTGCGTGCCGCGATCCCCCTTCCGGACGAGAAGCTGGTCGGGAAGGTCCGGATCCACGCGACGTTCTGCTACGCCACCCCGACCGAGCCGCAGGACCCAGGGAGCTACACGACGAGCGGGCTGGAGGTGACGTTCCGTCCGAACGCCGCCAGGTTCGCCAACAACGACTCCACAGTGGCGAAGACGGCGAGCTTCTTCAAGAAAAGCGATATCGCGACCGAGCAGGCGCTCCGTAACGATGCTCAGAAGTGGGAGACGACGCTCAACGCGGACCGCACGTTTCTGCCGAAGTCGCTGCTCAACCCGGTGTTCGACATCCACTACAACGCGCGAACTTCTGGTGGTGCGGCGAAGGACGCGGAGAAGATCCGATACTCGATGATCCTCACCATCACCGCAAACCGGGTGCCTGACTTGTACGACCAGGTCGTCCGGAACTACGCAGGTCAGCTGGAGGCCCTGACGCCGGTGGTCGAGATCCCGATTCGCGTCTGAGGTCGCGGGTACGTCCGGAGGACGGGCGAGGCACTCAGGAGGGTCATCGGGTCATGTCACCGCGCCGCTCGATCTCCTCGCGTGCTCCGACCGGCTTGATCAACGCGCGCGCTCTCGTGGCGGTCGCGGACATTCACCACGCGCGACAGCCCGTCCGTCCTCTTGGGCTTGCCTATCCCGACTCGGCGCTAGTTGGCGCGGGGGAGGTCGCGGGGGAGGTCGCGGCGCAGTTCCTGTGGCAGCGCGAAGATCAGGTGCTCGCGCGCGCTCTCGACTTCGGTGACGTCAGCGAAACCGCGCTCGCTCAACCATACGAGCACCCCGTAGACGAGCTCGTCGGGCACTGACGCGCCGGACGTCACACCCACCGTCGATACGCCGTCGAGCCAGGTCTCGTCGATCTCGCTCGCCTCGTCGACGAGGTACGACGACCGTGCGCCCGCGTCACGCGCCACCTCGACGAGACGCACCGAGTTGGACGAGTTGCGCGAGCCGACAACGATCACGAGCTCAGACTCGGCGGCGATCTCCTTGACGGCGGTCTGCCGGTTTTGCGTCGCGTAGCAGATGTCGTCGCTCGGCGGCCCCTGCAGCAGCGGGAACCGCTCGCGCAACGCGGCGACGACCGTGTCGGTCTCGTCGACCGACAACGTGGTCTGCGACAGGTAGGCGACCCGCGACGGATCGCGCACCTGCACGGTCGCCGCCTCCACCGGGCCGTCGACGAGCTGGATGTGTTTCGGCGCTTCGCCAGTGGTGCCGACGACCTCCTCGTGACCCTCGTGGCCGATCAGCAGGATGTCGTAGTCGTCTTCGGCGAACCGTCGCGCCTCGAGATGCACCTTGGTCACGAGCGGGCAGGTCGCGTCGATGGTGCGCAGGCTGCGGGCCGCGGCTTCGTCGTACACGGTCGGGGCGACGCCGTGCGCCGACAGCACGACGGTGGCGCCCTCAGGCACCTCCTCGGCTTCCTCGACGAAGACGGCGCCGAGCGACTCGAGGCGCTTGACGACGTGGATGTTGTGGACGATTTGCTTGCGCACGTAGACGGGTGCGCCGTACAGCTCCAGCGCCTTCTCCACGGTCTGCACAGCCCGGTCGACGCCGGCGCAGTAGCCGCGCGGTTTGGCCAGCAAGACGCGCCGCGTCGGCATAACAGGCATACGGTCAGTGTACGGCTGTCAGAAACCGCGGCCGGGCGGTGTTTCTCCAGGTGAGACGCGCATCGACCGCCCGAGGGAGTCGTCAGTGGTGGTTTTGGACGAGAGAACGACGGCGCCGCCACTCGCGGCCCAGGCGCGGTTCGACGACGTCTTCCGCTCGCTCTACCGCGAGCTGCACGGGCTCGTTTTCCGGCTCATCGGCGACCGGCAGGAGTCCGAGGACGTCCTGCAGGAGGTCTTCCTCAAACTGGCGGCGTCCGACGTGCTGCGCAAGCCCGACGACGAGGTGCGGGCCTGGCTGCGACGGGTCTGCCTCAACACCGGCCACAACCGGCTGCGTTCCGGCCGTCGTGCCGAGCACCACATCGAACGGGCCGGCCGGCTCGCGGTCGACGACCCTCGCGGCGCGCCTGAGCCGCTCGACGGCGTACTGCTCAAAGAACAGCAGGACGCGGTACGCCGGGCGCTCGAGTCGCTGCCCAGAAACCAACGCGATTGCCTGCTCCTGCGGCACTCCGGCTACTCCTACGCCGAGATCGCCGCGACGCTCGAGATCTCCATCGGCTCCGTCGGCGTCTTCCTCGCCCGGGGCGAGCGCGCGTTCCGCATCAGCTACGAGAAGCAGGAGCAAGGCCGATGAACTGCTACGACGAATCCACGCTCCGGGCCTGGCTCGACGACCAGCCCTCTCTCGTGGCCGGTGCCGATGCAGCGTCGATCGGCGCGCATGTCGCCGGCTGCACTAACTGCCAAAGCGTCACCGCCGATCTGCAGGCACGCGCCTCGGTCGCTGCCTCCGCGATCGGCGCGCTGCGCGGACCCGATCCGACCTCCGCCGACGTCGAAACCGCACTCGCCGGCGTACGACGACCGCGCCTTGACGGCGCAGACGTGGTCGCGATCGCGCCGCGTCGCCGTAACCTCTCACGCCCGATTGCCGCGGCCGCCGCAGCGGTTGTCGTCTTCGGCATCGTGGGTACGCCGGCCGGGCGCACGGCCGCGGCCGATTTCCTTGCGCAGTTCCGCAGCGAGCGGATCGCGGTCGTCGAACTCAGCCCTGATGACCGGGACGCGCTGTACGAGCTGGCCGAGATCGGTCACGTCAGCAGTCACCTGGACGCCTTCCGGCCCGAGCCCGTCGAGTCCGACTCCGCGGCCAGCAGGGAGGTCGGGTTCCACGTGCTGGTCCCTGACCCAGACACGATTCCGGCTGGTCTCGGACGCAAGCCCGAGGTCCAGATCAGCCGGGCGCAGGAGCTGCGCTTCACGCTCGACCGTGACCGGACGCTCAACTGGCTGGCGGAGAGGAACTCGCCCATCGGGGTCCCCGAGCGGTACGACGGCGCGAGCATCGTCGTCTACGTGCCGGCGGTCGTCGTACAGCATTGGCCGGCCCCTGACGGCACACCCGGACTGGTCATCGGCCAGTCGCGGCAGGTGGTGGCAGACACCGAGGGCGGAGTGAAGCTCGAGGAGTTCCGCAGCTTCCTGCTGTCGCTGCCGGGCCTGAGTGACAACACCAAGTCGCAGCTCGAGAAGCTGGGCGACTGGCGAGAGACCCTGCCGCTGCCCCTCCCGAAGGGCCAGGTCAACTGGAGGGAGACCGAGATCGCCGGCGCCGACGGACTGCTTCTCGGCGACAACACCGGGCTCGGCAGCGCCGCGATCTGGCAGAAGGATGGGTTCATCTACGGCGTCGCGGTGCGCGGCAAGGCCGACCAGGTCCGTGATGTTGCAGCAGGCCTGCGCTGAGTCCGAGGCGGTCGCACCGGCCGCCTCGCCCGAACCCGCGATCGAGACCGTCGGCGTACACAAGACCTTCGGGCATCGGGTGGCGCTGCACGACCTGACCGTGCGGGTCGAGCCCGGGGAGGTCTTCGGCTTCCTCGGGCCGAACGGTGCGGGCAAGACGACCGCGGTGAAGATTTTGGCGGGTCTCGTGCGTCCAACGAGCGGGACGGCGCGCGTGCTCGGGTACTCCGCGGGGGATCCCCGGGCACGCCGCCGCCTCGGCTACCTGCCTGAGCTGTTCGAGTTCCAGGACTGGGCGACCGGTGAGGAGCTGCTCGACTTCCACGCCCGCCTGGCCGGCATGCCGAAAGCGCAACGGCGGGAGCGCATCGGCGTCGTGCTCGATCAGGTCGGGCTCGGCGGTCGCGGCCGCGACAAGATCGGCGGCTACTCCAAGGGCATGACGCAGCGGATCGGGCTGGCGCAGGCGCTGCTTGCCCACCCGGCGCTCGTGCTGCTCGACGAGCCGACGTCGGCGCTCGACCCGGTCGGCCGGCGCGACGTGCGCGCGCTGATCCAGGCGATCCGCGCCGAGGGCGTGACGGTCTTCCTCAATAGTCACTTGCTCAGCGAGGTCGAGCTCGTCTGCGACCGGGTGGCGATCATCGACCGCGGCCGGGTCGTACGGAGCGGCCGGCTCGACGAGCTGATGGGGCCGGTTGTGCATCTGCGCCTCGACGTCGACCGCGTCGACGAGCCGCTGCTGACCGCGCTCGAGAAGTACGGCGACCTGACCGACGTCGCCGCGACGTCGGTGACGATCACCGTCGACGACGCGGCGGTCGCGGCCGATGTCGGGGAGCTCGTCGTACAGAAGGGCTATCGGCTCTTCGCTCTGGTGCCGGTGCAGCAGTCGCTCGAGGACGTCTTCGTCGATCTCGTTCACGGTGAGACGACGTGAACGTCAACGCACTGCACGTCGCCTCGTGGACGATCCGGGAAGCGATCCGGCGCAAGCTCGTCATCGGGCTGATGATGCTCAGCGTCGTGTACGTCGGGCTGTTCGCGCTGGGCTTTCACCTGCTGTACTCGAAGGTCACCGAGGACATCAGCACGGAATCACTGCGCGATGTCCTTGCCGCCAACATCCTGACGGTCCTCGGGCTGTACGCCGTGCACTTCCTCGCCGCGTTCCTCGCGCTGTTCCTGTCCGTGGGGTCGATCTCCTCGGAGATCGAGTCGGGGATGCTGCACGCCGTACTGTCGCGGCCGATCACCCGCGCGCAGTACCTCTTCGGCCGCTGGCTGGCCTTCGCCGGCCTGCTCGTCACGTACGTCGTCACGATGGCGGGCGCGCTGATGCTCGTCGCGCGCATCATCGCCGGCTACCAACCGGTCGGCGTCGTGCGCGCGCTTGGCTTGCTCAGCCTGCAGGTGCTGCTGCTCATCACGGTCGGGCTGTTCGGCAGCACGATGCTCTCGACGATGGCGAACGGCGTGATCACGTTCAGCCTGTTCGGGCTGGCGTGGCT
>JBKJZO010000192.1:0-19507 GCA_046715235.1 Mycobacteriales bacterium
CAACAGCTTCGAGGCCCGTTCCACGCTCCATGTCGGGGACAGGGCGTACGAAATATTCAGAATCGAAGCGCTGCGCGACCGGTTCCCGGTGGATCGTTTGCCGTTCTCCCTCAAGGTGCTTCTCGAAAACCTGCTGCGCAACGAGGACGGCATCTCCGTGCGCGCCGCCGACGTCGAGGCGCTGGCCGGATGGGATGCCGCGTCTCCCGCCGCCGCCGAAATCGCCTTCACGCCGGCCCGGGTGCTCATGCAGGACTTCACCGGCGTCCCGGCGATCGTCGACCTCGCCGCCATGCGTGACGCGATGCTCGCCCTCGGCGGCGATCCGCAGAAGATCAACCCGCTGGTGCCCGTCGAGCTGGTCATCGACCATTCCGTCATCGCCGACTTCTCCGGCACGTCCGACGCGCTGGCGCGCAACACAGCGGTCGAGTTCGAGCGCAACGGCGAGCGCTACCAGTTCCTGCGCTGGGGCCAGCAGGCCTTCGACAACTTCGCCGTCGTGCCGCCGAGCACCGGCATCGTCCATCAGGTCAACCTCGAATACCTGGCGCGCGTCGTCTTCACCAACGCCGCTGGCCAGGCCTACCCCGACAGCCTCGTCGGCACCGACTCGCACACGACGATGATCAACGGGCTCGGCGTACTCGGGTGGGGTGCCGGTGGCATCGAGGCAGCGGCCGCGATGCTCGGCCAGCCCGTGTCGATGCTGCTGCCCCGTGTCGTCGGCTTCAAGCTGACCGGTGAGCTGCCGGAAGGCGCGACCGCGACCGACCTCGTGCTCACCGTGACCCAGCTGCTGCGCCGGCATGGCGTCGTCGGCAAGTTCGTCGAGTTTTACGGACCCGGCCTGGCCAACGTGCCGCTGGCCAACCGCGCGACGATCGGCAACATGAGCCCCGAGTACGGCTCGACCTGCGCGATCTTCCCCATCGACGCGGAAACGCTGCGCTACCTCGAGTTCTCCGGCCGTCCGGCCGAGCAGGTCGCGCTCGTCGAGGCCTACGCGAAGGCGCAGGGCATGTGGGCGCCCGACATGGCCGAACCGGCGTTCACCGAGCGGCTCGAGCTCGACCTGTCGACGGTCGAGCCGTCCATCGCCGGCCCGAAGCGCCCGCAGGACCGGGTGCTCGTCCGCGAGGCCAAGCACGGTTTCCGTACGGCGCTCGAAGAGCTCGTCGGCGGGGCCGCGCCAACACCGTCGGTGCAGACGCAGGCGGATGAGGCTTCGGCCGAATCCTTCCCCGCGTCCGACGCTCCCGCGGCGATGGCCGGCGTTGCGGCTGACAACTCCGCCGAGCCGGAAGCCGGCGGGGCGCTGAACGGCACCGGCCGGCGCATCTCCAACCCGCAGGTCGCCCGGCTCGCCGACGGCACCGAGACCGAGATAGACCACGGGCACGTCGTCATTGCCGCGATCACCTCGTGCACCAACACGTCCAACCCGCAGGTGATGATCGGTGCCGGCCTGCTGGCTCGTAACGCCGTCGCTCGCGGCCTCCAGACCAAGCCGTGGGTGAAGACGACGCTCGCCCCGGGCTCGAAGGTCGTCATGGACTACTACGAGGCGGCCGGCCTGGTCGAGCCGCTCGCGAAGCTGCGCTTCGACCTCGTGGGCTACGGCTGTACGACGTGCATCGGCAACTCCGGGCCGCTGCTCTCCGGCGTGTCCGAGGCCGTCAACGCGGGCGATCTCGCCGTCACGTCGGTGCTCTCCGGCAACCGAAACTTCGAGGGCCGGATCCAGCCAGACGTGCGGATGAACTACCTGGCCTCACCCCCGCTTGTCGTCGCCTACGCCCTCGCCGGCTCGCTCGACGTCGACCTGCTGGAAGAACCCCTCGGCACCGGCAGCGACGGGCAGCCCGTCTACCTGCGCGACATCTGGCCGAGCAACGCGGAGATCGAGGAGACGATCGCGTCTGCGGTGCAGTCGTCGATGTTCCGCGCGTCGTACGCCGAGGTATTCGCCGGCGACGAGAAGTGGCAGTCGCTGCCGTCCCCGGCCGGCGACTCGTTCGACTGGCAGCCCGACTCGACCTACGTGCGCCACCCGCCGTACTTCGTCGACATGGCCGAGAGCCCCGCGCCGGTGCAGGCCATCACGGGTGCTCGCGTGTTGGCGGTGCTCGGCGACAGCGTCACGACCGACCACATCAGCCCGGCCGGCAACATCAAGAAGGACAGCCCGGCAGGCATGTACCTCGCCGACCAGGGTGTCGCGCCTGGCGACTTCAACTCCTACGGCTCCCGCCGCGGCAACCACGAAGTCATGATCCGCGGCACGTTCGCCAACATCCGGCTGCGCAACCAGCTCGCGCCCGGCACCGAGGGCGGCGTCACGCTGAAGCTGCCCGAGGGCGATCAGATGTCCATCTACGACGCGTCGGAGCGCTACGCCGCCGAAGGCACGCCGCTCGTCGTACTCGCGGGCAAGGAGTACGGATCCGGCTCGTCCCGCGACTGGGCGGCGAAGGGTCCGCTGCTGCTCGGCGTACGAGCTGTCATCGCCGAGAGCTATGAGCGGATCCACCGCTCCAACCTGCTCGGCATGGGAATCCTGCCGCTGCAGTACCGCGACGGCGAGACGGCTGCGTCACTCGGCCTGACCGGACACGAGGTCTTCGAGATCAGCGGTCTCGAAGGCCTCAACGAGGGCCAGATCCCGCCGGAGGTGACGGTGCGCGCCGACGAGTTGGAGTTCGCGGCGAAGCTGCGCATCGACACGCCGAAGGAAGCCGACTACTACCGGCACGGAGGCATCCTGCAGTACGTCCTGCGTCAGCTCCGCGCCTCCACCTGAGCCACCGCCGCTCCCCGCCATCCAAAGACGATCACTTTGTCAAAGTGCGAGCCGAAATCGCCGCGTGCGTTCGGCTGAAGGTTTGTCAAAGTGATCGTTAGAGGCTGGCGAGGTAGGCGCGCCAGCTGCCGTACTGCGTGATGTCGTCGGCACCGGCGAGACCGGCGTCCTCCGCCAGGAAGCCGGTGACCGGGCGGCCGTCGTCGAGTTCGACTGGCCCGAGGCCGAGAGGCGCTGGAATCATCGTGCGCAGCGCGGCGATCGCTTCCGGGCTCAGCTGCCAGAACTCGACCGCGATGCCCTCAGCGGGTCCGTCGCCGGTACGAACCAGGCCGGGCCGCGGCACGCCGGTGCCGGGAAGCCGGTAGAGCCGGTAGCCGCCCGCCGTCCGCGCGCGGTAGGCGAGTCGCCCGCCCAGGTCCAACAGCTGGCTGTTGAGCGCGAGGCCGGACAGGTGCGCGCCTACGACGGCGACTCCAGCAGTCGGTCCGGGGTCGGGTAGCGGAGCAGGCGATTCCCCGGTCCACCGCGAGGCCAGGTCCAGCAGTTCGTTGTCGTCGAAGGCAGGCGCGATCAGCTGTACGCCGAACGGCAGCCCGTCCGGGCGCGGGCCGGCCGGCACCGCGATGGCGCACAGGTCGAGCATGTTGACAAAGTTGGTGAACGTGCCAAGCGGTGAGTTCGCGCCAACCGGGTCATTGGCGACATCGGCGAGCGTGGGATGCCCGGGGGTGGTCGGCAGCAACAGGGCGTCGATGTCGAACCACACCGACTCCGAAGCCCGCCGCAGCCGGGCGAGCCCGTCGAGACCTTCGAACACCTGAGCTCCGGTCACCTCGCGACCGCCCAGCGCGATGCCCCGGACCACCGGGTCCAGATGCGGACCGTCGTCCTGCAACCAGCGGCCGAAGGCCAACCAGCGCTCGGCCGGCCACGGGCCGCCGTACAGCAGCTTCGATGTCTCGAGAAATGGCGTGATGTCGACGGGGACGACGTGCGCGGCGACCGTGTGTGCGTGCTTGACGGCGGTCTCCCACGCATCGATGTGCGGCTGCTCGAGGGCCAGCGGGCGGTCGGGTACGCCGACGACCCGGAACAGCGCGGCTGCCCGAGCCGGCCGCCGATGCGGCATCGGGCGCGAGTAGGGATCGTGGGCGTCGTACCGGGCAAGAACCTCGAACGCGGCCCGCGCGTCGGCGACGGTGCGCGTGAAGGTCGTTACGCAGTCGAGTGAGCGGCACGCCGGCAGCACGCCGCGGGTGGAGACGAGCCCGCGCGACGGCTTGAGCCCGACGATGTTGTTGAACGCCGCGGGCACCCGGCCCGAGCCGGCGGTGTCGGTGCCGAGCGCTAATGGGACGACTCCCGCGGCGACTGCGACTGCGCTGCCCGACGAACTGCCACCGGAGACGTGCAGCGGGCTGACCACGCTGTGGCACGCGCCGTACGCGCTGCGGGTGCCGACCAGGCCGGTCGCGAACTGGTCCATATTGGTTTTGCCGACCGGCACAGCCCCCGCTTCGAGCAGCAGCTCGACCGCGAAAGCGGACGCCTCGGCGACCCCGGACTCGAGCGCCGGGCAGGCGGCCGTTGTCGGGACACCGGCGAGGTCGATGTTGTCTTTGATCGCGAAGCGGACGCCGTCAAGGGCGCCGCCGGGCGAACGTGCCTCCCAGTCCGCGATCTCTGCTGCCGTCAGCCGGCGTATCCAAACAGGCTGATCTGTCATCCGGCGGCACGCACGGCGTTCATGTCATCGTCCTTTTTCGTGGCTTGCGGGGCTCAGCTGGCGTACGACGCGAGCACGACCACCGCTCGGTCGATCGCGTCGCGGCACGAGATGCCCTTGCTGCAGCCGCTGAGCATGAAGGAAAAGTACACGCGCCGGCCCGACCGGGTCGTCGTGTACCCCGAGAGCACCCGCACGTTGTCCAGTGTGCCGGTCTTGGCGTGGACCCGGCGTGCCGCGGCGGTGCCGCACAATCGCGTCTTCAACGTCCCGTCGACGCAACTCACCGCCATCGACTTGCGCAGAGCCGATCCGCTGGCCGACGACTCGGCGGCCTTGAGCAGCGCGACCGATCCGGTCGGGCTGGCCCGGTCCAGCGAGGAGAGTCCAGATCCATCGGCGGCAGTACCCATCGGTGCGCCGAGCTTCGCGACATGCGCGCGGATAACGTGCAGCCCACCGGCCGTCGTACCGACACCGCGGGTCGCCCCGAGGCGCTTGACGAGCAGCTCGGCGGCCAGGTTGTCGGAGTTCTTGAGCATGCTCGCCACCAGCGCCGACATCGGGGGCGAGTCGTGAAACGCGAGCAGCCGGGTCACGGACGTCGTCCGGCCACGGCGGTCGGGGCCGCGGACGCTGATGCCGGCCTTGGTCAGAGCCGCCCGGAAGCGTCCGACGTTACCGATCACCGGATCCTTGAGGTACGCCGGGTCCCACCGCCACTGGTTGCGGTCGACCACCAGAGCGGACAGCGGGCCGGCCTCCCGGGGCAGGAACGTCGGCTTCCAACCCGGCGCGGTCCGCTCCCGGTCGAACAGCCGGTCGTCGCCGTACAGCCCGCCGGTCACGACCCGCACCCGGCGTCGGCGTAAAGAAGCGGCAAGCGCGTCCAGATGAGCCGACGAGAGGGTCGGGTCGCCGCCGCCGACGAGGACGAGCGGACCTCGGATGACGCCATCGGAACTGACCGCCGGGCCCCGCACCGACGTGCGGATCCGGCTCGTTGGCGAGAGCAGGTTGAGCACCGCGAGCGCGACATATGTCTTCTGCGTCGACGCCGGCGGCAGCGCCGAGCCGCCATTACGGCTCGAGACCACGCCGAGCCCAGAGACTTCCAGCCGTACGCCGACAGTGCGCGCTGTGGAGCCGGCGAGAGCCGCGTCGACCTGTGCCGACAGAGAGGCTGCCGACAGCGAGGCTGCCGACGCGGAGGCGGGCGCCGCCCCGGCCCAAGCGAACGCCGCGACGGCCGAAACGGTCACGAGCGCGACGCGGCGGAGCGGGCCCGGACGGGAGGTCATGACAGCAACCCTCGCATGCGGGGTACCGCGACCGCCGGATTTCGGCCCATTTCGCGCCTGGCGCATGCCCTTACCTGGTCGCTCATCGGCGTACCCGCGTGCGAGACTGAGACGCAAACGAACGCGCTCGCCGGTGATGTCCGGCGGGCGCGACTGCCCCCCCCCCCGCCCACGCGAGCCGACCTTGGCGAGGAGGTGCAGGAGCTTGGCCACCTAGCAGGAGTCTGCTGCGATGCGCCGCGCTGCCGAACTCGCGGCGTACGCGCTCGGCACCACAAGCCCGAACCCCACCGTGGGCGCCGTCGTCCTCGACACGAGTGGGCTGCCGGTCGGCGAGGGCTACACCAGCCCGCCCGGAGACCCGCACGCGGAGATCCACGCGCTGACCATGGCCGGCGACCGGGCAACCGGCGGCACACTCGTCACCACCCTCGAGCCGTGCAACCACACGGGGCGGACCGGGCCCTGCTCCCAGGCCATCATTGCCGCGGGCATCTCCCGCGTCGTCATCGGTGTGCCAGACCCCAACCCCGAGGCGGCCGGCGGTGCGCAGACCCTGCTCGACGCGGGGATCGCGGTCGAGTTCGGCGTGGAGGAGGAGATTGCCGCCCGGAGCAACGAGGCGTGGTTGGCCTCGGTGAGCAGCGGGCGGCCGTTCGTCACCTGGAAGTACGCCGCCAGCCTGGACGGGCGGGCGGCCGCGGCCGACGGCTCGAGCCAGTGGATCACCGGAGCCGAGGCGCGCGCCGACGGTCATCGGCTCCGGGCGCAGAGCGACGCCGTCATGGTCGGCAGCGGCACGATCCTCGCCGACGACTCGCACCTGACCGTCAGGTACGGCGGCAAGCTCGCCGACAAGCAACCCCTGCGCGTCGTCGTCGACACGCACGCAAAAACCCCGCTCGACGCGCACGTACTCGACGGCTCCGCGCCGACCCTTATCGCGTGCGGCGACGACGCCGACCCCGACGCACTGGACAAGCTGCGTGCGGTCGCCGACGTCGTCATCCTCGCGCGCAGTCTCGAAGGGCGCGTCGATCTGCCGGTGTTGCTCCAGGAGCTCTTCCGCAGGGACGTCCGCTCGCTGCTGATCGAGGGCGGTCCCGCGCTCGCCGGCGCGTTCGTCGACGAGAGGTACGTCGATCGGGTCGTCGCCTATCTTGCGCCCGCACTCATCGGCGGGGATGGCACCCCCGCGCTGGCCGGAGCCGGCGCGCTCAGCATTGAGAAGGCATGGCGGTTGCGGATCGACGACGTACGCCGCGTCGGCCCCGACCTGCGCATCGAGGCGCGTCCCACGGGTGATCGATAGGTGTTCACCGGCATCGTCGAGGAGCTCGGCGCCGTCGTCTCGGTCGAGACCCTGACCGACTCGGCGCGCATCGTCATCAGCGGGCCACGGGTGACTGTCGACGCGCGCCACGGCGACTCGATCGCGGTCAACGGCTGCTGCCTCACCGTCGTCGAGCAGGGCGACGGGACGTTCGCCGCCGACGTCATGGCGGAGACGCTCTCGCGCACCAACCTCGGTGCGTTCACCCCAGGCCAGCCGGTCAACCTCGAGCGCGCGGCCCGCGTCGGGGATCGTCTCGGCGGTCACATCGTGCAAGGCCACATCGACGCAATCGCGACCATCGTCGACAAGCAGCACGGCGAACGCTGGGAGGTGCTCCGGGTCGCGCTGCCACCGGACACGGCGCAGTACGTCGTCGAGAAGGGCTCGATCGCGATTGACGGCGTCAGCCTGACCGTCGTCGAAGCGGGAGCCGACTCGTTCACGGTCTCCCTGATCCCGGAGACGCTCGCCGCGACGACACTGGGTTCGAAGCCTGTCGGTGAGCTCGTCAACCTCGAGTTCGACATCATCGGCAAGTACGTCGAACGGCTGGTCGACGTCCGCGGCGCCCAGGTTCCGGCCACCACTCAGGAGCCGGTGTGACAGCGGTGTTCGACTCCATCGACCAGGCGATCGCCGATGTCGCCGCCGGCAAGGCGATCATCGTCGTCGACGACGCCGACCGGGAGAACGAAGGCGACATCATCTTCGCCGCGGAGAAGGCGACGCCTGAGCTCCTGACGTTCATGGTCAGGTTCACCAGCGGCGTGATCTGCGTACCGATGCAGGGTGCCGACCTCGACCGGCTCGAGCTGCCGCTGATGAACCAGCAGAACACCGACCGGATGCGCACCGCGTTCACGGTTTCCGTCGACGCGCGCGACGGGATCACCACGGGGATCTCTGCCGCTGACCGCGCGCGCACGATTGCGACACTCGCCGATCTGCAGACCTCCGCGCAGGACCTGACCCGACCGGGCCACATCTTCCCGCTGCGGTACGCCGACGGCGGCGTACTGCGCCGGCCCGGACACACCGAAGCCAGCGTCGACCTGGCGCGGCTCGCCGGGCTGCGCCCTGCGGGTGTCCTGGCCGAGATCGTGAGCGACGACGGCTCGATGGCGCGACTGCCCGAACTCACCGAGTTCGCCCGCCGGCACAGCCTCACACTGATCACGATCGCTGACCTGATCGCCTACCGCCGCCGTACCGAGAAGCAGGTGCAGGTGATCGCGGAGGCGCGGATCCCGACGCGGCACGGCGAGTTCCGGGGCGTCGGCTACCGCTCGACCTTCGATGGGGTCGAGCACATTGCCCTCGTCGCCGGCGAGATGGGCGACGGCGAGTCGGTGCTCGTCCGGGTGCACTCGGAGTGCCTGACCGGCGATGTTCTTGGCTCGACCCGGTGCGACTGCGGCCCGCAGCTCGACGCGGCCCTGGCCGCGGTCGCCGCCGAAGGCCGCGGCGTCGTGCTCTACATGCGAGGTCACGAGGGGCGCGGGGTCGGCCTGATGCACAAACTGCAGGCCTACCAATTGCAGGACGCCGGCGACGACACAGTCGACGCCAACCTCAACCTGGGGTTCCCTGCCGACTCGCGTGACTACGGCACGGGCGCGCAGATCCTGGTCGACCTGGGCATCCGCACGATGCGGCTGCTGACCAACAACCCGGCCAAGCGGGCCGGTCTCGAAGGCTACGGCCTCGAGATCGTCGCGCGGGTGCCGCTCGTGACGACTCCCACGAAGGAAAACCTGCGCTACCTGACGACCAAGCGCGACCGGATGGGTCACGAGCTCGAGCTGCCCGGCGCGTTCGACGAACCGACCGAGGCCAGTGCGGCGCCGACAACAGAGACGCTGCCGGCCGCTGAGGGTGCCCAGTGAGCGGGTCGGGTACGCCGCCTGCCGAGCCGGTCGACGCGGCCGGGCTGACCCTGGCGATCGTGGCGACGAGATGGCACCCGCGTATCACCGATGCCCTGCTCGCGTCTGCGTTGGCTACGGCGAAGGACTGCGGTGTCGACGAGCCGACCGTAGCCCGCGTATCGGGGGCAGTGGAGATTTCCGTCGTCGCACAGGAGCTCGCGCGGTCGCACGACGCTGTCGTCGCGCTGGGCGTGGTGATTCGCGGCGGCACCCCGCACTTCGACTACGTCTGCGATGCCGTGACCGCGGGGCTGACCCGGGTCGCACTCGACGCGCGCACACCCGTCGGCAACGGTGTGCTCACCTGCGACACGGAGGAGCAGGCCCTGGCCCGCGCCGGCCTGCCCGACTCCTCTGAAGATAAAGGTCGCGACGCCGTACTCGCCGCACTCGATACTGCCGTCCTGCTGCGCAGCCTGCGCGGTAGCACCCCCGACACTGATTCCGCAGAGAGGTGCTGACGTGCTGTCGCTGGTACTCCCCAAGGGTTCCCTCGAGAAGCAGGTGCTCGACCTCTTCGACGCCGCCGACCTGACAGTTGTGCGGGGGAGCGACCGCGACTACCACGCCAAGGTTCGCGATCCGCGCATCGACCGGGTGCGTTTCCTGCGGCCACAGGAGATCCCGACGTACGTCGAGCAGGGCATCTTCGATCTTGGCATCAGCGGTCGTGACTGGGTGACCGAGACCGGCGCCGACGTTGTCAGTCTGGGCGAGATCGGTGGTGGCCGCGCCGGCGAAGCGGTCGTGCAGGTCGTGCTGGCCGTGCCCAAGGAATCGCCCTGGGAGAGCGTGCGTGACCTGCCGGACGGCGTCCGCATCTCGACGGAGCTGCCCGAGACGACCCGGCGCTTCCTCGAGGAGCACGGCGTCAAGGGCATGGTCTTCACCTCGCACGGCGCGACCGAGGCGAAGATCCCCGACATCGTCGACGCCATCGTCGACCTCACCGAGACCGGCTCGTCGTTGCGCAAAGCCGGACTCAAGGTGATCGACGTGCTGCTCACCAGCCAGACTGAGCTGCTTGCCAATCGCGAGGCGTACGACGACCCGACCAAGCGCGCGGCGATGGAGGACATCACCCTGCTGCTGCAAGGCGCACTGCGCGCCCGCGGCCACGTCCTGCTCAAGCTGAATGTTGCCGCCGCGGCGCTCGATGCAGTCGTCCAGACGCTGCCGTCCATGACATCGCCGACGATCTCCGCGCTCGCTACCGGAGGGTTCCACGCCGTCGAGACCGTGGTCAGCAAGCAGGGCATCAACACGCTGCTGACGTCGCTCAAGGCGGCCGGGGCGCGCGACATCCTGGAGCTCCCGATTTCCAAGATCGTCGAATAGCTCTGCTTGTCGAGAACCACTGATTGTCGAAAAATGCCGGCACGTCGAACCGCACTGATACACAGACGAAATCTTCCGGACACAGCGCGGGGCTAGCCTGGCTGGGTGCCTGATCTCGATGCCGTCTATCGACCCGGTGACCCCGATGAGGTGGCCGCGGTACTTCCGTTCGTACGGGCGGCCGCCGCGGCGCTCGAGTTCGACCTGGAGGATTTCGACGAGGCCGCCGCTGCCGCCCACGTCGCCGGTCTGCTGCGCCAGCGCGCGATCGTCGAGGCGGCCGGTCGCGGTCAGCACGCGGAGCTCGCTCCGACATTCGTGCCGTGACGGAGGCGATACGTACCCGCGGGGTCGGTGACATCGCCGATTCGGTTCGCAGCGGCCGGTTGCTGGCGGTCGAGGTGGTGCAGGCGGCGCTCGACGCGATCGCCAGCGACGACGGCGCGATCAACAGCGTCACGGAAGTGTTCGCCGAGCGCGCGCTGCGCACGGCTGCACGAGTCGACGCGACCGTGCGCAGTGGAGCGGACCCGGGCCGGCTGGCCGGCGTACCTTTCGGCGTCAAGGACCTGTTCGACGTCGCGGGTGTGACGACACTGGCCGGCTCGGTGATCTACAAGGACCGCCCGCCCGCCGTACGCGACGCGGCCGCGGTCACGGCGCTTGAGGCCTCGGGCGCCATCCTGGTGGCGACGCTGCGGATGGACGAGTTTGCCTACGGCTTCACGACCGAGAACACGCACTACGGACCGACACACAACCCGCACGACCTGGCGAGGATCGCGGGCGGTTCCTCGGGCGGTTCGGCCGCCGCGGTCGCCGCGGGCCTGCTGCCCCTCACCCTCGGCTCTGACACCAACGGCTCCATCCGGGTGCCGGCCGCGCTGTGTGGGATCTTCAGCCTCAAGCCGACGTACGGGCGACTGTCCCGGCAGGGGATGGCGCCGTTCGTCGACTCGCTCGACACGGTGGGCATCATGGCCCGCTCGGTGGCTGACCTCGTCAGCGTCTTCGACGTACTTGATCCCGCCAACCGCGTCGCCGCCGCGGGGCACCGTGGGCAGCTGCGCATCGGCGTACTCGGCGGCTACTTCGCCGCCGGCGGGTCAGCCGACGCGATGGAGGTGGTCGCGACCGCCGCTGCAGCCCTCGGCGCCGACCGCGTCATCGAAAGTCCCCTCGCCCCGGCTGCCCGCGCCGCCGCAATGATCATCACGGCCGCCGAGGGCGGCCAGGAGCACCTGGACGACCTGCGGAACCGCGGTCGCGACTTCGACCCGATGACCCGGGAGCGCTTCCTCGCAGGTGCGTTGCTGCCCGCCGCTGCCTACGTCGACGCGCAACGGTTCCGCTCGCTCTGGCGCGACGAAGTCACCCGGCTGATGCGAGACGTCGACGTTCTTCTCGCGCCGGCGACGCCGTTCTCCGCGCCGGTCATCGGCGAGCGCGGCGTAGTCAGCGCCGGCCAGAACATGGACGTCGCCCCCAACCTGGGCTTGTACGCCCAGCCACTGTCGTTCGTCGGGCTGCCAGTGGTCACGGCGCCGGTGACTCGCCCTGGCGAGATGCCACTCGGCGTACAGGTGGTTGCCCGCCCGGGTCGGGAGGCGGACGCTTTCCGCGCTGCTTTCGCGCTGGAGGAGGCAGGCGTCGCGACCTGTTCGGTCGTCGACGTCGTTGCGTCCTGATGCGGGAGGTCGACCGGCCTGACGTAGTCGCGGAGGTGACCGCGGCCTTCGATCGCTACGAGCAGGCGCTGCGCGCCAATGACGCCGCGACCCTGACCGAACTGTTCTGGACCGATCCCCGTACGACCCGCTTCGGCGACGGGGAGAACCTCTACGGGTCGGAGGCCATCGCCGCGTTTCGAGCTGCCCGGCTGCCGATAAACGCGGCGCGCTCACTGGGCCGGGTGCTCATCACCGCTTTCGGCGACGACATGGCTGTCGCGTCGGCCGAGTTCTCTCGCGGTGACGGACGCGCGGGTCGCCAGACGCAGACATGGTGGCGAACAGAGGACGGGTGGCGTGTCGTGAATGCGCATGTTTCGTTGCTAAATGTCCCCTGAAACAGCACCGAATCGTCATCGGTCGGAAACCTACGGATACAGCGTTGACACGGCGCGTCCCTAGCGTCGCGGGGCATGGCGACACGGGATACCACGCGGGATACCGCCACCCTGTCTCACGATGTCGACCACGCTGGCCGGGCCGACAGCGTCTACGTCGACCTCAAGCGGCGACTGCTCGTAGGGGACTTCCCGCTGCGCATCCGGCTCGGCGAGCAGCGGCTTGCAGCGACACTCGGCGTCTCCCGGACACCGGTGCGGCAAGCGCTGCAGAGGCTGCACGCCGAGAGGCTGCTCGAGCGCCATCCAGAAGGCGGGTTCGCGCCGGCCGCGCTGGACTTGGCGGGCCTGCGGGAGCTCTACGAGGTGCGCCGCATGTTCGAACTCGCGGCCCTGGTGCGCCCCGAGCAGCACGGAACGGTGCACGCCGCCGACATCCTCGAGCCGCTGCGCGACGAATGGATGCGGCTGCGCGACCACCCGCCGGCCGCTGATCCCGGGTTCGTTCTCTGTGATGAGAGTTTCCACGAGCAGCTCGCCCTCGCCGCCGGCAACGAGGCGCTGGTCGGGTTGCTGCATGACGTCAACGAGCGGATCCGGCTGATCCGCATGCACGACTTCCTCACTGAGGAGCGAGTCGCGACGACGATCTCCCAGCACCTAGGGATCGTCGAGGCCGTTCTCGCCGGCGACCTGGTCGGCGGCCGGCAGTTGTTCGAGTCCCACCTCGGTGAGTCCGTCGCGGTCGTCGAAAGCCGTGCCACCCGAGCCCTCGCACGGATGGCTACCGAAGGGCGGGCGATGTGGGCATGACAGCGATAACGGCCGATGCGACCCTCACACCTCTGCTGGCCGCGCGCGGCCTCACCTGCCGATTCGGAGAGGTCGTCGCCAACGACGGCGTCGACTTCGACGTCATGGCCGGCGAAGTGCATGCCGTCCTCGGTGAGAACGGCGCCGGCAAGAGCACGTTGATGAAGCTCATCTACGGCGTCTACCGGGCCAATGCGGGCGAGATGCACGTCGACGGCGAGGTGGTGTCGATCGGCTCACCCGCCGACGCGCGCGCGGCTGGCATCGGCATGGTGTTCCAGGACCTGCGGCTCATTCCGGCGTTCACCGTCACTGAGAACATCGCGCTCGCCCTGCCGACCGGCGGCCTGCGGCTCGACCGGCGGGCACTCAAAGCCCAGATCGTCGAGGCGTCGGCGAAGTTCGGGCTCGCCGTCGATCCCGGCGCGCTCGTTCGCCACCTGTCGATCGGGGAGCGCCAGCGCGTCGAGATCCTGAAGGTCCTGATGTGCGGTGCGCGGCTGCTCATCCTCGACGAGCCCACCAGTGTCCTCGCGCCGCAGGAGGTCGACGGGCTCTTCGCCGCGATCGCCGCGCTGCGGGCCTCCGGCCTGGCCGTCGTCGTCATCACCCACAAGCTGCCCGAGGTGCGGGCCATCGCCGACCGGCTGACGGTGTTGCGCGGTGGCCGGGTCATCCTGCGCAACGCGACGCTCGACGAGTACGACGACGACGCACTCGTCGACGCCATGGTCGGCCGCACCGTGCCGCCGCTCGCGACAGCGCACGAGCCGCCCGACCCCGATTCGCAGCCGGTCCTGCAGCTGCGCGAGGTCAGCGTCACCGGTGGCGCGGGCCACGTCGCACTGCGAGGCGTCAATCTCGACATCCGCCCCGGGGAACTCGTGGGCGTCGCGGGCGTGGCCGGAAGCGGTCAGCGGGAGCTGTGCGACGTGGTGCTCGGAGTCTGCGCACCCGTGACGGGATCGGTGTTCGTGAAGGGCGTCGACGTCACCGGACGCGAGGCGACGGCGTTCCTCGCACTCGGCATTGCGGGTATCCCGGAGGACCCGATCACTGAGGCCGTGGTCCCAGGACTGAGTGTGACGGAGCACATGGCTCTGTCAGATCCAGAAGCCCTCCGCCAGCGCCTGCGTATCGACTGGACGGGAGTCCGCAGCAGGGCCGCGAAGATTAACGAGCAGATCGATCTGCGGATGGCGCCGCTGGAGCGACAGGTCGGCGAGCTGTCAGGGGGCAACATCCAGCGAGTCATGCTGACGCGGGCGTTCGGTGCCGCGCCGGAACTGCTCGTCGCCGCCTACCCGAGCCGCGGGCTCGACATCGCGACCACACGCCGTACTCAGGAGCTCCTGCTCGAACGGCGGGCCGCGGGTGCCGCGGTACTCGTCGTATCCGAGGACCTCGACGAACTCCTCGCTCTCTCGGATCGCATCGTCGTCATGCACAACGGCGAGATCGCCGGCATCGTCCGACCCAACGACACCGACCGATACGCAATCGGGCGCCTCATGCTCGGGAGCGCGGCATGACCGGGATCGCGCTTGAAACGATCCCGTCGCGCCTGCCTGTCGTGGGGCGGACGGTCGGGCGCTGGGCGGTGATCGTGGGCGCCACCCTCACCGTGTTCGGTGCATTCGTCCTGCTCAAGGGCGTCAATCCGGTGGAGATGTATCGCGACGTCTGGCTCTCGACGTTCGCCAACGGACAGTCCCTGCAGCGAATCCTGGTGCGTTTCGCGCCGCTGATGCTGACCGCGCTCGCCGTCGCCGTGCCCGCGCGGGCGGGACTGATCAACGTCGGTGGCGAGGGGCAGATCGTCATCGGCGCCGTCGCGGCGGGGGGCATCGCGCTGGCAACCGACCAGCGGCTGCCCGGAGGCCTGGTACTCGTCCTGATGCTCATCGCCGCTGCTCTGGCGGGTGCCGCCTGGGCCGGGATCGCCGCAGTCCTGAAGCTGACCGTCGGCGTCAACGAGGCGATCACCACTCTGCTGCTCAACTACATCGCTCTTGATGTGCTGCTCTACCTGATCTACGACAGCTGGAAGGACCCACACGGCTCGGGGCAACCCGCGTCGCGGCCGCTTGCCGAGGCGGCGAGACTGCCCTTGCTCGGCGGCACGGTCGTCAACGCCGGCTTGATCGTGGCGCTCGTCGCGCTGGTGGCCGTGTGGTTCGCGCTGGAGCGGACGGCTTGGGGCTTCCGGTTGCGGGTCGTGGGTGGCAACAGCGAGGCCGGCCGCCGTGCCGGACTACCGGTGAAACGACTCCTGCTGTCCGCACTGCTTGTCGGCGGCGCCCTTGCCGGCATCGCCGGGATGGTGCACTTCGGCGGCACCGAGCTGAAGTTGCGCACCGGCATGACGATGAACTTCGGCTACATCGGCTTCTTGGCGAGCTGGCTGGCAGCCCACAAGCCGGGGCGGGTCGCACTCGCGGCGCTGCTGCTGGCCGCGATCGCACTGGCCGCCGACAGCCTGCAGCTCGACTCGGGTCTGCCCGCGGCGTCGGCGAACGTCCTCATGGCGGTGACCCTGCTTGTGGTCCTCGGTCGTTCACGGATCCGGAAGGCGGCCGGCAAGTGAGTCTGATCCTCGATGTCGCGGTAGGCGGTGTGCGCGGCGGCACGTCCATCCTTTACACCGCGCTGGGCGAGACGATCTCCGAGCGCGCCGGCGTGATCAATCTCGGCATGGAAGGCAGCATGCTGACCGGCGCGCTGGCGGCGTACGCCGTGACCGCCAACACCGGCAGCCCGTGGATCGGCCTGCTCGCCGGTGCGGCTGCCGGTGGCGCACTCGCACTCGTGCATGCGGTGCTCGTGCTCTCCCGCGGCGCCAATCAGCTGGCTAACGGACTGGTCGTGCTCTTTCTCGGGCTCGGGCTGACATCGCTGTTCGGCGGCGCATACGTCAGCCGGAGCATCGACGCATTCCAGCCCGTGGCGCTGCCTGGCCTGTCGTCGATCCCGTTCGTCGGCGAGGTGTTCTTCCAGCACGACCCGTTGACCTACCTGTCCTACCTGCTTGCGCCGACGGTGTGGTGGTTTCTGCAACGCAGCCGCGCGGGCTTGCTCTTGCGTGGCGCGGGCGAACGCCCGGAGGTACTGGCCGCTTATGGGCATTCGCCGCTGTTCATCCGCTACTGCGCGGTGGTCGCCGGTGGGATGTTCGCCGGCATCGGCGGCGCGCAACTGTCCACGGCGTACACGAACGCCTGGTTCGAGAACATGACGCAAGGGCGCGGCTTCATCGCGGTGGCACTGGTGATCTTCGCAGCCTGGCATCCCCTGCGGGCCGTCGCAGGCGCCTACTTGTTCGGCGCCTGTCTCGCGCTCTCGCCGGCACTCCAGGCCCGGGGCTTCGGCATCAACCAGTTCGCCCTCGACGCCATCCCGTACGTCGTGACTGTCGTCGTGCTCGTCGCGCTGAGTCGTCGCCGCATGCACTCCGCTCCGGAGGCGCTCGCCCGGGTCTTCGACGTTGCTCCAATGACCTAACGCCCAGCACGCACTTCACCGTCGGCACCGTCGCCGGTGATGCCTCCACTCCAAAAGAAGATCATCGGAAGGAACGGAATTATGTCGAGACACAAGAAGTTCGGGACGGTGATCGCGCTCGGCGCGTTGGTCCTCGCCGCGGGCTGTAGCAGCAACACCGACAAGAAGACCGATGCCGGGGCCAGCGCTGCGACGTCCAAGATCGGTTTCATCTTCGTCGGTCCTAAGGACGACTACGGCTACAACCAGGCGGCGTACGAAGGCAGCCAGGAAGTGGCGAAGGCGTTCCCCGGCCGCGAGGTGCTTACCGCGGAGAACGTTCCGGAGGACGACAACGCTGTCCGTGTCATGGAGCAGATGATCAGCAAGGGCGCGAAGCTCATCTTCGCGACGTCGTACGGCCACCTGGACCCGGCGATGAAGGTCGCCGCCGCGCACCCGGACGTCGTTGTCGCCCAGCAGGGCAACTTCATCCAGGGCACGGTGCCGCCGAACACCGGCACCTACTTCGGCACCGTCTACGAGCCGGTCTACCTGGCCGGCATCGCAGCGGGCAAGGCAACGAAGAGCAACAAGCTCGGCTACGTCTACGCCTTCCCGATCCCGCAGACGCTCGACAACATCAACGCCTTCCAGCTCGGTGCGGCGTCGGTCAACCCCGCTGTGAAAACGTACGTCGTCAACACGTCGAGCTGGTGTGACCCGGGCAAGCAGGCCGAAGCAGCGAAGAGCCTGCTGTCGCAGGGAGTCGACGTCATCAGCCAGCACCAGGACTGCACCTCGACCGTCATCAAGGCCACTGAGGCTGCCGGCGCCTTCACGGTCGGCTACCACGCCGACGCGCAGACGCTTGCACCCAAGGGCTGGCTGACCGGTTCGGAGTGGCAGTGGGGTCCGATGTACCTCGACATCGTCAAGACAGCCGATGCGGGCACGTTCAAGGGCAGCAAGTACAACGCCAATTACCGCGTCGGCTACAAGACCGGTGACAACCCGTTCGTGCAGTCCGCGTTCGGCCCGGGCGTGACCGAGGACACCAAGGCGCTCGTCGAGAAGGCCAAGGCGACGATCGTCAAGGACGGATCGCCGTTCGCCGGGCCGGTCAAGGACCAGGACGGCAAAGAGCGTTTCGCCGCCGGCGTGATCCCGAAGTATGAAGAGATCGAGGCGATCAACTGGTTCGTCGACGGCGTCGTCGGCAAGATCCCGTCGTGACCCAAGCCGTGCCGGCAGGGCCGGTTAACGCCGTCCCTGCCGGTTCGGGCTCACCCCGCGTGGTCCCGGCGACGACGCCGTACCCGTGGCCGTACGACAACGCGCTGGCCGCCGACCGCATCGTGCTTCTCGTGGCCGGCGCGCAGCGCCAGTGGGCCAGGAGCACGACAGGCAGCGCCGACGCGGTCGAGAAGCTCATCACGCTGTGTAACGCGGTACGACGCGCCGGCGGTGTCGTCGTCGGGGTGCGACACGTCACTGCCGGGCCGGCGCCATGGCGGCGGTCGTACCTGCCGGCCAAGTCATCGCAGGCCGCGGCGATGGTTCTTCCGCTCGGTGCATTCGACGAGGTCATCGACGCGGCCGGGCTGGACGGTTTCTACGGGAGTGCGCTGGACGCGCATCTCCTCGAGCTACGCCGCGACCAGTTGCTCGTCGCCGGCCTCTCACTGGAGGGTCCCGTGCATTCGACGCTGAGGAGCGCCAACGACCGCGGCTTCGAATGCCTGCTCATCGCCGACGCCTGCAGCTACGACAGTGCGCCGACGCGCGACGCCTCCATCAGTTCGGTCGAGATGTCAGGCGGGATCTTCGGTGCTGTCGGCACCACCCAAAACGTCATCGACGCACTCGGTTCATTGCCCGACTAGGAGAAAATGATGATCAGCGGACAGGTTGACGCGCGCCCCTACACGTGGCCGTTCGACGGGGGACTCGACGTCGCCACGACGGCGTTGATCTGCATTGACTGGCAGGTCGACTTCTGCGGGCCGGGCGGCTACGTCGATGCGATGGGCTACGACCTCAACCTCACCCGGGCCGGCCTCGGGCCGACCGCCAAGGTTCTGGACGCCGTACGCGCGGCCGGCATGCTCGTCGTACACACGCGGGAGGGCCACCGCCCGGATCTGTCCGACTGCCCACCCAACAAGTTGTGGCGTTCCCAGCGCATCGGCGCCGGTATCGGTGACGCCGGCCCGTGCGGCCGGATTCTGGTGCGGGGCGAACCGGGGTGGGAAATCGTGCCCGAGGTGGCGCCGGTCGACGGGGAGCTGATCGTGGACAAGCCGGGCAAGGGCGCGTTCTTTGCCACGGACCTCGAGCTGCTGCTGCGCACCCGCGGTATCACCCATCTGATCCTGACCGGCATCACGACCGACGTGTGCGTGCACACGACCATGCGTGAGGCCAACGATCGCGGCTTCGAATGCCTGCTGCTCGAGGACTGCACCGGAGCGACCGACGTGGGCAACTACAAGGCGGCCCTTCAGATGGTTCAGATGCAAGGCGGCGTGTTCGGTGCAGTCGCGCATTCCGACGCGTTGATCTCCGCGCTCCAGCGGTAGCGGCGGCACCCTGCCCATCAGCGGGGTCGGCGCCGATAGTGTGCGGCGCCGTGCTGTCTTCATCAGAGCGATCGCACCTTCGCGAACCTCTCGCCGTCGCGGTGATGACGTTGGGCGGCGCGACCATAG
>JBKJZO010000193.1:0-11839 GCA_046715235.1 Mycobacteriales bacterium
ATCTCGGGCAGCGTCATCTTGATCAGCGGCAGGAAGATCCGCTCGGTCGCCTTGCCGAGGGGACCGTCCTCCTGCGGCGGCCGCCCGACGATGATTGTCTGGTAGAGCGGGTCTTTGCGATGGGTCACGCACTCGACGTGCAACACCGGGAACGGCTCGACCGGCGTGTAGAAGCCGGTGTGGTCGCCGAAGGGACCTTCAGGTGCTCGTTCCCCCGGCTCGAGCCAGCCCTCGAAGACGATCTCGGCAGTCGCGGGCACCTGCAGCGGCACCGTCTTGCAGTCGACCAGCTCGACGCGGTCGCGCCGCAGGAAGCCGGCGAACAGGTACTCGTCGATACCCGGCAGCGGCGCGCTTCCGGCGTACGTCACAACCGGGTCGCAGCCGAAAGCGATCGCGACCGGCAGCCGCTGGCCGAGCCGTTCGGCGACGGCGTGGTGGGCGGTCGAGTCCTTGTGGATCTGCCAGTGCATCCCGACGGTGTTGCGCGAGTGCCGCTGGAGCCGGTACATGCCGACGTTGCGGGTGCCGTCGACCGGGTGCTTGGTGTGGGTGAGGCCGAGGTTCATGAACGCGCCGCCGTCGTCGGGCCACGTCGTCAGCGCCGGCCACTCGCCGAGGTCGATCTGGTCGCCGGTCTTGACGATCTCCTGGCACGGCCCGCTCTTGACCTTCTTCGGCGGTACGCCGCGCAGCGACGCGACCTTGCCGAGCGCCTCCCTGATGCCGCCGAAACCGTGCGGCACCTCGGGCTTGATCAGATCGCCGATGCGCTCGCCGATCTCGTCGAGTGACTCGACGCCGAGCGCCATCGCCATCCGCTTCATCGTGCCGAAGACGTTGATGACGATCGGGTAGGACGACCCGAGCGGTTTGTCGAAGACCAGCGCCGGGCCCTGCTCGCGGATAACGCGAGTAACGATCTCGGTGACTTCGAGATACGGGTCGACGGGCGCCTTGACGTGCCGGAGCTCCCCGGCCTTGTCGAGGGCGCGGAGGAACTCGCGTAGATCGTCGTACGCCATGCCGTGAAGTATCGCGGCGGGCCGGGGCGCGCGCGCAATTCGGCACCCTTGACTCTCCTGTTGCCGGATACCTGAGCCTGGCGCCCATGGAACCGGCACCCAGGGATCACTCGCTCGCAATCGGGGAATTCGCCAAGCTGACGCATCTTTCGGTGAAGACCCTGCGGCACTACCACGGCGGAGCGCGCCGTGGACCTCGGCGCCACCTACGTCGCGAACTTCGACGAGTACGGCGCGAAGTGGGCGGCCCTGCTCGACCCCGAAGGCAACGAGTTCGACATCGGCAGCGGAGTCTCGCCCTAGCGCCCCTGGCCGCCCAACGCGTCGCCGTACGCCGTGCGATGCTGGAGGGGAGGAAAGGAGGTCAGGCGATGCACATCGGAGTCGGCGCCGCGCTGATGCTTCTGCTCTTCTCGTACAGCCTCGTCGACCTCATCGCGACGGATTCAGCGCTCATTCGTAACCTGCCGAAGCTGGCCTGGCTCGCCGTCATCATTCTGGTGCCGATACTGGGTCCGGTGGCCTGGATCGCGCTCGGCCGGCCACACGGCGCGGCGCTCCTGCCCGGCACGCAGGGCGTTGCGGGGCCCCCTCGTTCGAAGGCCAAACGTCCCCTCGCACCGGACGACGACCCGGAGTTCCTGCGTCGTCTCAAGGGAAACGGCGACGACCCGCGGGTTTAGTCGCCGGGCGAGCCGAGTTGCTGCGACAGGTACAGCGCCTCGCCGAGTTTCTCGATGAGGGCGATCTGCGTCTCCAGGTAGTCGATGTGCTTCTCCTCGTCGGCGAGGATCTCCTCGAACAGCAACGCAGTCGTCGAGTCACCCTTGCTCCGGCACATCTGCACCCCGGGACGCAGCCTCTGTACGACGGCCATTTCGACAGCGAGGTCGGCGTGGAACTGCTCCGGGATCGTCTGGCCGATCGTCAACGTGCCCAGGCGCTGATAGTTGGGCAGGCCCTCGAGGAACAGGATGCGGTCCGTGATGCGCTCCGCGTGCGTCATCTCCTCGATCGATTCCTTGCGCGTGTGCGCGGCCAGCTCGGCGTAGCCCCAGTTCTGCTGCATCTTCGCGTGCAGGAAGTACTGGTTGATCGCGGTGAGTTCGCTGGTCAGCTGTTCGTTGAGCAGCGCGAGGACCTCGGGGTCACCCTGCATTGCGGCCTCCGGTTAGGACGCGGCCACCATCGGCTGGGGGCGACCGTCGTCGAACTTCCGGATCATGTCGCAAATACGCACCCGGCAGGAGCCGCAAGCGCTTCCCGCGCCGCTGCGCCGGGCGAGTTCGGCCGCCGTACGGACACCTTCGCAAAGGGAACGGTGAACGTCGGTCTCGTCGACCGCGGCGCAAACACATACGTACATGCTGGCAGGACACGCCTTAAGTAAGGTGAGGGTGCCCTAAGTACAACGGCTCGAGGCGAGAAAGTCCAGCCCGGATTTCACACGCCGGCGTACGAGTGCAAGCCGGTGATCCAGAGGTTCACGGCGTAGTAGTTGATCATGAGGCTGGCGAACCCGATGATGCCGATGACGGCCGCTCCCCGGCCTTTCCAGCCGGCTGTCGCGCGGGCGTGCAGGTAGCCCGCGTAGATGACCCACGTGATGAAGGCCCACGTTTCCTTGGCGTCCCAGCCCCAGTAGCGGCCCCACGCGGCCTCGGCCCAGACGGCGCCGGCCACGACGCCAAAGGTCCAGATCGGGAAGGCGAACGCCGTCAGGCGGTAGGCGACCGTGTCGATCTTCTCCGCACTCGGCAACCACGGCAGCCGCCCGCCGCTCAGGTCCTTGACGAGGAACACGGCGGTGGCCGCGAACGCGACCATGTACATGCCCGATGCGGTCATCACCGCAACCGTGTGGATCTTGATCCAGTAGGAGTTGAGCGCGGGCACCAGGGGCGCTGCCGGCGCGTAGAGCACGGTCACCGCGATGCCGAGGTTGATCACGACCGGCGCCATGACGATCGCGCCCAGGTAGCGGATCGGCTGGCGGGTCAACAGCACGAGGTACGCCGACACCGCGATCAGGCAGATGACCGACGAGTACTCGTACATGTTGCCCCACGGCACCCGGTGCGCCGCGAGCCCGCGCGTCACGAGCGAACCGTTGTGCAGCGCCCACCCGAGCACGGTGACCGCGACGGCCGCCCGGCCCGCGGCGCTCGCCCAGTTCTCCCGCACCCGGCCTTCACGCGCAGTGCGACCACCGGTGTACGACGACGGCAGCGAGTCGACGGCCCCGCCGGCAATCGGCGCGAGATCGGGCGTGCGCGCCTTGCGCAGCCGGTGCCCGAAGGCGAACTCGGCGGCGTAGCCGACCATCGCGACGGCGTAGCAGACGATCGCGGCGAACAGCAGGTTATCGCTGGTCCTGGCCAGGTCGAGATCGACAGGCACCTACTGCTCCTCTCGCGACGGGGCGGCTGTGTCGCTGCGGTCCGGACCGATGCGGCCGGACAGGTCTCGAGTGAGCGCCGCGAACTCCCCCTGGAACCTGCCGGTGTCGTGCCGGGCGAGGCCACCGACCGATACGACGGTACCGCCGTCGCCAGGAGAGGCGCGCACCCAGACGCGGCGCCGGCGTACGAACAGGCTGGCGATCAGCCCGAGCAGTCCGGCGACGCAGGCCGCGAACGCCGTGCGCGTACCCGGGTCGCGCGTGGTCTGGAACACGGCGTACTCGCGGAAGTCGGCGAACGTCACCGAGCCTCCGCCCGGCAATGCGACGGACCGGCCTGGGAAGAGCACGCCCTCGCCCGCTTTGGTCATCCTGTCCTCGTACATCTGGTAGACGGTCTGCGGCCGGGCCAGGTCGAGGTCGCCCGTGGACAGCTCGTAGGTGAGCACCGGCACCTTTGCCTCGGGCCAGCTCGAGTACGGCGCGCCCCCCGGCGTCGTCGCGAAGGTCGGGAAGAACGCGGCGCGCATGCCGACGTCGTACGGCAGGCCGTAGGGCACCTTGAGAAGTCCGACGGAGAGCTGGTTGGCGTTCTTCTGCGGCAGGAAAGGCACGTAGTCGTCGTAGACGACCTTGCCCGCCTTGTCGCGGACGACGAATCGCGGCGCGAAGCCCGACCCGAGCAGGTAGACCTTCGCGCCGCCGACCTTCAGCGGGTGGTTGACCTGGATGTCGCGGCTGCGGCTGGCTGCGCCGGGGCGCGGGGCCCACTGAACGTCGGCGTGGAACTCGGCCGGCTGACCGTTCGGCAGGTAGCGGGCGCGGAAGTCGTCCAGCCGCACTGTGAAGGGTGTGAGTTCTCCCTCGTTGACCCACTGACCCCAGCTGAGGTCGTCGTACAGGGTCGCGGTGTTCGTGAAAGAGCGGCCCTCAACCACCGCGAAGATGCCCTTGTAGCCGAGCAGCGCACCCAGCGCCACCGCCGCGAGCAGCACCAGCAGCGACACGTGGAAGACCAGGTTGCCGGTCTCGCGCAGGTAGCCCTTCTCCGCCGCGACCGCGGGTGAGCCGTCGACCGTCGTACTGCGGTCGGTGCGCCACCGGCGGCTGCGCAGCAGCGCGTGCGCCGCCGAGATCGCGTCATCAGGGGACGCGGACGTAGTGAACGTCGTACTCGCGGGCAGCCGCTCGAAGTGCCGCGGCGGACGGGGCGGCCGGGCGAGTGCGGAGCGCGCGTGCAGCCGGATCCGCGGGATCAGGCAGCCGACCAGCGAGACGGCCAGCAGCGCGTAGAGCGTGTAGAACCAGGTGGAGCCGAACACGTCGAACATCCCGATGCGGTCGAGGACCGGCGCAAGCCCCGGGTGGTCGTCGTAGAACTGGTTGACGGCGGCGGTCTGGACGCCGCGCTGCGGGAACAGCGAGCCGGGTATGGCGGCGAGCGCCAGCAGGAAGAGCAGCAGCAGCGCGGTGCGCATCGTCGTCAGCTGGCGCCAGCCCTTGCGTACGACGGCCAGGAAGCCGTGCGCGGTGCTGGGCGGCCGGCGTACGGCGTCGACGTCGCCGGTCACGGACTCGCCGGTAGAGAGCGCACCCGTCGCGACGAGCAGGTCGTCGCGCTCGCTCGTGCTCGGCTCAGTCATCTCTGGGGCACGGTCATCAGATCGGGGTCGAAAGTCCGGTCATGCGGACCTGCATCCAGAGCACGAAGCTGTTCCAGGCTCCGCTGACCTGGAGCAGTCCGAGGACGACGAGGAAGGCACCGCCGGCGCGGGTGACGAGCCGGTAGTGCCTCTTCACGACGCTCATCGCGGACGCGGCCCGGTTCAGCGCGAGGCCCGCCGCGATGAACGGGATGCCGATGCCCAGGCAGTAGGCCAGACCGAGGATCGCGCCGCGGCCGGCGCTGGCGCTGTCGACCATGAGGGTGGCGACAGCAGCCGCGGTCGGCCCGAGACACGGCGTCCAGCCGAGCCCGAACACGACCCCGAGCACCGGCGCGCCGGCGAGACCGGCTTGCGGCAGCCGGTGGATCCGCGCGTCACGGTTGACCCCGGGCACCCACCCCAGCGCGCCCATGAAGATCAGGCCCATCGCGATGGTGAACAGGCCGAGGACCCGGATGATGCTGTCCTGGTTGCGCGTCAGCGTCGCGCCGAGCCCACCAAAGATCGCGCCATAGGCGACGAAAACGGCAGCGAAGCCGAGTACGAACAGCACGCTGCCGGCCAGGACGCGGCCGCGCCGCGGCACCGCGTCGCCGTCCGGACCGGTGCCGGACAGGCCCGTCACGTACGACAGGTAGCCGGGCACGAGCGGGAGCACGCACGGCGACAGGAAGGAGACCAGGCCTGCGAGCAGCGCCACCGGCAGGGCCAGGACGAGCGACCCGTGGTCGGCGATGTCGCCGAACGACGAGCTGACGAGAGCCAGCGAGCGCGCGTTCATCGGCCCTCGGCCGCCACGGCGCTGATGATGCGGATCAGCTCGTCGGCGGGCGGGGCCTGACCAGTGAGACGTACGGCGACGCGCCCCTGGCGATCGAGCACGAAAGTGCTCGGCAGCGTCACCGGAGTGACGCCGTACAGGACGGACTGTTCGAGCGTGGGATCGAACAGGCTCGGGTAGCTGACCTTGTGGTCGTCGAGGAATGCGCGTGCGCTCGCCTTACCGTCACGGAAATTGACGCCGAGGAACCGCACCCCCTGCGAACGGGTGGCCGCGGCGGCACGTTCCAGGTCGGGCTGCTCGGCCTCGCACGGAGGGCACCAAGACGCCCAGAAGTTCAGTACGACGGGCGCTCCCTTGAGGGTCGACAGGTCGATCTTCTCGCCGCGCAGGCCCTCCCCGACGAGGTTGGCGCCTGCCTCGCGCTTGCTCGCGGCGATGAGCGTGCCTGGAGCGTCACGATCGCCGGTGCAACCGGCCGTCGCGGACGTCAAAAAGAGCACCACGCCGACCGCCCAGGCAATTCGCGAGCGCATCGACACACACGTAGTATCGCTGGCGTCGACTCCCGCCACGAAAGGGCGCCTGGACAGATGCTGGACATGCTCATCCTGGGGATGCTCGTGGTGGGCCTGGCTGCGCTGTGGCCGCTCGCCAAGAACTCCGGATGGGGCCGCGCGTCCGTTGCCTCGCTCTACCTCACCATCGCGTTCATGTTCTTCTACGGCGCGATCCCGTCGGCGCTCATCACCTGGAGCGACGACTGGCAGATCGTGCTCGACCACAAGACCGGCACCGGTCTCGGTCCCCGACTGCGCGACATCCTGGTCGTCGGTTACTACAACGTCATCGTCCCGCTCACCTTCATCGCAGCAGTGCTCTGGCAGCGACTGCACCCGGTCAACGCCGATGCCGACGAGGCCAAGCGTGACGCCGGCGGCTACCGGTAGGAGCTGCCGATGACTGACAACCGCGTCCAGATTTTCGACGACTACACGCTCGAGACTGTCGACCCCAACTGGCTGCAAGAGCGCGTCAAGCCCAAGCGGCACATCGCGCTCTCGCCGGAGCTGTGCATCTTGTGCCGCGCGTGCGAGGACGTCTGTCCGTGGGAGTGCATCTACATGCTCGCCCCCGACGTCGTCCAGGGGGCTGAGAGCGAGTCCATCAAGACGCTGGCCGAGAGTGCCGGCGCCATTTTCATCATCGACGACAACGAGTGCACCCGGTGCGGCATCTGCGTTGACCGCTGCCCGCCGTACGCACTCTTCTATTCGAAGATCGGCGAGGCTGCACCAAAGAAGCGCTAGGCAACCCGACTCACTACGCAACTGTTGCATCGGAGGCAGGACGTGGCCGACCGGCCGCCCGCAGGCAGCCGCCTGAAGGAGTCGCGCGAACTCGTCAAGGAGATGGTCCGGCCCAAGGACCCTCGCGAAGGCGCGTTCTGGAAGTCGATCTTCCGCCCCGGCTCGATCTACCGGCCTGGCTACCGCGACACCTCGCGCGATCGCGCGCTCGCGACGATGAACAACGTCCTCTACCACCTGCACCCGGTGAAGCTGAAGCGGCACGGGCTCAAGCTGACCTACACCTACTGCCTCGGCGGCATGAGCTTCTTCCTGTTCATCCTGCTGACGGTCACCGGCATCTACCTGATGTTCTTCTACCGCCCGTCCGCCGGCTTCGGCCAAGAGTTGGCCTACCAGGACATCCAGGCGCTCTCGTCCGGAGTGACGTTCGGCCAATTGGTGCGCAACCTGCACCGATGGTCGGCGCACGCGATGGTCTTCACGGTTTTCTTACACATGGCGCGGGTCTTCTACCACGGCGCCTACAAGGCCCCCCGCGAGTTCAACTGGGTCATTGGCATCATCCTGCTGCTGCTGACCCTGCTGCTCGCGTTCACCGGCTACCTGCTGCCGTGGGACCAGCTGGCGATCTGGGCCGTGACTGTCGGCACCAACATGATGGGTTACACCCCGGTCTTCGGTAAGGAAGTGAAGTTCGCCCTGCTAGGCGGGGTCGAGATCGGACCACCGACGCTACTGCGCTGGTACGTGCTGCACGTGCTGGCGCTGCCTTTCGTGGCGGTCATCTTCATGGCCGTGCACTTCTGGCGAATCCGCAAGGACGGCGGCATCTCCGGCCCGCTGTAACACCGACCTGCTCTACCCCCGAACAGCCGAGCGGCAAGACCTAGGCGAGGACGCAATGAGCGAAGAGATCATTCCGGATCAGGAGACGTACGACGCCGCGATCGCGGCCGGTCTGCCTGATCGGATGGCGCGCGCCAAGGCGAAGTCTGCTGCAGTGAAGAAGGCCCGCAAGGCAGCCGGCGCGGCTGCGCCTGCACCCGCCGCTGCTGCTGCGGCCGTTGAAGCACCCGCTGCTGCCGCGGCCCCGGCGGCGGCTGCCGCAGTCGCCGCACCGCCTCCTGCCGCGGGCGGCGGGGTCGGCACCCTCACGCGTACGACGGCGCTGTCGCCGGCCGAGCGTCAGGCGCGCGTCACTGCTGCCCTGGGCAAGACCGGAAACGGAAACGGTAGCCGGGGCGCCAGCGACGCGATGACCCACCGCCTGCTGGCGATGGTGCCTCCCGAAGGTATCCAGCGAATCGAGCGCACGCAGGACGACAAGGTCAACGTCTGGCCGCACCTGCTCGTCGAAGAACTCGTCGCCGTACTCGCGGCAATGGTCTTCTTCGTGCTGTTCTCGACGTTCGTCAACGCGCCGCTGCTCGACCTGGCTAACGTCAACCTGACGCCCAACCCGTCGAAGGCCCCGTGGTACTTCCTCGGGTTGCAGGAACTCCTGCGTTACTTCCACCCGATGATCGCCGGGGTGCTCCTGCCCGGCATCGGACTCGTTCTGCTGGGCGCGTTCCCCTACATCGACAAGAACCCGTCGATCCGGCCGCAGAACCGCAAGTTCGCGATCATGATCTTCACCTGGTTCATGATGTTCTCGGCGATTCTGTCGACCATCGGTTCGCTGTTCCGCGGCCCCGGTTACAACTGGGTGTGGCCATGGGCCGGCGGTCTGTTCTTCGAGTTCTAGTCCCACCATCCACAGACAAGGGCGATAGACACCATGGCGAAGAAGAGGGGGATGTCCCGCAGGGACTTCTTCCGCTACAGCTGGCTCGGCAGCATGGGCCTGAGCCTGGGCGGTTTCGGTGCGGCGAGCATCGCATTCGTCTGGCCCAGTCTGCGTGGTGGTTTCGGCGCCAAGATCAATCTCGGCAAGACCGACGACCTCAAGCGAGAGCTCACCACCCTCCCCGGCGGCATGAAGTACTTCGCGGAGGCGCGCACCTACCTCGTCCTCTACGACGGCAACGACACCGCTGGTCACTACAAGGGCTTCGCCGTAGACGGCATGCTCGCCGTCTACCAGAAGTGCGCGCACCTCGGCTGCCGCGTGCCGTTCTGCGAGTCGAGCAGCTGGTTCGAATGCCCGTGCCACGGGTCGCGTTACAACAAGGCCGGTGAGTACAAGTTCGGCCCGGCGCCCGTCAGCCTGTCGCACTTCCCGATCACGACCGAAGGGGGCAACATCACGGTCGACACGGCCGCGCCTGGCGCTGCCCTTCCTCGCGGCGTCGACACGATCGGCCAGGAGCCAGAAGGTCCTCACTGCTGATGAGCCAAGACATCGACACCCCAGGCGGCGCGCCCGACGCCGGCTCCCCACGCAGGCAGCGTGCGACCAAGGTGCCTGTCGGCCTGCGGCCTGCGCCGTCGGACGACGAGCTCGAGACCAACATCCTCGAACGCTGGCAGGGCATCGGCGTCGTCATGACGATCTTCCTTGCGCTGTTCCTGCCGGCCTACTGGCTCTTCTTCGAGAACCAGCGTGGCACCCGCGCCGCGGTCCAGCAGCGCGAGAAGTCGATCAACCGTGGCGAGCACATCTTCTCGGTCGCGGGCGAGGAAGCGCCGGGCGGGCACGCCGGTTTCCAGGCGCAATGCGCGCAATGCCACGGCGCCAACGCAGCCGGCGGGGTCAAGGGCCGCACCTACATCCCGCCTGGTGCCACCGAGGCTGTGCCGTACGAAGCCCCTGCACTCAATGACGTCTTCATCAAGCAGATCGTGGGTGCGAAGAAGACCGAGAAAGATGCCTACAACTTCATCTACGAGACGATCAGCAGAGGTCGGCCCGGAACACCGATGCCGTCGTGGGGCCTCGGGTACGGCGGCCCGATGAACGACCAGCAGATCGAGGACGTCGTCAACTACCTCATCTCGCTGCAGGACCTCGAGCAGCTACCCGAAGGCCAACTGCTCGCCGCGGGCAATCACGAAGGCGGCTTCTCGCGACTGATCGCGTTCGCTGCTGAGCAGCAGCTTTCGGAAGGGTCGAATCAGTGATCGCACTCGCAGCGAGTCCGGCGGCTGAAGGGCTCGTCACCGCCCTCAACTTCACGGAGAAGTGCAACGGACGGACCTGCGGCCCCATGGCCGTGTTCGGCGTGCTGCTCATGTTCGCCGTGCTGGCCGGTGGGGTGTTCCTCCTGCTGATGAGCAGCTTCGGCGCCTGGCAGGCCTACCTGGTCTCGAGCATCGGCTTCTGGGGAAGCTGGTTCGTACTCGCGATCATCTGGTTCACCGGTGTGCCCGGAATTCCGCTGCCCGTGCTGCCCGACATTCCGGCCTCGACTCCCCGGTACTACGGGCCACAAGGTCGATTGCCCGCTTGGGAACCGGCAGAAGGTTCACTCGCGACGTCGATCACGGATTGGACCCCGGCTAAGGGCACCACCCGCGACAGCGACATCGACGCGATCAAGGCCGCCGAAACCGCGGCCTCTGAGCCGGTCGCCGAGCACTACGCGGAGCAGACCGGCGCAGAGGCAGCCAAGATCACGATTCCCGGCACGGTGGCGATCACCAACACCGAGATCACTCGCTCGGGCGGCAAGATCAAGTACATCAAGTTCACCACCGACAAGGCGACGGCAGGTCCGACCGCCACGGCGGAAGAAAAGACGCTGATCGCCAAGATCACGCCGGCGAACTTCGTGTTCTCCTACGACCGGGGCAGCGAGGCGCGGCAGACCCTGTACGCGCTGCCGTTGACCTTCGGACTCATGCTCATCCACCTGCTCGCATTGATCGGGTACGAGCGCCGGCACCGTCCTGGTCCGAAGACCACCCCGCGCGAGCGCGAGAAGGTCGCCGTCTAGTGACCCGCACGTTCGCTTAGGCGCCTGGCTTGACCGGCTTGCGCGACATCGGCCCGGCCGGCTCGGAGTAGGTCACGCTGACCAGCTGGTCGTCGTACCAGGTGAACGACGTGAGGCTCGCCAGGCCGCACTGGCGCTTGTCGGGACGGTGCGCGAGTGGCCGGCGTTCGGCGTACCTGCGCAGTGTCCAGATCGGCAGCTGGTGGCTGACGCAGACCGCTTCGTGGCCCTTGGCTCCGTCGCGCGCGGCGAGGGCGGCGCCCATCATGCGGCCGGCGATGCGGGTGTAGGCCTCCCCCCACGAGGGTCGCGCCGGGTTGTAGAGGTAACGCCACAAGTCAGGGTGCTTGAGAGCGCCGGGCCCCCATTCGACAGTGCGGCCTTCGAAGATGTTCTCGCTCTCGATGAGGCGCTCGTCGATGACGACCTCGAGGCCGAACTGCGCCGCGAGCGGCTCCGCGGTCTGCTGCGCGCGCTCGAGCGGCGATGACACGAGATGGGTCACGTCGCGGCCGGCGAGAGCGGTCGCAACCGCTTTCGCCATCTGCACGCCGTCGTCGGAGAGCCGGAACCCGGGAAGCCGGCCGTAGAGGACGCCGGCAGGGTTGTAGACCTCGCCGTGCCGCAGCATGTGTACGACGGTGCGGATCACGCGGCAGCCTCAGCGGCGGCGCGGGCGGCGTGCGGCAGTGCCTCCGCGATGCGGGCGATGGCATCGGTGTCGTGCGCCGCGCTGAGGAACCAAGCCTCGTAGGCGCTCGGCGGGAGGTAGAC
>JBKJZO010000194.1:0-22595 GCA_046715235.1 Mycobacteriales bacterium
TTGCCGCCGATCGCCGCATCGACCATCGCGAGCACGGTGGTCGGCACGTGCACGACGCGCACCCCGCGCAGCCAGGTCGCGGCGACGAACCCCGCCAGATCGGTGACCGCGCCGCCGCCGACGGCGACTACCGCGTCGGAGCGGGTGAACCCGGCCTCGCCCAACGAGGCCCACACCCGCTGGGCGACGTCGATGTCCTTGGCCGATTCACCGCCGGGGATGAGCAGTGGGTGCACCTCCCGGCCGGCTTCGCGCAGCGCCGCGAGCACCGGCTCGGCAAAGCCAAGTACCGACTCGGACGACACGACGGCCACCCGGTCGGCGCCGGGAATCACGGCGGGGACGAGCTCGGCCAGGTTGCGACCGACGACGACGTCGTACGGCGGCGTGACGCCGACTGTGACGGAGGTTGGCGTCACGATGATGCCGCCGGCAGCTCAAGCGACTGCCGGACTTCGTCGGCGACGGACTCGACTGTCCGTCCGTCGGTTTCGATGGTGACCGTGGCGACCTCGAGATAGAGCGGCCGGCGCTGCTCGAGCAGCTTCGCCAGCATCGACCGCGGATTGGCGGACAGGACCGGCCGGTCACGGGCCAGGCCGACCCGCTTGGCCGCGCCGGCCAGGCCGATGTCGAGATGGACCACCCGATGATCCTTGAGCGCCGCACGCGTGGCGTCGTCGATGACTGCACCGCCGCCGAGAGCCAACACGCCGTCGTGCTCGGCCAGCGCGCGCCTGACGGCCTCGCGCTCGTACTCGCGGAATGCGGCTTCGCCCTCGTCGATGAAGATCTCGGCGATGGTCGCGCCGCGCGCGGCTTCGATGTCGGCGTCGGTGTCGCGGAACGGGACACCGAGCAGCGCGGCGAGCCGCGCACCCACCGTCGACTTGCCCGAACCCGGCGGGCCCACGAGCACGCAGACCGGTGTGGTCATCGCACCGCCAGCGCCGCGAGGTAGCCCTGCGCGTTGCGGCGAAGCTCGTCCACCGAATCGCCGCCGAACTTCTCGAGCGCCAGGTCGGCGAGCACGAGGGCGACCATCGCCTCGGCGACGACCCCGGCCGCGGGGACGGCGCACACGTCGGACCGCTGGGCGATCGCCTTTGCCGCCTCCCCCGTCTCGGTGTCTATCGTCGCCAGCGGCTTGGTCAGGCTCGAGATCGGCTTCATCGCCGCACGTACCCGGAGCACCTCACCGGTCGACATGCCTCCCTCGACGCCGCCGGCGTGATCGGTGCGCCGGCGTACGGCTCCATCAACGATGTCCATCTCGTCGTGAGCCACGCTGCCGCGCGACGCGGCCTGGGTGAAACCGTTGCCGAACTCGATGCCCTTGATGGCCTGGATGCCGAGCAACGCGGCGGCGACGCGGGAGTCGAGCCGTCGATCCCAGTGCACGTGGCTGCCCAGGCCGGGTGGCAGGCCGTAGGCAAGCACTTCGACGACGCCGCCGAGCGTGTCGGCGTCGGCCTGCGCCGCATCGATCTCGGCGACCATCGCCGCACTCGCGTCGCGGTCGAGGCAGCGGCAGGGGTCGGCGTCGACCTCGTCGCGCTGATCGGGCGTCGGGACGACGCCGTCAGGTGCCGTCACCGAACCGATGCGCACGACGTGACTGAGGATCTCGACGCCAAGCGCCTGCTGGAGCATCGCCTGAGCGACCGAGCCGAGAGCGACGCGAGCGGCGGTCTCACGCGCGCTCGCCCGCTCGAGGATCGGGCGCGCATCGGTGTGGCTGTATTTCTGCATGCCGGCGAGATCGGCGTGACCGGGGCGGGGGCGGGTCAGGGGGGCGGCCCGGGCGACGCCGTCGAACCGGCCCGGTTCGTCGTACCGTCGTCCGTCGACGTCGGCGGGGTCGGCGGCCATGACCTCGGTCCACTTGGGCCACTCGCTGTTGCCCACGCGGACCCCGATCGGCGAGCCGATCGTGCGGCCGTGCCGGACGCCGCCGGTGAGCTCGACCTCGTCGCGCTCGAACGCCATGCGGGCTCCCCGGCCGTACCCGGCGCGACGGCGTGCCAGCGCGTCGGCGATGTCGGCGGTGCTCGTCTCGATCCCCGCGGGCAGGCCGTCGAGGATCGCGACGAGCGCTGGGCCGTGGGACTCGCCGGCGGTCAGGTAACGCAACATGGGCGGTGATCACTCACTCGAATCGGAAGAGTTGTTGCGGTGATCCTCCCACGCGCACACAGGCAGAAGGCCCCGCCACGGTGTCGTGGCGAGGCCCCTGCGAAGTGCTAGTGCTTTAGTGGGTGATGTACTGCCCGATGCATAGAGCGAACCTCTGGTCGCCGAACAGGTAGGTCGCGCAGCTTCCGGAGACGGTCAGCAGTCGGTACGACGTCGCGAACGTGTCGCCCGCAGCGGGCGTGAAGCTGACGCCGCCGACTGTCGTCGTAGCGCGCAGCTTGCCGTCCACGGTCCCGACGGCGGTAAGAGCGACCGTTGTCGCGCCGGAGCTGGTCGTTCCAGTCGTCGTGGTCGTTCCAGTCGTCGTGGTCGTCCCCGCCGTAGTGCCGGTCGTTGTCGATCCCGCCGTGGTTCCCGTGCCTGCGGCGCCCGGAACTACCTCTTCCGGGTCGGTGTACAGCGGCTTGAACGGGTCCTTCGATGACGCGGCGGAGACCACCTTGGCGGGCGCCGGCTTCTTGGCTGCCGGCTTCTTCGCAGCCGGCTTCTTGGCCACCGCCGCCTTTTTCGGCGCCTTTGCCGCGGCTGCGGGCTTCGCCTTCTTCACTACAGCAGGCTCTTTGCTGTCGCCGCCGAGCAGTTTCGGCAGGACCAACAGCACGAATGCAGCCACAACGGCTAGGGCGACCACCGCAATGAGCAGCAGCTTCAGACGCGATGATTTCGGCGCGGGAGCTTCCTCCTGCAGGCCCGCCGGGGCGTACGCGAGCTCGGTCATTGCTCTACTCCTACTTCTCGGCGGGTGCGACGGCAGCGGCTTTCGGCGCCGAGGCGATCGGTGCTGCAGGGGCCTTCATGAAGACGACCGCCTGAAGCGTGGACTCGAGCGAACCCTGCGGCGCGACAGCGGACTGGTCGTCCGCTTCTTCAACAGCCTTGATGGCGACTTGTCCGACGACGAGGGATCGCGGGAGCTCCTCGAGCCCCGCCAGGAAGAGCTGCATGCCCGCGAACTCGCCGGTTACGGTCAGGGTCACAGGTATCGAGACGAGCTGTCCCGCCAACGTCGCGACGGGGGCTTTGGCCGCGGAAGCTGCCGGTGCGGGCTTGTCGGCCGAACCAGCCGCGGCGTCCTTCTTCTTGGCCGTGTCAGCGGCCTTGCCACCGCTGGCTTCTCCAGCCGCCGGCGCCTTCTTTGCCGCCGGCGCGGGTGCCGCGGGGTTAGCTGCAGTACCAACTGCTGGCAGTGCCGGCGTGATCGAGAGGATCGTCACGTTCGACGCGTCTTCGATTTTCGCCAGGCTACGAATCAGCGAAGGCAGCGCCGGGTTGTCCGGGATGTTCGCCTCGATTGCTCGCAGCCGCTTGTTCTGAGCGGCAACGCCCGATTTCTGCTTCTCCAGCCGCGCGATCTCAGCGGAGAGTGCCTTGTTGGCGCTCAGCTGCGACTGCCTGCTGTCGTTGAGCGTGTCAACCTTGCCGGCCTGCGCCTTGATACCGAAGAAGTATCCGGCCGCCAGCACCGCGACGACTGCGAACGCCGTCAGGGACCAGAGCTGTTTCATCCTGCCCATTACTTCTTCCCTGCCTTGTCAGTGGGCGTGATCGCAGCGTCGGTCAAGGTGACCGACGAGACGAAGTCCACGGTCAATCGCGCACCCGGTGCGTCGTTGCCCGGCACCACGATCGTCGAGGAAGTGAGGTAAGGATTGGCGTAACCCTTGATCTTGGTCAGACTGTCCAACCACGCCGCGACATCGACGTGGTCGAACGCCGTGCCCTCGATCTGGACCGTGCCGGCACCGGGCTCGAACAGGGCACCGGCGGTCGACGGGCTGTTTCCCGTGACAGTCGCGGTGAAGTTCGACATCCACACGCGCTCCGGAATCGTCGTCTGGATATCGTGCAAGAACCGCGACCAGCGCACCCTGGTCGACAAGGCGTCCGCAAGCATGGCTTCATGCGCGTCGACATTGTTGTAGACGTCCTGCACGGGCTGGAGGGCGAGGCGTTCCTGCCGCAGTTTGGCGTCCTGCTGCTCAGCGGTCGCGAGTGCATCCTTGGCCTTGCTGACGCGCGCAGCTTGCCCCGTGTAGAGGAACGCCACGACCACGACTGCGGCGACTACCGCACCGCCCATCATGACGTAGGAGCGACGCTGCGCCTTCCGCTCACCGATCTCCGGTGGCAGCAGGTTGACACTCGGCACGACGTAGGTGCCGGTGGCAGTCATTTCCTTGGTTGACATGGCTTACGCCACCCCCATCGCGAGGCCAACCGGCACCGAGACGAGCGGCTGGACGTAGTCGAGCTGGTCGGGCGTCAGGCCGAGCTTGCCGAGCCGCAACGAGGCGTACGGCGTCGCCGGCTCGACGGGAAGCCGGGTTGCGATGGCCAGCCGGGAGGCGAGCCCTTGGAGCTGGGATCCGCCACCGGTGAGAACGACGCGGCGTAGTCGTGCAGCACCGGGCTGAGCCAGGTAGTAGTCCAGTGAGCCACGGACCTCTTCGATCCATTGGCTGCCGGCCTGCTCGATGACCCGGCTTGCGGGGTGGCCGTCGTCCCTCGATCCGGGCGCCAGCATCCCCATCTGAGCCTTGACCGCTTCTGCCTGCTCTCCGGGAACTCCGAGGCGCTCGGCCACTGCGTCGGTGACGTCGTTGCCGCCCATCACCAGGATGCGGACGAAGCGCGGGACACCGCCCTGGTGAACGACGATGTTGGTGATGCTCGCGCCGACGTTGACGTAGGCATCGGCTTCGGACTCGACGCCGCGCGCCTCGACCGGTGTCAGCGACCGCAGGATCGCGAACGGTGTGAGGTCGACCATGACGGGCGTCAGGCCGGCCTTCTGCACAGCTACGAGGCTGTTGCTGACCATGTCGCGATCGGCGGCGACGAGGAGCATGCGCAGCATGCGACCGCCGTTGTCGTCGACGAACTCCTCGAGCGGGTGGAAGTCGAGGATGGCCTGCTCAACCGGGATGGGGATGAAGTCCTGGACCTGGAATGGGAGCGACTTGCGCATCTCCGACGGCGGCAGCCACGGCAGGTCGACCTGGCGGACGATGACCCGCTGGTTGGCGACTCCGAGCACGACCCGCTTGGTCGAGAACTTGGCGCTGCTCCACAGCTGCTTGAGCGCGCGGGCGACGGTGTCGGGGTCGATGATCTCGCCGTCGCGGGCGGCACCAGGAGGGAGTGCGACCTGCCCGAAGCGCTCGAGCACCGCGGGCCGTTTCGAGAGGTTCAGCTCAGCCGCCCTGACTCCGGACGTGCCGATGTCGAGCCCGACTGCTTTACGTACCGCCACGACACTTCCCCTTTGCTCTGCACCATGTGCCCATCCGCAGGAACCTGAGCGGTCTGGGTACAGGAAGGGTGATCGGTCGAAAGGACCACCCCCTTGAGGAATGCGGCGGTGCGAAGTCGAAAATTTGCTAAGCCGACCGCCGCGCGGGCATGGGTCCGACTGGAGCAGCAGCGTTACGGCGGAAGGCCGAGTGCGTCAGCTGCTGAGCCAGAGCCGGGCGACCGGCCCGCCCGCAAGCACCGCGAAGAGCGCCCCGAAAATCATGAAAGGCCCGAAAGGAACTGCCGTCTTGCGCCCGGCCTTACCGAACACCATCAACAGGACGCCGACGAGACCTCCGGCAAACCAGCCGGCTAGCAGCCCGACACCCAGTGTCGCCCAGCCCAGCCAGCCCAGGTACAGGCCCAGAACTCCGGCCAGCTTGACGTCTCCGAAGCCCATCCCGCCCGGTACGGCGAACCAGAGCACGAAGTAGACGGCGTACATCGCGACCATGCCAAGCACCGCCCGCACGAGCGGCGTCGTCCCATCGCCGAGTATCGCGGCAAGACCTAGCAGCGCGCCACCGACCGCATAGCTCGGGAAGACGAGGACATTGGGCAGTCGCTTCGTATCAAGGTCGATCGCAGCCAGCGCTATGCCGACAGCAGCGAGGTAGAGGAACGCGGGCAGCGAATGCCACCCGTCATCGCTGCCCGGAGCGAATCGCGCGGCCACCGCGGCGAACACTGCGGCGGTGAGCAACTCGACCGCCGGATACCGGGCGCTGATGGGGGCGCTGCAGTCCCTACAGCGGCCGCGCAGCGCCATCCATGACAGGACCGGCACCTCGTCGCGCGGGCGGATTGGCGCGTCGCACTCCGGGCAGTGCGATCGGGGCCGTACGACGCTCGCGCCGGCAGGCACCCGGTGGATGACGACGTTGAGGAACGACCCAATGACAAGACCGAGTACCGCGCAAACCGCAACGGTGATGGCGAACACAGCAGAACTATCCTCAGCTGGCCGGGCGGTGCGCGCAGGCGCGCCGCTTTGCAGTCAAAGCTCAATCACAACAGCAGAAAGGGGCCGCAATAGCTCTCCGCGACCCCTCCCGCCACTTGATTGCCTAGCAGGGCAAGAACCCTGGGTCGCCGATGTCGACGACACCAGTACCGGTTCGGTAGACGAACTCGCGTCCCGGCAGCTTGCTGTAGGAGCCGCGAATGCAATACGCGGCCGCCGTGGACGTGATGTCGACGCTCACCCACTCCGAGTTGTTGAAGCCCTCGGCGTTGAGCAACGGAGACGTTTCGTCGAGTCCGTTGACTCCGAGAAACGAACCGTTCCCGGTGCCGGCGGCGTAGGACTCCACCGCGACAGCGGCGTTCTTCATGTCTGAAACGGCCGCTGTGCGAAATCCCTTGTCTCGCTGAGACAGGTACGTCGGGATGGCGACGGCAGCCAGAATTGCGATGATGACGGTGACGACCAGCAGCTCGATAAGGGTGAATCCGCTTTCACGCTCGTGGTTCTGATGTTTGGACATTGCTCTCCTCCTTCCCGGTCGGCGCTGCATGAAAAAGGGAGACGCCAGAGGGGCAGCCCATAGGGCTGCCCCTCTTCGCTAGTCCTGTGGTCGAGCTACTAGCAGGCAGTCGTGTTCGGCGCGCCGCCGCCACTACCCAGGTACCAGGTGACCGTCGGCTGAGCCGAGTGAGTGGCAGTCATGCAGTAGGTGGTGCCGGGGGCAGGTGCGGTCGGCGTCAGGGTGATGTCCTGGCTCTGGTTGAACCCCTGAGTCTCGAGCTCGGCCACAACGGCCGTGTACTCCGAGAACTCGGTGAAGTGCGACTCCTGCGCCGTGGCGGCGTTGCGCAGCGACGACTTCGCAGCGGCGTCCCAGCCCTTCTGGCGCTGGCTCAGGAACGTCGGGATCGCGATGGCGGCAAGAATGCCGATGATGATGATGACGACCAGGAGCTCGATGAGCGTGAAGCCGCCCTCGTTCTCCTCCTGGGTCTTGCGGATACGAGCGAGCACTTTAGGTCCCTTCCTTCGTGCCGGATGAATGCCGCGCGCGTCGTGCTTCCCCTCGCGCGGCGCCTCCCTATGGAAGGTGCCGGCCGAGGCAGCCAGGCTGACCCTCAAGGCCCTGAGGGTTCCTTGGCTTTGCGACCCCGTCTCGCGACGGGTGTGCCCTGTGCTGGCCGTGCGGCTCGTTGACAACTCTTTCTTCGACCACCCCGCTAGCCCACTTGAGCGTGGCCACGCGATTACTTGATGAGCTCGAACACCTTGAAGATCGGCATGTAGAGAGCGACGATCATGCCGCCGACCAAAGTGCCGAGAAACGCGATCATCAGAGGCTCGATCAGCGCCGTCAGCGCCTCGGTGGTCGCCTCGACTTCCTGGTCGTAGAAGTCGCTGATCTTCATCAGCATCGTGTCCAGCGCGCCGGTTTCCTCGCCGACAGCCATCATCTGAACGACCATCGGCGGAAACACCGAGTGGTTCAGCAACGGCTTCGAGATCTCCTCGCCACTGCGCACGCTCTCCTGCACGTCCCTGATCGCGCGGGCGAGCACGACGTTGCCGGTCGTGTCCGCGACGATGTCGAGCGACTGCAGGATCGGCACACCGGACTTCATCATCGATCCGAGGTTTCTCGAGAACCGCGACAGCGCGATCTTGCGGAACAGCTCACCGAAGACCGGGGTCTTCAGCTTCGCGGGGTCGATGACGTTGCGGATCCCAGCCTTGTTCTTGATCCTCGGCCACGTGAACGCGAAGGCGATGCCGATCACAATGAGGATCGGGGTGATCGTCTTGAGCAGCCCGCTCAAGAAGACGAGGAAGCGAGTCGGCGGCGGGAGCGTGCTCCCGAGGCTCTCGAACATCTTCGCGAACACCGGCACGATGAAGATCAACATGATGAAACACATGATGATCGCCATCACGAACACGACCACCGGATAGGTCATCGCCGACTTCACCTTGCCGCGAAGCTTCACATCCGCTTCGAAGTTCTGCGCCACCTGCAGCATGACCAGGTCGAGGAAGCCGCCGACCTCGCCGGCCTTCGTCATGTTGATCATCAGCGGGGGGAAGACGTCCGGGTGCTTGGCCATCGCCGAAGACAGCGAGTTGCCCGACTCGATGTCGGTGCGCACCAGGTCGAGCGTCGTCGCGAGCGTCTTGCTCTCCGTCTGCTCGGTGAGGATGTTCAGCGCCCGCAGCAGCGACAACCCTGAGTTGATCATCGTCGCGAACTGGCGCGAGAAGACGGCAAGGTCCTTGAGTTTGACCTTCTTCTTGCCGCTCATGCCCGGCAGCTTGATCTCGCCGTTCAGGCCCTTCTTCTTGTCCTCGCGGATGCTGATGGGCGCATAGCCCATCTCCTTCAGGCGACCGGCAACGGCCGATTGGTTGTCCGCTTCCAGCACACCGCTGATCAGCTTCCCGGAGCGGTCGCGGACCTGGTAGGCGTATGTCGATGCCATGGTTGTCTCTTTCCTTGCCTAGGCGCGGCCGCAGAGGCGGTTGAAGTCTTCGACGTTGTGGCAGCGCTCGATACCGGTTTCGTAGGTGATCCGGCCTCTCCTGATCAGCTCGGTCAGCGACTGGTCCATCGTGACCATCCCGAACTTCGCACCCGCCTGCATTGCCGAGCCGATCTGGTGCGTCTTGCCTTCACGAATGAGGTTTCGGATCGCGGGCGTCACGACCAGCACCTCGCTGGCGACCGCCCGGCCCCGCCCGTCCGACGTCCTGCACAACTGCTGCGAGACGACGCCCTGCAACGCGCCGGCGAGCTGCACACGGATTTGCTGCTGCTGGTGCGGGGGGAAGACGTCGATTACGCGGTCGACGGTCTGCGCGGCGTCCTGCGTGTGCAGAGTGCCGAACACGAGGTGGCCGGTCTCGGCAGCGGTGAGTGCCACGGAGATCGTCTCGAGGTCGCGCATTTCGCCGACCAGGATGATGTCTGGGTCCTGCCGCAGCACGTGCTTGAGCGCGTTGGCGAACGAATGCGTGTCCTCGCCGACCTCGCGCTGGTTGACGATGCACGACTGATGCTTGTGCAGGAACTCGATCGGGTCCTCGACCGTCATGATGTGGTCGTGGCGCTGGCGGTTCGCCAGGTCGACGAGTGAGGCCAGGGTGGTCGACTTACCCGAGCCGGTCGGGCCCGTGACGAGCACGAACCCTCTCGGCAGCATCGCGAAGTTGGAGATCGACGCGGGGACACCGAGGTCTTGGAGCGGCTTGATCTCGTACGGGATCACTCGGAACGCAGCGCCGACAGCGTCACGCTGGCGGTACATGTTGGTACGGAAACGAGCCCTACCCGGCAGGGCGTAGGCGAAGTCGAGCTCGAGGTGCTCCTCGAACTTTTCGCGCTGCCGCTGCGTGATGATCGCGTAGAGAAGGCGCTGCAATTCCTGCGGGTCGAGCATCGGCTGGTCTTCCAGCTGCTGCAAGTGCCCATGGATTCGGAGGGTCGGCCGCGCACCAGCGGTCATGTGCAGGTCGGACCCACCGGACTCGAGGAGCCGGACGAGCAGGTCGGCAAGGATGATCCCCGAGCCAGCGCTGTTGTCCTCCCCGATGGCAGCCCTGGTGTACGCGGCCTCCATGGCCTCAGGTGCAGCGACAGCGGCCGCGGCCGGAGTCTCGGGCATCACGTCGGCCGGCGCCGGTGCCGGTGCCACGCTCTGCGGCGGTGACCACAGCTCTGGGGCCGGCTGGGCCATCGGCGGCGGCGGATAGCCGACCGGCGCGGAGTAAGTCCCCATTGACGACGTGGGCGCGGAGCGGACAGGAAGTTGCGCTTCGGGCGACCAGTCGCCGTCGAGCGGCGAGGGCCCAGGAGCGAATATGCCGGGGGCTGGCTCGGCGAGCGTGCTCGCCTCCAGCTGTGGCGTCGCCGCGAAGAACTCCTCAGCCCCGAAATCCTGTGAGGTCACTGCGCACCTTCCACTGAGTGCCGGCGCGAACGCATCGCGCGTCGGTGCGGCCACAGACGCTGCTGCCCGCAACACCGAGCATCGGCACGCGCGGTCGGAGCCTTGAGCCGAACGGCGCGCTTGCGATGCTCCGCCGGGCGGAGCGTCAGGCGACGACGCGCAGGATTTCCTCGACCGTCGTCACGCCTAGCAGAACCTTCGCGATTCCGTCGTCCCGCAGGGTCGTCATTCCTTGCTCGCGGGCGACCCGGCCGATGGCCTCCGCCGATGCGCGTTCGACTGCCATCCGCTCGATCTCCTCGGAAACCGACATGACCTCATGCAACGCCAGTCGGCCCTTATAGCCGGTCTTGCTGCACGCCGAACAACCGACCGCGCGATACAGCGTGGGCAGCTCCCCATCGGGCAGCATCGGGAAGCGAGCCTTCTCCAGCGCTTCGGCCGTTGGGGTGTAGGCCTCTTTGCACTTCGGGCAGAGCCGGCGCGCAAGTCGCTGCGCGAGCACCGCGTCGAGTGCCGAACCGACGAGGAAGGGCTCGATGCCCATCTCGATCAGCCGGCTGACTGCGGACGGTGAGTCGTTGGTGTGCAACGTCGAGAGCACCATGTGACCGGTCAGCGACGCCTCGATGGCGATCTGCGCGGTCTCGTGGTCGCGGATCTCACCGATGAGTACGACGTCCGGGTCTGATCGCAGGATCGAGCGCAGTGCCGCGGCAAAAGTCAGGCCGGCTTTGACGTTGACCTGCACCTGGTTGATGCCCGGAATCCGGTACTCAACCGGGTCCTCGACCGTGATGACGTTCTTCTCCGGCGTGCTGACGATGTTGAGCGTCGCGTACAGCGTCGTCGATTTTCCGGATCCGGTCGGGCCGGTGACGAGGATCATCCCGTACGGCTTGACGAAGCTCTTCTCGAACCGGGTGTAGTTGTTGTCGGAGAAGCCGAGGTCGGTCAGCCGCATCATCGCCGTCGAGTTGTCGAGGATGCGCATGACGATCTTCTCGCCCCACACGGTGGGCAGTGTCGCGACTCGCAGGTCGATCTTCTTGCCCTGCGCGTTGACGCTGAGGCGGCCGTCCTGCGGGATGCGTCGCTCGGCGATGTTGATGTCGCTCATGATCTTGAGACGCGAGATGACGCCGGCCTGGATCGTCTTCGGCGACTTCATAATCTCGTGCAGTACGCCGTCGATGCGGAAACGGACGCGCAGATCCCGCTCGGTAGGCTCGATGTGAATGTCGGACGCGCGGTCCTGAATCGCCTGCGTGATGAGCAAGTTGACGAACTTGACGATCGGCGCGTCTTCGACGATTTCCTTGACGCTCGACAGGTCTTCCTCGTCGTCGACGTCGAGCGACATCGTCAGTTCGTCCATGTCCGCGTCCATGCGGTGGACCCGGTTGATGGCGTTGACGACGTCGGCCTTCGTCGCGACGACCGGCTTGCATTCCAGCCCGGTCAGCGAACGGATGTCGTCGATCGCGAAGACGTTGGCCGGGTCGGCCATCGCGACGACAAGTCGGCCTTCGTCGTACCCGATCGGTAGGACGCTGTGCCGGCGCGACACGGTGTCGGGAACGAGCATCGCCGCCGAAGGGTCGATCTGGTACTCGCTCAGATCGACGAAGGGCAGTCCGATCTGCTGAGCCAGCGAGGCAACGAGTTGCGATTCGGTGACCATGCCCAGGTCGACAAGCACCCGGCCGAGACTGCGTCCGACCCGCTGCTGCTCGGCCATCGCCTCGCCGAGCTGCTCCCGCGTAACAAGCCCGCCCTCGAGCAGGATGTCACCGAGCTGTTTCACGACTCGTCCTCCGGGCGCGGTTCATCGTTGGGCGTGCACACATTGCGGTTGATCGGCTATCGACCGGTTCGGCGGGTGACTTAATCACGCAGCGTGAGCGCTGCCGCGGCGGCGCGCAGCGCCTTCGCGGCAGGGTCGTCACTTGCAAGCTCGAGCGTGCTGCCGTCGAGAAACCCGAGCTGGACTACGTGGGCACGCCGCACGTCCACGCGGTCGAACACCCGGTAGCGGGGGCTCGACGACTCGGCTGCGACCACAGGGGTGACGGCGCCTAGATGGGCGTCGGCCACCGGGGCTGGCGGGGGTGGCAGTTCAGCCGGAGGCGCCGCGAACTGCGCCTCGAGGTAGCTGTCGTCGTATACCGGTGGCAGGGCAGGTTCGGGCGCGAGTGGATTGCTGGGCGGGCCTTGCTGCCCGTAGTAGGACCAGAGCACCTCGGCAACCTTGCCGCCGATCTGCTCGGTGGTGCGGTCGTCGGGCAGCCGTTGCGGCACGGAAACATGCGGCACCGGACCCGGCGCCGGCTCGCGCGGCGGCGTAGGCAGCACAACCGGCAGCGCTGGCTCGGCTACTGTCGCCGCCGGCGCCGGCGTCGCGACGACGGGCACGCCGTAGGAGTGCCGACCGCTCGACCGCCGGAACCAGCCCATGGGCTAAGCCCTGGCCGGCTGCTGCGTGCTATCGATCGTGTCCACGACGGAGTAGAGCAGCGCGAGCAGCACCGACTTGACGCTCTCTCGGTCGGTTGCGTCGCACGGCACGACCGGTACGTCGGCGTCGAGCGCGAGAGCTTCGCGTACGACGGCCTCCTCAGCCGGGTCGATACCTTGCGACCTGTTCATGCCGACGACGAAGGGCACGCGGGCCATCTTGCGGAAGGCGTCGAGGATGTTGCGCGCCTCGGCCAGCGAGTCCTCGCGATCGGCGTCGCAGAGAAGGACGTAGCCCAGCATGCCCTCGCCGAGGATCTCCCACATGAAGTCGAAGCGTTCCTGGCCCGGCGTACCGAACAGGTAGAGCACCAGATCGCGGTCGATCGTGATCCGCCCGAAGTCCATCGCGACGGTGGTGTCGCTCTTGCGCGACTTCGTCTCGTCGGTGATGCCCTTCTCGGTCGACAGCACGGTGATCTCGCTGATCGTGCGGATCAGCGTCGTCTTACCCGCTGCGAACGGACCGGTGACGACGATCTTCACTGCCTGACCGTGATGCTTCTTACGTGGTGGCATCTCAGAGCCCCCTTACGCCGGCGATGAGTCTGAGCAGGAGGCTCTTGTTCACGCTGGGGTCTCGTTCGATCAGGGCGCCGGCACTTGCTGCCGGAGCGATGGACGGATCTGTTGCCACGGCAGTTGCGCCGATCGTGCGGGGCTGGCTCGACGCGGCTGGCTGCCGTACTCCGGGTATCGGCCCCTCGGGGAAGTCGGGCTTGCGGCTGGCCAGGTGGTCGGGGCGCGTCGGCACGACCTGCGGCACGGCGCCGGCAGCGACAGCGGCCGACCTCGGTTCCGGAGCGTGCGCGGCATTGGTCGGTACGGCGGACCGCTGCGGTGCCTGGAACGGCTTATCGGTGCGTACCACCGTGGAGCTCTTGGGGGCGGGCTCGTCTGCGACAGCCTCGGCTTCGTCGGGTTCGGGCTCGAAGGCTGCGGCGAGCGCCGCCGCGGGCAGCGGCTCGTCGGGCTGGCCTTCCAGCTCCGAGAGCATGTGCTGGCGGCGCAGCAGAGCAGACAGGCTGTCGGAGTCGGCGTCCGCCGGGTCACGGACGACGAGCAGCCCGCGCTCCACGAGGGACACCACGGCGCTGACGATGGCGAACTCGCCGCGACCGGTGAGGTTGACGAGGCTGGCCACGGAGCGCTGGCCGTCGACAAGAGCGAGCAGCGTCCACTCCTCGGCCGACAGGACGGTCTCGCCGCTCGCGGGGGCGAGCGGCAGGCTCACGATTACGTCGGCCGAGGGCACGATGCTGCTGAGCGCCTCCCACGTCTCGAGCCGGCGTCGCGCCTCGGCGATGATGTCCTCGACCGCGAGCGCGATGCCCAGGTCGTCGGGGTTGGCTTCATCGGTCTCGAAGGCGAAGTCGCCTTGGCTCCAGCGCAGCAGGTCGAAGACCGCGTCGGTTGCCTGCTCGATCGCGAGTTCGTGCAGCACGCCCTCGTCGAGCGATCCGCTCTCGCGCAGCACCCGACCAAGCCCGGAAGACATGTCCAGCCGCAGCGCGGTCACCGCGCTGGAGAGCACCTCGTCAGTGATCAGGCCCTTGCCGACCACGCGGCGGCCGAGCGACTGACGGGTTACGTCGGAGGTGCCGCCGGTCACGGACCCGGTGACGAAGTAGACCAGGCCAGTGGTGACGGGCGACTGGATTCGCAGTGCACCGGTCTTCTTGGTGAACGACAGCAGCTGGAAGATGTCGGGCAGGCTGAAAGCGTCAAGCGAGCCTTCGAGTGTCATGGCGGCGCTCCGTGTCGACTAGGAGTTCCGTCAGGACCAGGACTGGGTGTGACCGTTGCCTTCCGGCGCTGCGGTCCCGTAGGGAACGTAGGCCGGAGGCGTCGGGAAGCCGGGCTGCTCGGGGAGCGCCTCGGTGGGGTCTGCGATTGCCTCGGGGTACCACGTCGCCTGCGCCTCGACTGCCGCACCGACGTACGACGACGGGGTCGGCGTCGCGGGGGCTGCCACCGCGGACTCGGACGGCTGTGCGGGAACCTCGACGGTCGTGACGGCGGCTGCTTCCTCCGCTGCGTATTCGGCGGCGAGCGTGCGACCGATCACGGCCGCGGTGCGCTTGACCTCGTAGAGCATCAGTCCAGTCTTCGCGCCCTTGGCCGCGACAGCGACGAGAACCGCTTCCCCGTCGCACGAGACCAGGAACACGGTGCCGTCGTCGCCTTCGATGAAGACCTGTGAGAGATCGCCTCGGCCCAGGCCGCTGGCCGCGCGCTCACCCAGGGAGAGCAGGGCCGCGCTCATGGCCGCGACGCGATCCTCGTCCATGCTTTCGGGAAGGGCCGAGGCCATCGGCAGACCGTCGAACGACACGACCGCGGCCGCCTCGATCTCAGGAGTCTGGTTCAGCAAGTCGGACATCGCTTTGTCCAACCGACCAGCCCGGCTCATCTCGCCCATGGCACACCCTTCAAATGGCTGCGATCTGCTAGCTCAATACGCTGCATCGGACGAGATGCCCGTTGGCTTGAATGGCCCGATCGGGCTAGTGGACCTTGCCCTGCACAAGCAGCCCTCCGCGTCAACCCCCGGAAGGGTCACAAGTCAGGTCTTCAAGATCGGTCTTCGCGCTGCCGACACAGATCGAACGCGCCGGCACCTCGATGCGGCGATTGGGCGGATCATGGGGGTCAAGTTCAGATGAAGCTTGCTACTGCGTCTACCGGTGCAGGCGTCCGGGGTAATCGAATCGTTGGTGCAGCGCTCGCGCTCGTCGCCGCGATGCTCCTGTCGCTGCTCTCGTTCACCTCGCCGGCGCATGCCGCCCCGGCGGCGCCGGTGATCGACTCGGCGCGCACCTCGCTGCCGAGCAGCGGTGACGTCGTGATGGCCTGGCACCCGGTGCCTGGAGCCCAGCAGTACTTCGTGGAGATCTCCGCATCGCCGACGTTCTCGAGCACGCTCTTCTCCTCCAACACAGGCAAGACCGTCGCGACGAGCATCACGCCAGTCTTCCCCATCCCGACGGGGACCTGGTACTGGCGCGTAGCTGCCAAGGACGCCGACGGCACGATGAGCGACTGGCGATCGTCTACCAGCTTCACCCGCAGCGTGGCAGTTGGACCGAGCAATCTGCGGATCAGCGGCCTGCCCGTCACGAGCGCGCAGACCGTCGGCTACCCGGCGGCGCCGGTGCTTTCGTGGAACCCGCTGGCCGACGCCGACCTGTACACGATCCAGTGGTCGACAGACAGCTCGTTCGCCGGTACTCCTGCTTCCGCGACGACCGCTTCGACTGCGTACTCGCTCTCCTCCAGCATGCTGACTCGCGGCGCGCCGTGGTTCTGGCGGGTGAAGGCGTCGCAGAGCTCGGGCGTCGACACCGCCTGGTCGAGCGCTCTCCTCGGCTTCACCATCGACTGGCCGCTGAGCGCACGCCCACAGCTGCTCAAGCCAGACCACGACCCGACCGGGGCCACGCCGGTATCCGACGTCGAGCTCACCTGGAACCCGGTTGACGGCGCGAACAAATACAAGGTGTACATCGCCATCGACGGAGCGTTCAGCAGCATGGTCGCGGGTTCGCCCTTCACGGTGACCAGCCCCCGGTACTCACCGGCTCGTACGCTTCCGAACGCGGGCTACTACTGGAGGGTCACCGCGCTCGACCCCGCAAACAACGAGGGACCGGCGTCCTTGGCCCGGCAGTTCACACGCTCGTGGGGTCCGACGACCGCTTCGTCGATGACTGCCGGCGAATTGCCCGCTGTTCCCACCGGCCTGTCACCCGCATACGCACCGACACCCGGCGTGCTCACGGCGACGTCCGGCACGGTCACGCGCAACGACTTCGTGCTCTCCTGGAACGCGGTTCCGCGCGCGTCGGCGTACGAGGTGTGGCTCACAGCCGAGCAGGACACCAGCACGCTGTTCACCGACAACAGCAAGATCCTCAAGTGCATCACGCCGAACACGCGCCTCACCTCGTTCGAGTCAACCGGTCTCTACACCGGTACTGGGACCGCCTCGAACAACATCAAGTTCTCCAGCACCTTTGGCTGCTTCGAGGGCCTGGGCACCTCACCTTGGACGAACGGCACGACGTTCCGGTGGCGGGTCCGCGGGCTTGACCTGGCGGCCACGGACGTCCTCGGCCACGCGCCCCCGGCCAACCCGATCTACACGCCCTGGTCCGATCGGGACGTCGTGGGTGACATGCCGACCCTCGTAGTGACGACCGGAACTGGTGCGACGCCGGCACACCCGCGCGTGCCCACGCTCGTCAGCCCGGCACCTGATGCCGTGACGACGGATACGCCGGAACTGCGGTGGACGCACATCGACGACGCGCCCGACGGCTACTGGGTGCAGATCTACATGGGCCTGGGTTTCACCAACCCGGTCGCGTACTTCCACACCTACAGCAACCGGCTGCAGATCAACGGCGCGCTGCTGGACAACGACAGCGGCCAGGGCTACTACTGGCGCGTCGGCGGTTGCACCGCGTTCCCGATCTGCGCGAACCCGTCCGAGGTTCAGCAGCCTGCCAGGCGATTCTTCAAGACCGGCGCCCAGGTCCCACTGCCGACCGTCAGCGTCCCCGCGGACCCGGATGTTCCGGCCACCGAGGACGCGGTCAGGTTCTCCTGGGCCGATCACCACACCACCTCCCCCACCAGTGGCGGCATCAGGGGCTATGAACTCCAGGTCGCCGAGGATGCCGAGTTCAGCCGTCTGATCACGGGCTTCACCGGTCTCAAGGTCGACCAGCCGTTCGTGAGTACTCAGGCGAGTCTGTTGGCGGATCGCGGCTACTTCGTCCGGGTCCGCGCCATCGACGGGGTCGGTGAAGGCCTGCCGTGGTCGCCCGCCAGGAGCTTCACGAAGAACTCGGTGCGGGCGGTTCAGGTCGCGACGGGAACGGTGCCGTTCGCCAACGCGCCCAAGTTCAGCTGGAGTGCCGTTCCGGGGACGTCGAAGTACGACGTGCTGATCGAAACCAGCGTAGGGACGACGGTTCTCACCAAGACGAACCTCGTCGGCAACTCGTTCGTCCCGACGGCAGTTCTGACACCTGGCAGCTACACCTGGCGCGTCCGGCGTACCGACGCGAGCAACAACCTGCTCGCGTGGAGCGCCGCCTCGCCATTCAACATCGGCCTGCCCAGCGGCGACGACGTGTCGCTGACCGCCCCGAGCGATACCGCCTCGCTGGCGCCGGGCAACCGGCTCTTCAGTTGGGCCTACAAGCCGGGCGCCGTGCGCTATCAGTTCCAGACGTCGACATCGTCTGCTTTCACCACGACAGAGGAAGACGTCACCATCAGCCAGCTCAGCTACGTGCCGGTCGAGGACTACCTCGCCAGCACGACGTACTACTGGCGCGTGCTGCCGCTCGACGCCAACGACGAATCCCTGAGCACCCCGGCCGGTGCGAGGACATTCACGGTCCTCAACACACCGGGACGGCCCGTTATCACGGTCACCTCGAGCGGAACGACCGTAACCGTCGCGTGGACCACGCCGAACGCCGGGGGCTCGCCGATCACCGGTTGGGAAGTGCGGTTCCGCCCCGTCGGTACGACGACGTGGACGGAAACGACCCGACCCGCCGACACGAGTTCACTAGCTCTGCTAGGGCTCGCGACGAGCACGACCTATGAGGCGCAGGTCGCTGCTACGAACGCGATCGGCACCGGCGTGTACTCGGCGAAGGCGTCGAAAGCGACGCACACCTTCCCGAACACACCGGGAGGTCTGAAGGCCACTCCCGGTATCTCAACTCTGGCAGTTTCGTGGTCCGCCCCGAACAACGGCGGAACCCCGATCACGGGCTACACGGTGCGCTACGGCCCGTTCGGCGGCGCGATGACATCGATCGACGTGACCAGCACGAGCACTCTGTTGTCGGGCCTGGTTTCGGGCACGACTTACATCGTCGACGTGGCAGCGCGCAACGTCGTGGGCACCGGCGCGTTTGCCAGTGTCGTTAGCGCCGCCGTCCTGGCGCCGGCAGCGCCGGCCGCGCCCGCGGTGGCCCCTGCAACGCCTCCGAAGGTGACCGTGCCCGCGAAGGCTGCGGCGACCGGTTCGGTGGAGAACACGTCGCCGATCCTGAAGGAAGTCTGGGACCGGGACCTGGCGACTGCCGCATCCGGCGGTGGCTTCGTGACCTCGGCGTCAGCGGGGGCGCGCGCAACCATCAAGTTCACCGGCACCTCCGCGCAGCTTCTCGCGGCTACCGGGCCTGACTCGGGAATCGCCACGGTCCGGATCGACAACCTGCCGCCGGTCGCGGTCAACCTGTACCGGCCGAGGGCCGGACACCGCACGGTCGTGTTCAACAAGGCCGGCCTCAAGGCTGGTGCGCACACGATGACCGTCACGGTGGCCGGAACGAAGGCCGCCCAGTCCAGGGGCACTGCGGTCAACCTCGACGCGGTGAAGGCCGGCTCAACGCTGCTACAGGAGAACCACTCCTCCTGGACGACGAGCTTCCGCCGCGTGAGCGCAACAACAGCGTCGGGAAGGTCGTACGACACGGAGCGGCAGGTCGCCGCCGGCGACACTGGCGGCAAGGCGGCGTACAGCGCCACCTTCACCGGCACGTCCGTCACGGCGTTCTTCACCAAGACCGCAACCTCGGGCCGCGCTGACATCGTGATTGACGGCAAGAAGGTCGGGTCGGTGGACCTGTACTCGAGGACCACGGCGTACAAGGTGGCGGCGTTCACCACGACACTCTCGCCCGGCAGTCACACCATCACGATCAGCCTGACCGGAGCCAAGGCAACAGCCTCGAAGGGCACCGATGTCGGGCTGGACTACCTGATGGCCAGCTAGAACCTGGGGTCGGCTAGACCCCACTGCGACGGCCGGTGAGCGCGAGCTCGCCGGCCGTTCGCATGTCCTCGATCGGTGCGGCCAGGCCGGTCATCAGCTCGAACTGCTCGGCCGCCTGATGCACCAGCACGGACAGCCCACCGGCCACCCGCCCACCGCGACCCAGCGCGTACGACGACAGCGCAGTAGGCCACGGGTCATACAGCACGTCGACGACTGACAGGGCAGCCGGCCACCCCACGTCGTCAGCTGCCAGCCCGTCTGCCGCACCTTTCGGCGTGGTCGAGACGAGCACATCAGCGTCGCCGAGCGCTTCGCGAACGTCGTCGACGTCACCCCACTCGACCAGCCGGACCTCGATGCCGATCCGCTCCCCGATGGGCTTCAAGGCCGCACCCCGCGCAAGGTCCCGGACCACGGCGGCAACCGACTCGGCGCCGAGCCGCGCGCACGCAGCGACCGCAGCGCGCGCCGTACCCCCCGCTCCGAGGATCACCGGACGGCGCGGTGCGGTGATCCCCACCTCGCCGAGGGCGCCGATGATGCCGGTGATGTCGGTGTTGTGGCCGTGCAGGGCGGCCACAACCCCACCGCCAGACAGAGCCCCACCGCCGGACACGACGATCGTGTTGAGCGCGCCGACGCCGCGGACGTCGTCGGTGACGTCGTCCACGAGCGGCACCGCTGCCGTCTTCAACGGCATGGTGAGCGACAGGCCACGCCAACCGGGTTCGGCGCGCACCCGCGCGAGAAGTGGCGGCAAACCCCCGGCGTCGCACTCGATCGCGGTATACGACCAGTCCAGCCCGGCGACGGCGTACGCCGCGGTGTGCAATGCGGGCGAGAGCGAGTGCGCGATCGGTGAGCCGAGCACCGCCGCCCGCGGACGGTCGTCGCTCAAGGCGCGGTGGCTGCCTTTCCCTTTGCCTTCAGCTCGAGGAACTCCGCCTCGTTGTCGGTGAACTCGTGGTGCCCCGCCTTGTCGGTGCCGACGTACCAGCGCCACGGGCCCTTGGCCGGGGCGAGCGCGGCGTCGAGCGACGCACTGCCTGGACTGGAGATCGGACCGGGCGGCAAGCCCTTGTGCAGGTAGGTGTTATATGGCGACTGGACTTGGAGGTCGGTGTTGAGAAGGTGGGCCTTCTGCTTGGGCAGCAGATACTGGATCGTCGCGTCGATCTGCAACGCCTGATCTCGTTTGAGGCGGTTGTAGATGACCCGCGCGATCTTCGGGCGTTCCTCGCCGAACTTCGTCTCGCGCTCGATCATCGACCCCACGATCACCGCTTCGAGCGGAGTGAGGTGCACCTGGGCGGCCCGCTCGACCAGTTCGAGATCGGTCGCCTCTTGCTCGAACCGCTTGACCATCATCGTGAGCACCGCGGTCGCCGAGGTCCCTGGAAGCACTTCGTACGTCGCCGGGTAGAGGAAGCCTTCAACCCTGCCCTCGGCGTACTTCGGCAACCCGATCGAAGCGGGTTTGGCCGCCGCGGCCTCGAGTTCGGCGAGCGGGATCTTCGTCTTCGCCGCGGTCGTCGCGAGTATCTGTTTGAGGGTAAAGCCCTCAGGGATTGTCAGCGCCCCCTTGAGGCGCGACTTCGGATCGAGCAGCAGCTGCAGCGCTGACGTGCCGCTCATCCGCAGCTTCAGCGAATACGAGCCGGGTTGGATCGACCGGTAGCGCTCGTCCTTGCGGGCCGCCGCGGTGAACGCCTCGGAGCTGTTGACCACACCAGCCGCCTCGAGCACGTCGCCGATTCTCACTGCGGTCGCGCCCTTGGGGATCACTACCGTGACGGACGTCGTGCCGTTGCCGGCGAAGTCGTCGGGCCCGCCCGTCAGTCCGTCGATCACCCTGCGTCCGCCCACGACGACGGCGGCACCCGTCCCGGCGAGAATCACGACCACCACCAGCAGCGCGGCCAGGGACCTGTTGCGCTGCTGCGCCCGGGACCGTGGACGGCGGCCGTTGGGGCCCCGCGCCTTCCCGCTGCCGAGAAGCTCGTTGATGTCGGGCCTGGTCACTCTTCTCTCCTGCGCGCGCTGCGATCGGCATCGAGGGCTGCTTGCAGTATGACGACCGCGGCGGCCTGATCCACCACCGAACGTCGCGCCCGCCCCCTGATGCCACGCTCAGCGAGTACCCGCTCAGCGGTTGTGGTGGTGAGGCGCTCATCGATCAGCCGCACGGGCACCGGCGCGATCCGCTGGCGCAGGCCATCGGCGTACGCGCGGACGCCCTCCGCCGCCGGACCGTCGCGACCCGAAAGCCCGACCGGCAACCCCACGACGACCTCGGCGATCGAATGCTCCTGCACCAGCGCGGCGATTTGTTCGATCTCGGCCCCGCCACGCGCGTCGCGCGGCAGCGTCACCAGCGGCGTTGCGAGAATGCCCTCGCGGTCGCTGATCGCGACCCCGACGCGCACGCTGCCCACGTCGACGCCGAGCTTCGGACCCGGGTGGGGTGTGCTCAAACCGGCTGCGCGACCAGGCTGACGACTCGGGACAGCGCCGTGGACAGGCCCGCCGCATCTCCCCCACCACCAACGGCGAGGTCGTCCTTGCCGCCGCCCTTGCCACCCACCAGGGGCGCGAGTTCACGCACGAGCTGACCGGCCTTGAGGCCCCGGTCACGCGCGCCCGCGTCGGTCGCGACAACGAGCTGAGCTTTGCCGTCACCGGCGACTCCGACCACGACGACGACCGGCCGGGAGGATTCGATGCGGCTTCGTACGTCGAGTGCCAGCTTTCGCAGCTCGTCGACCGAGCTGCCCGCCGGTGCCTCATGCGCGACTACGGCGACGCCGTTGACGTCGACCGCCGACGCGGCCAAACCCGCGGCGGCCGCGAGCACGGCGCCGGCCTTGAGGCG
>JBKJZO010000195.1:0-4222 GCA_046715235.1 Mycobacteriales bacterium
GACAACTGCTACGGCGGCGAGTACCTGGTCGTCTACGGCACGGCCGGCGAAGACCCCAACGACTTCGAGTCGGGCGCGTCAGGTACCCCAGCGGCCGACCGCTCAGTGTCGGTCGCCCTCACGATCCCCGAGACCACCGCTGCCGGCTCGTACGACGTCTACGCCCTGTGCCCCGGCACCGAATACGAGACTCAGCGGCTGACGGTCACCGCTGGCGCTGGCTCGAGTGCGGCTGCAGCGACGACTGCGACCGTCGAGGCCACGCTTGGCGGAGGATTCAACGCCGAACTGGCGACACCGGTGGCGACTGCCCCGACGGCCGTCTCGGGAGACGCCAACTTCACCGGCTGAGCGGTACCTGGTCGGCAAAACCGCTGCGGCGTACAGCGATCCTTGATGTACGCCGTACGCGCCCCGACCGCCGCGAGCGTGACAACCACCACGACGGCGACCACGGCCGCGTGCAGTGGCGCGCGAGTTGCGCCGCGGCCGAGATAGACGTAGCCAGCCGTGATCACCGCGCCGGCGACCAAGCCGCCGACGTGCGCACGCCAGTCGATGTTGGGGAAGACGAGGGCGATCCCCAGGTTGAGCAGGAGCACGACCACGAGCTGGCTGGTGTCGGCGCGCATGCGCTTCTGAATGACGAACAGCGCACCGAACAGTCCGAAGATCGCGCCGCTGGCGCCGATGCCCCCGTTCAACGAAAAAGCGTAGGACGCGGCCGAGCCGGCCAGACCGGCCGCGAAGTACAGCGCGATGTAGCGCCAGCGCCCCAGCTGCCGCTCGACCGTGTCGCCGAGGAGCAGCAGGGCGTACATGTTGAACATGATGTGCAGCGGCTCGGCGTGCAGGAACGTGCTGCTGAGCAGCCGGTAGTACTCGCCGCTGAACGCGATGTCGAACGGCGACATGACGAAGCGGCCGAACCCTCTACCCCCGTCGCGGCTCAGGAAGATGAGCGCGAAGATGACGACATTGACCCCCAGCAGGATCCTGGTCACCGGTGAGTCGGCGCTCACCCGCGCGCCGGTGAGGGTGCGCGGTTGCCGCACGGTCTTGCTGCCCTCTTTGACGCACTCTGGACACTGAAAGCCAACTGCCGCAGGGATCATGCATTCAGGACAGATCGGCCGGTCGCACCGCGTGCACCGCACCCCGGTTTCGCGCCCGGGATGTCGATAGCACGACTGCGGTCCGGCCTCCTGATAGGTAGGCGGTTCCGCCATCAACCCTGCCGGCGCTCGATCGTGATCTTGTTGATCGTGACCGGTGTGGTCGGGCGGTCGTTGGGGCCGACAGCGGTCGCCCCAATGGCCTCGACCGTGTCAGTGCCACTGGTGACCTCGCCGAAGATCGTGTGCTTGCCGGTGAGCCACGCAGTGGGGGCGACCGTAACGAAGAACTGCGATCCGTTGGTGCCGGGGCCGGCGTTCGCCATCGCCAGCAGGTAGGGCTTGGTGAAGCCGAGCTCGGGGTGGAACTCGTCACCGAACTTGTAGCCGGGACCACCGGTGCCCTGACCGAGCGGGTCGCCGCCCTGGATCATGAAGCCCTTGATGACCCGATGAAAGATCGTCCCGTTGTAGAGCGGCTCCGTCGACGCAGCACCCGTGCGCGGGTCGGTCCACTCCTTCGAGCCCTCGGCCAACCCCACGAAGTTCTGCACGGTCTTTGGCGCGTGGTTGGGGAACAACTGCACCTCGATCTGGCCCATGGACGTGTCGATCAGGGCGTAGAGGTCCTCGGCCATCCGGGAACTCCTTTCGGGTCGGCTTGCCGTTCATCCTCGCACGGGGCAGCGGGCGGTCGCGTGCTCGCCGGTCGAAGCACGATTACCCGCCGCCGGTGGAGGGGAAGTCGTATGGTGACTGTTCTCGACGTGAGGAGTGCTGCCGTGTTCAAGCGTTCGACGACGATCGAGGAGCCCAAACTGGCGACGGCCTACGACTCCGCCCGTGAACATCTCGGACCGGCGTTCGACAGCGCGAAGGAAACCGGGTCGCATGCGCTGCAGGCCGCGCTGGCGGCGATGATCCCGGTCGTCGCTGCGGCCGCTCCCGCAGTGGCTGCCGCCAAGGCCAAGGGCAGCGAGCTCCTCAACTCCGACAGCGCGCAGGAGGCCCGCCAGCGCGCCGCCCTGATGATGGCTGTGGCCAGGGGCGAGCCGGTCGCCGCCGCCAAACGCCGCAGGTGGCGGCTCGCCCTGGCGTTCTTCGCGATCGGTAGCGCGGTCGGCGCTGCCATCGCGGTGTTCCGGGAGCGCATGCGCATCGACGCCGACGAGTACGACGACGAAGACGCTCATGCCGGCGCCAACGTCGACCTGTCGCGGCCGTTGACCGAGAAGGAGCCGCAGCCGGTCAACGTGCTGCCCGACGTGACCGACAACGAGTCGCGCTCCGACGACTACACCGGCCCTAAGGCGAAGTTCTAGGTCAGGACACCTCGCGCAAGAGCCTCGGGTTCGCCGCGTCCGTTACTTCGGCGGCGGTGACCTGGTCGCGTCCGCCGCGCTTCGAGGCATAGAGGGCGTTGTCTGCCGCCGTGATGAGGTCGCCTGCGGACCCGCCATGGAATGGGTAGGTCGCGACGCCGACGCTCACGGTGACGGTGGGATCGGGTAGTGCCGCGACCAGCGCGCGCACGCGCTCGGCCTTCTCGACCGCCATGTCCGTCCCCGCGCCGGGGAGGATGACCGCGAACTCCTCGCCGCCGTACCGCGCGGCGACGTCGGATTGCCGAGCGTTCTTCGCGAGCACCTGAGCGACGGCGCCCAACGTGCGGTCGCCGACCTGGTGTCCGAACACGTCGTTGTGCCGCTTGAAGTGGTCGATGTCCAAGAGCAGCAGGCTAAGTGGGCCGCCCACCGCGGCAGCCCGCTCGAGTTCCCGCTTCAGGGCGAGGTCGAACGACCGCCGGTTGGCTATACCGGTAAGGCCGTCGGTCGACGCGAGAGCACCGATGCGTGCGAGCAGCCAAGCGTTCTGGAGTTCCAGTGCGCCGTGTGCAACGAACTGCTCGACCATCTGGACGATGCGCCGCTCGATCCGGGAGCTGGTGCCTGCCTTGTAGGCGAAGACAAGCACTCCGAGCGACCGGCCCTCGGCATGCAGCGGGACGAGGACGAGGTGGCGGGCCGCCGGCATGATCGTCATGAGCCAGGGGTTGCTCCGCGGATCCGGGGAGGCGATTCGCGCCGTGACGCCGCGGCTCATGGTCTCGGCGACCAGCGCGTCGCCGGCCGGCCGCGGCGACTCGGTTTGCGGACTGGTGCCGAGCGCCGCGAGGAGTTCGGGCTCGCCGGTGGCAGCCGCCGCAAGCGCGACCCCGTCGACCGGGAACTCGGACTGGACCGCCGCCACGAGCGCGTGCGCGATTTTGTCGGGATCGGTCGTCTGCTCCATGGCCAGTCCAAGCCGGGCCAGCGCGAGCAGGTCGTAGTTGCGGCGGCGCAGCTCGCGCTCATTGGCTGCGCCGGAGTTCGCAGTCACCAGCGTGACGAGCCAGACACCGGCAACCAGAGCGATCGCGAGCGTCGCATCCGGTCTCGGCACGACGGACAGGAAGCCGTCCTGCTGCATCTCGAGCACGGCGCCGATCAGCAGTGAGTGCCAGAGCGCGAGCTTCAGGCCGGTACGAAAGGACCCCAACAACGTGGTCGCGACGGCATGCACGGGCACGAGTACGACGAGCGGCGCCGCGAAACCTCCTACCGCGTAGCCCATGCCGGCCAGGTAGACGCCGTCCAGCAGCAACGCGGCCCCGAATAGCGTGATGCCGGCTGATCGTGACATCCGGCTGGCCAGCAACGTCGGCGACGTGACCAACAGATAAGCGGCGGTGAGCAGCCCGACCGCGGCCCCGCTGCGCGCCCCGGGTGCCGCTCCGGCGAACCACGCCAGCGCAACCACCGTAGCCATGACCGCCCGCACCATGTGCGTGTAGCGGACCCGGTCGGCGAACGGAACGAGGCTGGCTTCCGCCCGTGTGCCCATGCCAGTCATCGCGAGCCTCTCGTGTGTAGTTCCTTGCTGGGAGAATTCGGGTCCATCTCGAAGCCCAGATACGCATCGGTGTACGACGGCGCTAGCGCAAGCTTCGGATCGCGTTTGTCGATCTCGCGCTGCACAAACAGGAAGAGGAACAGCAGCGGGAAGGTGGCGAGGCCGAACAGCCCGCCACGCACGGCGGCCGGCGCCGCCTGCGCGACCGATCCTCC
>JBKJZO010000196.1:0-7333 GCA_046715235.1 Mycobacteriales bacterium
CGGCGCTTGTTCAGAAGCCGACACCGACAAACGCCGATCTGGTGCAGGCCATCGCTGCGGAGCAGAACAACGTCGCTCAAGCCAACGCCGCCAAGGCCAAGGCCGAAGCAGACGAAGCCGCTGCCAAGGCTCAGGTCGCGGTCGCAGTGGCCGATGCGATGAAGCGCAAGGCCGAGATCGAGGGGTACGGCGGAGTCGAGCAATACCTCAAGGCCAAGTGCATCGAGCGTGGCTGCAACCCCTACCAGCCGACGATCATCGGACCGGGCGCACCGATCCCAGCTCCGGCGGGCTGACATGGGTCGCGCGCTCGCCTTTCTTCCGTTGCTCATCCTCTGCGTCGGTGCCGGCTGGATGGTGGGCCGTGCGGAGCGCAGGAGAGCAGCGCAACTGGCCACCGCACACGTACAACAGGTACTGACCGCGGCACGCCTCTTGGCCAAGACCGACTGGCTCAAGAACCCGTCGGACGCCGCCTATCAGGCTCGGGAGCTGCAACTTGCACTCGACATGTACGACGAGGACCAGCGAAAAGCTTTGGAGTAGAGCCCCCGACGGAGGTCCGCCGACGTATTTGATCAGGTTGTCGAAGTCGGTTGCTCCTCGCACGCTCGTTTCAGCCCGGTGATTTCGACAAGTTGATCGAATAGTCCATTGGCGATCGAGCCGCCAAGGGGCAGTGGCGGGCTAGCGGATCGGCTCGAAGCGGGCGGTGAAGTGCCGCAGCGCCGGCGGCTCGTCGACGATGCGGTACGCCGGCAGCTCAGAAGTCTTCGCCATTACCTGTTCGCACACCTCGATGACGTAGTCGACGTGGCTCTGCGTGTATGTGCGGCGCGGTATCGCGAGCCGCACGAGATCCATGGCCGCTGGCGACTCGGAACCGTCGGGATGCCGGCCGAACATGACAGTGCCGATCTCGCAGCCACGAACTCCTCCCGCCTCGTACAGAGCCACCGCGAGCGACTGGCCGGGGTAGGACAACGGCGGGATGTGCCGCAGCAGCGCCCGCGCGTCGATGTAGACCGCATGGCCGCCGATGGGCTGGACGACCGGAATTCCCAGTGCTGCCAGCGCTTCCCCCAGGTAGGCGGTCGACCTGATGCGGTAGCGCAAGTAGTCGTGGTCGACGGATTCACGCAGCCCCTGCGCCACCGCTTCGAGGTCGCGACCGGAGAGTCCGCCGTACGTCGGGAAGCCTTCGGTCAGTATCAGCAGCGCCCGGCAGGTCGCCGCGAGCGAGTCGTCGTTCATTGCCAACCAGCCACCGATGTTGGCGAGAGGGTCCTTCTTCGCGCACATCGTCATGCCGTCGGCGAGCGATGCCATCTCGCGCACGATGTCGCGGACCGCGCGTTCGCCCTGTCCTTCCTCACGCTCGCGGATGAACCACGCGTTCTCGGCGAAGCGGCACGCGTCGAGGAACAGCGGCTTGCCGTAACGGTCGCAGACCTCGCGGATGCCGCGCAGATTGGCCAGCGAGACCGGCTGCCCGCCACCGGAGTTGTTGGTCACCGTCACCATGACCAGCGGCACGTCGTCGGCGCGCTCCGCAAGCAGCGCGTCAAGTGCGTCGAGGTCCATGTTGCCCTTGAACGGATGCAGCGCCGTCGGGTCGCGGCCTTCCGCGATGACGAGATCAACGGCCTGCGCGCCGGTGTACTCGACGTTCGCGCGGGTCGTGTCGAAGTGCGTGTTGTTCGGCACCACCTTGCCCGGCCCGCCGACGGCGGTGAACAGGATCTTCTCGGCCGCTCGCCCCTGATGCGTGGGGATGACGTGCTCGAACGGGAACAGGTCGCGGACGCTGTCGAGGAATCGGAACCACGACGGCGATCCGGCGTACGACTCGTCACCGCGTTGCACGCCGGCCCATTGCTCCGCCGACATCGCGCCGGTGCCGGAGTCGGTGAGCAGGTCGATCAGGACATCCTGAGCGTGCAGGTTGAACAGGTTGTAGCCGGCCTCGATCAGGGCGGCTCGGCGTTCGTCCGGCGTCGTCATACGCAACGGCTCGACGGAGTGGATGCGGAACGGCTCGATGATCGTGCGAAACGCCATGCCCGCACGGTAGTCCGCAGGGGCGCAGGGCGAATACGGCGCTTCAATGTCGGAGTGGAGATGCGCGTCGCGACAGCGGACGACTGGGTTGCCCTCTGGCCGATCTGGCACGAGACCGTTGCGGCCGGCGAGAGCTACACCTACGCCCCGGATACCGCGGAAGAGGCCGCGCGCAGCAGCTGGATGCTCCAGGCGCCCGCCGAGGTGTGGCTCGTGTACGACGACGACGGCGCGGTCGTCGGCACCTACCAGCTCAAGCCCAACCAGCCCGCGCTCGGCTCGCATGTCGCCAACGCGTCGTACATGGTCGCGTCCTCGGCGCGGGGTCGCGGCGTCGGTCGCGCGCTGGGCGAGCACTCTCTCGATCGCGCCCGCGTTCTCGGGTTCCACGCGATGCAGTTCAACGCCGTCGTCGCGACGAACACCGCTGCAGTCGCGTTGTGGCGCTCCCTCGGCTTCGAGGTGGTCGGAACCGTGCCGGGTGCTTTCAATCACCCACGGCTCGGCTACGTCGACCTACTTGTGATGCACCGATTCCTCTAGCCGAGACACGCACTCTGGATTCCCGGAACGTCATACCTCCTGCGGGTATGTGTGCTTTGGTGATCTCTCGCACGTTCGTCACTAGCGGGCTGGCTGCCTGCGCTGGGGGGATCATGGGAATCCGCATGCTCGGTGGGTCATTGGTGCGTGGGCCGCGCCGTCGGCTTGCGGCGCTAGCTGCCTGCGGGCTCGTGGCATCCGCTGCCGGTGTGGGCATTGCGACTGCGGCTATCCCGAACAGCTCCACCGGCGTGATCTCTGCCTGTTACAAGACGAGCGGCCCGTCGGCCGGCGTGCTGCGCGTCGTCGACACGCAGGCTCGCAAGTCGTGTGCGACGGGGGAGAAGCGCCTCGAGTGGCCGGCGTTCGGCATCCGCCATCGGGGTGCCTGGGTCCGCTCGGCGTCCTACCGGGTGAACGATGTCGTGTCGCACAACGGCTCGGTGTATCTGGCGAAGGTCAACAGCCGCGGCGTGACGCCGACGACCGCCCGGTACTGGGGTGTGTTGTCGGCCGCGTCGGTGGCCGCTACCCGCGGCCTGGCCGGCCCGGCTGGACCGCAAGGCGCGACGGGGCCGCAGGGCGCGTCCGGCGCGCCCGGCGCTACCGGCGCGACCGGAGCCCCCGGGACGAACGGGACGGTTGGGGCGACGGGAGCGACCGGCCCGGCCGGTCCCGCGGGCCCGAAGGGCATCGCGTCAGCGTCTTTGACCATCCCCGTTTCCACCGGCGTCAGTGTGTTCCTCACACCCGCATTTACGGCCACCGCCGACGCGACCTGCACGGTGATCTCAACGGTGCAGACGAACGGTTCGACATCCGCGGTCAGCGGCGAGGTGGAACTGAAGAACTCGATCAGGCGCAACGGCGTCAGCGCCAACGACGTGGCAGCCGGTTTGCGGCTGTACAACGACGGCGTCGTTCGCCTGCAGCCGCCGGTCACGCGCACATCGCTGTTCTCGATCAGCGCGGGTCAGACCGTCGACTTCGGGATTCGCTTCAGTAGCATCGCCACCTGGCATAACGTCTCGTACGCGCTGACGGTCATGTACTCCTGCTCCTGAGGAGCGCTCGCTGGGCCAGAGTCGAGGGGCCAGACTGCCCGCATGACCTTGACGCTGCTCGACTGGCGGCGCCGGATTGCTGCGGCGTACGCCGACAGTCGCGCGGCCGGGGGACCTGACGAGCGCGCGTGGCTGCGCTGGCTCGCCGTACGCGACGAGCTGTTCGCGACCCACCCGGACTCGCCCATCGACGAGCCGAGCGCGTTTACCGGGCTGCACTACGCGCCGTACGACGCCAGCCTCTACGTCGAGGCGCCGGTCATCGACGCCGAACCCATGGCGATCGACGTACAGACGAGCGACGGCGTCGTGCCGCTGCGCCGGGTCGGCGTCGCGCAGCTGCCGTTCGGGACCCTCGACGTGTGGTGGATCGCGGCGTACGGCGGCGGCGTCTTCGTGCCGCTGGCCGACGCGACGAACGGCGACACGACGTACGGCGGCGGCCGCTACCTGATCGACACGATCAAGGGCGCGGATCTCGGCGGGTCGGCGGGCAAGCTGCGCCTCGACTTCAACTACGCCTACCACCCGTCGTGCTTCTACAGCGCCCGCTGGAGCTGCCCCCTCGCACCGGCTGGCAACCGGCTCGCGACGCGCATCGACGCCGGCGAATTAGTCGGCGGTCGCCTGAGCTAGGCGCGCTCGATGCGGCTGGTGAGCAAGGCCTGCTCGGCGGCATTGCCGGTGAGCGCAAGCGCGCGTACGTCGGCCGCGCGCGCATCCTCGTCGCGGTGCAATGCGCGCAGCAGCTCGCCGCGCGTCGCGTGCAGCAGGTGGTAGCCGTCAAGTGCCGGTGCGAGCGCGTCGACCGCAGCAAGCGCAACGTCCGGTCCTCCGACATGCGCGAGTGCGACCGCCCTGTTGAGCGCCACGACTGGCGACCGGTCGAACTGCGAGAGCAGGTCGTAGAGCGCCAGGATCTGCGGCCAGTCGGTCGCCTCCCAGCTCGAGGCCTCCGCATGGCAGGCGGTGATTGCGGCCTGGATCTGGAACTGCCCCGGCTGGCGCAGTGGCACCGCGCGAGCGAGCAGCCGCATGCCCTCGCCGATCGCGGTGGCGTCCCAGCGCGACCGGTCCTGGTCGCGCATCAAGACCATGCGGCCTTCAGTGTCGAAGCGGGCCGCACTGCGCGCGTGGTTGAGCACTAGTAGCGCGAGCAGGCCTAGCGGTTCGGCTTCCCGCGGCAGCGACGTCGCCACCAGGGTGGCCAGCCAGATCGCGTCGTCCGCGAGGTCGCGGCGGCTCGCCTGTTCGCCCGACGTCGTCAGGAACGCCTCGTTGTAGGCGAGGTAGATGACCGTAAGTACGCCGTCGAGCCGGTCGCGCAGCTCATGGTCGTCCGGCACCCGCAACGGGATACCGGCCTGCACGATCTTGCGCTTCGTCCGCACGATGCGCTGTGCGATCGTCGGCTCGACCGTCAGGAACGCCCGTGCGATCTCGCCTGTGGTCAGACCGACAACTGCCCGGAGGGTCAGCGCGAGCCGACCCTCCTGCGGCAGCGCCGGGTGGCAGCACGCGAAGAGCAGCTCGAGCCGCTCGTCCGGGCGCGCGAAGGCCTCGTCGTCGTACATCGTCTCTTCCTGCAGCAGCGCGAGCTTCTCGCGGTAGCGCGCCTCTCGGCGCAGCCGGTCGAGGGCGTTGCGCCGGGCCGCCGTCAGCAGCCAGCCGCCGGGGCGCTCGGGGATGCCGTCGCGGCGCCACGCGGTGAGGGCTTCGACGATCGCTTCCTGGACCGCCTCCTCGGCACCGTCGAGGTGGCCGTGGAGGCGGGTCAACGAGGAGACGATCCCTGCTGTCTCCGCCCGGACGGTTCGGGCCAGGAGCGCGTCGGCGGCGGCGTCCGTCACAGACCCTGACTGGTCTGGGTCACTGCAGCATGTCTTCGTGCTCGACGATCGGGCGGATCTCGACGGCGTCGCCCGGGAACTGCAGGCCTGGCCAGCTGCGCGACAACTCGATGGCGGCGTCCAGGTCGGGTACGTCGACGATGGTGAAACCGCCGAGGACTTCCTTGGTCTCGACAAACGGACCGTCGAGCACCAGCGGCTTGTCGCCACCGTCTGTCGGTGCCTTGACGGTCGTCGCGGTGCTGACGGGCTGCAGTTCGGCGCCCAAGTTGACGATGCGGCCGGCAGCCGCGTGCTCCTGGAACCAGCCGAAGATCTCGCCGTAGATCTGCTGCTTGCGCTCCTCGGTGACGTCCGCCGAGAGCTCAGGGGTGTTGGCGAACATGAGTACGTACTTCATCGTCTTTCTCCTTTGTGAAGAGTGACTGTCACCCCTACAGCGAACGGTGACGACGGAAATCGACACTGGCCGCCAGCTTTTTATCGCCGCTGGGTGACGTGGGCCACCGTTGACAGCGGCGAGCGGCCGTCGTACGGTCTAAATCCGATTATCCGGATGAACGGATGAGAGATCTGAGCAGCCCCACCGTCTTCGACCGCCTGAGCGTGCTGGCGGATCCGACGCGCAGCCGCCTGCTGCTGCTCCTCGAGGAGCACGAGCTGTCGGTCTCGGAACTGACGGCCATCGTGGCGCTGCCCCAGTCGACGGTCAGCCGGCACCTCAAGGTCCTCGCCGACGAGGGCTGGGCCGCGGCCCGCTCCGAGGGACCGAGCCGGCATTACCGGCTCGCGCCGTCCCTGGACGCCGACGCCAGAGCCCTCTGGGACACGGTCAAGGGCGCGGTCACGCGCACGCCGCTGGCGAACGACGACGCCGCGCGGGTCGCCGGTGTGCTGGCGGCGCGAGCGAGCCGGTCGCGTGAGTTCTTCTCGACCGCGGCGGGTCGCTGGGATGCCATGCGCAGCGAGCTCTTCGGCGCCTCAGCCGACCTCGCGCTCCTAGGCTTGCTCGACGATCGCTGGACCGTCGGCGACCTGGGCTGCGGCACGGGCGTCCTCGCGACCGCACTGTCGCCGTACGTCAAGAGCGTCGTTGGCGTCGACGCCTCGGCGGAGATGCTGGCCGCCGCGGCGAACCGGCTGGCCGGAGAGACCAACGTCGACCTGCGCGCCGGCGACCTCGAGCACCTCCCGCTCGCCGACGGCGAACTCGATGCCGCGGTGCTCTTCCTCGTCCTGCATTACGTCACCGATCCGGCAGCCGCGCTGGCCGAGGCGGCGCGCGCGCTGCGCCCCGGTGGCCGGCTGCTCGTCGTCGACATGACCCCGCACGACCGGGTCGACTACGCCGAGCGCATGGGCCACATCTGGCTCGGCTTCGACCGCGAGCAGATCACCGGCTGGCTCACCGATGCCGGGCTCGAATGCGCGCGGTACGCCGACGTGCCGGTCGACCCGCAGGCGCAAGGCCCCAAATTGTTCGCCGTGGTAGCACGGCGCGAAGGAACGTCAGCAATCACCAACGAGAGGAACTGACCCACATGCCCACGACCCTTGTCGCAGGCCCGCTCGACCTGACCTCGGACGAGCGCCCGGCGTTCACAGTGCGAGACCTGTCAGATGCCGAGTTCGGCCGCAAGGAGATCCGCCTCGCCGAGCAGGAGATGCCCGGCCTGATGGCCTTGCGCGAGGAGTACGACGGCGCGTCGCCTCTGCGCGGCGCCAAGATCATGGGCTCGCTGCACATGACGGTGCAGACCGCCGTACTGATCGAGACGCTGGTGCACCTGGGCGCCGACGTGCGCTGGGTGTCGT
>JBKJZO010000197.1:0-4934 GCA_046715235.1 Mycobacteriales bacterium
TCGTAGCGTCGTATGGGCTCGGCCCGCCAGCCGTCGTGCTGGGTTCGTTGCTTGGCGGCGGGCTCGCGAGCGAGGCGGACCTCGCGGCGTACCACGCGTCATTGGCGAGACGAGCGAGCGCAGTCGACGTCTACGAAGGCGTAATCGAGGCGATCGACGCGCTGAAGAATGCGGTGGGCGTTGCTGTGTTCACGGGCGCCAGCGCGCAGGGAGCCGATCTGCTGCTCACCGCTGCCGGGATCCGCGACCGTTTCGACGTCGTCGTTGGTGGCGATCAGGTGGTGAATCCGAAACCGGCACCCGACGGTCTACTGCTGGCGTGTGAGGAGCTCAGTGTGCCCGCTGAGGTGACGGTGTACGTCGGCGACTCACCACTCGATCTGCGTTGCGCTCGCGCCGCCGGCAGCATTGCCGTGGCAGCGGCCTGGGGCCATCAGTACGACCCGGACGAGCCCTGCGACGCGCGCGCGGCGACTCCGAGAGACGTCGTATCACTCGTCGCCCTCGCCTGATCGGGCCAATCGTCGCGGCGTTCGTGATCTTTGCCCATCGCCTACGTCTGCGTGCTGCATCCTAGGGCGAAGATCACGGTAGCCGGCCTTAAGCGTGACTCCGCCCCGCTCGATGCAGGAGGGTGGGGAAGAAGCGGATCCTGATCGGTGCCGTCGTCGCTGTCGCTGTGCTATGGCTGGGAACCGACGCCGGCGTGTGGGCGTACGAGAAGATCCGAGACGATCGGGCAGCGGCAACGGCACGTGCGGAATGGCCGGCGCAGCGCGCCGAGATAGAAGCCGCGTTCAGTCGAGTGACCGCGCCAGCTGACTGGGTTGCGACATCGTGCGACCGGCCTCCGAGTCCGCCGCCGGCCAGCGCGACGAGTCGCAGCAGCGCCCCGCTCCCACCCGCGAGTACAGAACCGCAGATCCCCGATCGCCAGACATTGAAACGCTGTTGGCTGGGTGACAAGTCCGAGCCCGCGGACTACGCCACCTCTGCTGTCTCCGCGCTGCAGACTGCTGGAGTGACCGAGGTCAGATGGGCCTGCGGCGAGATTCCCCAGCCCACCAAGATGCCAACCTCGTGCGGCGCCACGGGCCTCGTCGGGGGTCGAGGCGTCGTCATCATCGTGCATGCACATCTCGACAGGGCTGCCTCACGCCGCGATCGGAAGATCACGTTCACCGGCGTTGACATCCTGCTGAGCGCAGACCTCTCGCTGCCCTACTAACCCTGAGCGGCTAGCGATAGGAGAGGCGGTCGACGTACTCGACGGGCAGGCCGATGAAGAACGACTCGCTGCCGTAGACGAAGTTGCTCGTCGCACCGCCGGCGGTGTTGCTGCTGCGTAGCAGCCAGTTGCGGAAGCCGCCTTCCGGGTTCGACGCCGGGATGTTGCGCAGCAGTCCTGGGTTGTCGCTGCCGTCGCCGTTCCAGTCACCGATCACCGGCAGCTCCACGATGCCTGGAGCCGAAGACCCGTAGACGAACGAGACGTTGGCCGGCCCGGCGGTGTTGCTGTTGCGCAAGAGCCACTGGTTGGGGCTGCGCAGTACGCCGACGGTGTCATCGCCGTCGCCGTCCCAGTCACCGACGATCGGCCAATCGCGATCGGTCCGCCCGTACGAGACAACGACATCAGCTGGGCCCGCGGTGTTGGTGTTGCGAAGGTGGAATGTGATGGGACCGGCGAGGTTGTCGCCGAACTGCGCGACGCCGATCGTGTCGTCGCCGTCGCCGTCCCAGTCGCCGACGATCGGGATGGAACCGAGCCGGTCAACCGCGACGAAGCGAACCGTGCCGAACGCGAAGGGTGTGACCGATGCGGCTCCCGCGGTGTTGGTGTTGCGCAGGAACCAGGTGAACTCACCGGTGGCGCCAGCAGGGAAGCGCACAACGCCAACGGTGTCGTCACCGTCGCCGTTCCAGTCGCCCATGACGGGCAAATCGCCGTCAGCGCGGCCGTAGCTGAAGGTGATGTTGGCGGGCCCGCTGGTCAGCGTGTTGCGCAGGTACCACTGGCCGTCGTCGAAGATTGCCGGCTTCGCCGGACCAGCGGCAACCGCTGGTGCAACAGGGATTGCGACCATGCCACCGGATGCGAGCGCGAGCGCTGCAAGCAACCGTCCGGTCCTGCGTACGCCGAGAGCAGCCATGGCCTAGCCCCTTCCGTAGCCAACGCTGAGACGAAAGCGAATCGTCGTCACCATTTGACGCACAGAACGGGACAGAAAATACGGATTGACATGTGACCATTTGGTCACCTATTTTCCTCGTGTGAGCGACGACGACGACCTGGTCTTCAGGGCACTGGCAGACCCGACGCGGCGCTACCTGCTCGACCAGCTCTTCCTGCGCGACGGCCGCACGCTGACCGAGCTGGAGTCGGAGTTGGAGATGACGCGCTTCGGCGTCATGAAGCATCTGCGCGTGCTCGAAGAAGCGGGCCTGGTCGTCACCCGGCGGTCCGGCAGGGAGAAGTTGCACTACCTCAACCCCGTGCCGATCCGGCTGATCCACAACCGGTGGATCGACAAGTACACGGAGCGTCAGGTGTCGGCGCTCGTTGACCTCAAAACTGAGTTGGAGGAAAGGGCATGACAACCATGGCGGAGACCCTTCAGGCAACGCAGGTCTACAGCGTCTACATCAAGGCGTCCCCGCAAGCGATCTGGGACGCGATCACCCAGCCCGAGTGGACGCGCAGGTTCGGGTACGGCGGCGATTCCGTCTACGACCTGCGTCCCGGTGGTTCCTACCGCGGTCTGGCGAGCGCGGAGATGCAAGCCGCGGGCGCGCCCGAGCTCGCCGTCGACGGCGAGGTCCTGGAGGCCGACCCGCCGCACAAGCTGGTGCAGACGTTCCGCATGCTCATGGATGCCGACTTGGCGGCGGAGGGGTTCACGCGCCTGACGTACGAGATCAAAGAAGGCGCGTCCGGCGTATCGAAACTGACCGTCATACACGATCTCGCGGGCGCCCCGAAGCTGGCCGACCTGATGGCCGGCAAGCTGGAGGACTTCGGTGCCGGCGGTGGCTGGAACTGGGTCCTCAGCAGCCTGAAGACGCTGCTCGAAACAGACTCACCGCTCGAGTTCTTCGGCTAGTCGCCCCGCGTGATTCGCGAGGCCCTGACGGCGTACGGCGGTTGTGTACGGCGGCGAGCCGGGCGAAGGTGGGCGGATGAGCAATTACCGCAGCCGTCTTCCGCAGGTCCTCGGCGACATCCTGCTCACCGACGGCGGCCTGGAGACCACGCTGATCTTCCACGACGGGATCGACCTGCCCGACTTCGCCGCGTTCCCGCTGGTCAACAGCGACGCCGGACGCGACACCCTGCGCCGCTACTACCGCTCGTACGCCGACATCGCGCGCCGGCTCGACGTCGGCATCGTGCTCGAGACTCCGACCTGGCGAGCCTCCGCGGACTGGGGCACCCGGCTGGGCTACGGGCCGGCCGAGCTCGCGGCCGCCAATGCCGCCGCCGTGGACCTGCTGCGCGAGATCCGCGCGGAGTACGAGCCCGCCACGACGGTGGTGTTCTCGGGCAACCTCGGACCGCGCGGCGACGGCTACGACGTCGGAACCAAGATGACGGTCGCCGAGGCCGAGGCGTACCACCACCCGCAGATCGCGACCTTTGCCTCCGCAGGCGCCGACCTCGTCACGGTGCTGACGATGAACTACGTCGAGGAAGCGATCGGTCTGGTCCGGGCCGCAGTGGCGGAGGTGATGCCCGTGGTCGTCTCGTTCACCGTGGAGACCGACGGCAACCTGCCGTCGGGGCAACCCCTCGGTGCAGCCATCGAGGCCGTCGAGGAGGCGACCGACGGATACCCCCCGCAGTACGGGATCAACTGCGCCCATCCCGACCACCTCGAACGCGTCCTTGCTGAGGGCGGTGACTGGCGGGAGCGCGTCGGGCTGCTCCGCGCCAATGCCTCACGGATGAGCCACGAAGAGCTCGACAACTCCGAAGAACTCGACGCAGGCGATCCGGCCGAACTCGGCCAGCAGTACGCCGACCTCCGCCGCCAGCTCCCTAACCTCGTCGTACTCGGGGGTTGCTGCGGCACCGACGATCTTCACGTGGCTGCGATCGGCGCCGCCTGCCTCGCGACGGCGTGACCGGAGCAGGCGCGATGTCGGGTGAGAGAGCGGCGCTCGTCGGGCGGGACCGGCACCTTCGCGAGCTCGCGATGCTCGTCGAGGGCGTCACGTCGTCTCGAGGCCATCACGTCGTGCTGTCCGGCGAGGCGGGTGCGGGCAAGACCCGGCTCGCCGAGGAGGCGGCTGCGCTGGCGGCGGGCGCCGGACTGGTTGTCGCCTGGGCCACGTGTTGGGGCGACGCCGCAGGTGCTCTGTCGACCTGGTTGGACCTGCAGGCGGTCGTCGAGCCGCACGCGAAGCGGCCGACGCCGGACGAGCTGGCGACGACAGAGGCTGACCCGGATGCCGCGCGGGCCGTACTGATCCGCTCGCTCGTCACGCACCTGCGCACAGCGATCGGCAACCGCCCGACCCTGTTGGTCGTCGACGACGTGCAATGGTGTGACCCGCTTTCGCTGCACGCGATCGAGGCGCTCGCCGGATCGCTGCGGACGTCGTCAGTCGGGCTGCTCGCAACCGTCCGTGATGAGGGCACACAAGCCGCCGGCCCCCTCGAAGCATTGATGCGAGCCGGCCGCCACCTCGTCGTCCCGCCACTGTCGGAACCCGAGCTGGCGCAGCTCGCGATTCAGTTGACCGGCAACACGCTCTCGGCGTCCGCGGTCACGCGCCTTCGTGACCGAACGGCCGGCAACGTCCTGTTCGCCCGGGAGTTACTGGCCAACCCGGAGCCCGACGCAATCGATCGCAAGGGCTACTCGGGGCGCTACGGGTCGCGAGCCATCGCGATGTTTGCCGCTCGCGTCTCGAGCCTGTCCCCCCAGTGC
>JBKJZO010000198.1:0-32868 GCA_046715235.1 Mycobacteriales bacterium
TCGCCGCCGACCCGGCCGGCGACGGGAACGAAACCCCTGTCACGGCAGGGGATGTGCTCGATGCGTGGCCGGACGCGGTGCGGGCGAGCCGATGACGGCGCTGACTCCGCGCGCTGAGGCGGTCGTCGACCTCGCCGCCATCCGCTCGTCGGTCGCCTCGCTCGCCGCGCACGCGCGCGGCGCCGCGGTGATGGCCATCGTCAAGGCTGACGGCTACGGCCACGGCGCGGTCGAGTCGGCGCGGGCCGCGATCGCGGGCGGCGCGAGCTGGCTTGGCGTCGCGTACATCGAGGAAGCGATGCAGCTGCGGACCGCAGGCGTCGACGTACCGCTGCTCGTTCTTGTCGAGCCGCCGCCGGGAGCCGCGGAGCTCGCCCTGGCTCAAAGCGTCGACGTGACCGTTGGTTCGCTGCGCAGTCTCGATGCGGTCGCGGATGCCGCGCGCGCCGAGGGTACTGCCGCGAGCGTGCACCTCAAGGTCGACACCGGGCTCAGTCGCGGCGGAGCGCCGAGCGCCGATTGGCCTGCCCTGGTGCGCGCCGCGGCGCAACACCAGTCGGCCGGGCTGATCGATGTCGTGGGCGTGTGGAGCCACCTCGCGTACGCCGACGATCCGACGCATCCGAGCATCGACCGGCAGGCGGCGGCGTTCCGCGAAGCCCTCGCCGTCGCCGAGAGCGCGGGGGTTTCGCCGCGGCTGCGTCACCTCGCCAATTCCGCCGCGACCATCGCCCGACCCGACCTGCACTACGACCTGGTGCGGCCGGGCGTCGCCTGCTACGGACTCAACCCCGTGCCGTCGCACGGCCGCGATCTCGAGTTGGTGCCGGCGATGACGCTGCACGCACGAGTCGCCCTGACGAAGCGCGTGCCCGCGGGCAGCGGCATCTCCTATGCTCACCGCTACACGACGGCGAGCGAGGTGACGACGGCACTGATCCCGCTGGGGTACGCCGACGGCGTGCCCCGCGCCGCCACCAACACCGCCGAGGTCCTCATCGGCGGTCGTCGTCGCCGGATCAGCGGCACGGTGTGCATGGACCAGTTCGTCGTCGACGTCGGTGACGACTCGGTGCAGACGGGCGACGACGTCGTGCTTTTCGGTCCCGGCGACGGCGGTGAGCCGACCGCGCAAGACTGGGCCGACGCGCTCGGCACCATCCACTACGAGATCGTTACGCGGGTCGGCGCGCGGGTGCCGAGGCGGTACGTCGGCGGTGCGCAATGAAGTTCCCGGTGCGGCCCGCGGCGATCGTCGGTGGGGTCATGGGCGCGGCTGCGATGGGCGTCGCCGCGGGGGTCACGGTCGAGCGGCTGGCGATCGGCCGCACCCGGCTGCGCCCCGACCCCGACGCGCGTGAGGAGTTCGGGCGGCTGCCAGGTGCCGCGACGAGGGTGACGGCCGACGACGGCGTACGGCTGCACGTCGAGGAGGCCGGGTCCGGGCCACTGACGATCCTGTTCGTGCACGGCTACACGTTGTCGATGGACTGCTGGCACTACCAGCGGCGTGACCTCGCGGAGCTGGCCCGGTTGGTCTTCTACGACCTGCGCGCGCACGGTGAGTCCGAGCGCGGCGACAACGACCACCTGACGATCGACCAGCTCGGCCGCGACCTCGCCGTCGTGCTCGAACAGGTCGTGCCGACCGGCCCGGTGCTCCTCGTCGGGCACTCGATGGGCGGGATGGCGATCACCGCGCTGGCACATCAGCGGCCCGAGTTGTTCGGCCCGCGGGTGGTCGGCGTCGTGCTTATCAGCAGCTCTCCCGGCAAGCTCGCCGAGATCGGGTTCCGCCTGCCGGTGCGCGTCTCCGGGTTGCTCACCGGGTCGTTGCTACCGCGAGTCGACCGCGTCATCGGCAAGGGGTCGGGCCTGCTCGAACGCGGTCGGCGCGTGGGCAGCGACCTCGCCTTCATGACGTCGCGTCGCTACGGATTCGGCGACGACCCGAGCCCGGCGCAGGTCGAGTTCGTCGAGCGAATGATCGCGGCGACGCCGCTAGACGTCATCGCCGGATTCGCGCGCACGGTCCTCGAGCACGACAAGTACGAAGCGCTGGAGGTGCTCTCGAAGGTGCCCACGCTCGTCCTCATCGGCGACAAGGACAAGATCACGCCGCCCGCGCTGAGCGAGCGCATCGCGGCGGGCGTGACCGGCGCCGAGCTGGTCAGCCTCGCCGGCGCCGGGCACATGGTGATGATGGAGCGCGCGCCGCTGGTCAACCTGCACTTGCGGGCGTTCGTGCGGCGCGTCGCGCAGCCGGCTAAGCGTCGCCGCAGGGCATGACCGACACGCGAGAGCTCGCCGAATCGGCGAGCGACTGGCGGGAGCTGCGCCAGCTCAACAGCGGGTGTACGGCGTGCGCGCTCGCGGTCGGGCGCACCCAGGTCGTCTTCGCTGCCGGTGACGCGCCGGCCGACGTGATGTTCGTCGGTGAAGCGCCGGGTCTGCACGAGGACAAGCAGGGCGTGCCTTTCGTGGGTCGCTCGGGTCAGTTGCTGGACCGGTTGCTCGCCGACGCGGGTATCGCGCGCGAGCAAGTTGTCATAGCCAACGTCATCAAGTGCCGGCCGCCAGACAATCGCGACCCGCTGCCCGAGGAGATCGACACCTGCCGTTGGTGGCTGCGTCGCCAAGTGCACCTGGTCGACCCGGCCGTGATCTGCACGTTGGGTTCGTTCGCGACGCAATGGGCGCTCGGGAAGCAGGCGCGCATCACCCGCGACCGGGGTCAGCGGTTCACCGTGAGCGGGCGGACCGTCGTGCCGACTTTTCATCCATCGGCGGCGCTGCGCTCCGGTCCTTCCGGGCCGCAGGCGCAGGCGTTGCGCGCCGACATCGAGCTGTTGTCGCGCGTCATCGCGGAGGTACGCGGCTCGTGATCGTCCACGTACCGACGGCTGAAGCGATGCGCTCGCTCGGCAGTCGACTCGCTGATCTGCTCGAGGCGGGCGATCTGCTGGTGTTGACCGGCAACCTAGGCGCGGGGAAAACCGTTCTGACGCAAGGGATCGGAGCCGGCCTCGGCGTCCGCGGCGCTGTGCTGTCACCGACGTTCGTCATCGCGCGGGTGCACAACGGCGGCCGGCTGCCGTTGGTGCACGTTGATGCCTACCGGATTGGCGGGCTCGCCGAGGTCGATGACCTCGACCTCGACGCGTCACTTGCCGACTCGGTCACCGTTGTCGAGTGGGGCGCCGGCCTCGTCGAGGACCTGGCCGATGCGCGGCTCGAAATCGACATCCACCGTCCGATCGACGGCGACGTGCGCACCGTGACCATCTCGGCGTACGGCGACGCCTGGGTCCGCCGAGCCCCCGCGCTCGCACACCTCATCCACGACTTGTGACCGATCGTGCGGGCCGTCCACGCTCGCGAGCCACGGCTTCCCCGGCCGAAACGGTCACAAGTGAGAGGCGGGCGAGCCTTAGGCTCTCTGACGTGCTCACGCTCGCCTTCGACACCTCGACGCCTGCCGTCACCGTCGCCGTACTCCGCGGGGACGACGTGATCAGTGAGTCGCAGCAGATCGACGCGCGCCGGCACGGCGAGCTGCTCGCGCCCGGCATCGACGCGGCCCTTCGTCAGGCGTCCGTGCAGCTGCGCGAGCTCGAACTGATCGCGGTCGGCAACGGCCCGGGGCCTTTCACCGGTTTGCGGGTAGGGCTGGTCACGGCCCGCACGCTGTCGCACGCGCTCGGTGTGCCGGCGTACGGCGTGTGCTCGCTCGATGCGCTGGCCGCAGCGTGCGGGCGGGGGCCGGTCGTCGTCGCCACCGATGCGCGGCGGCGTGAGGTCTACTGGGCGCGATACGACGCCGACGGCGAGCGAGTGGAGGGCCCAGCCGTCGACACCCCGGCCGCTCTCGCGGGCAAGCTCGCGGCGTACGACGGCCGCAGAGCCGGTCACGGCATCGAGCTGTACGCCGACGCGCTTGGTCCGCGGGACGCCGGGACCCCGCTCTACCCAGCAGCCGAGTGGATCGGGCGACTGGTCGTTGGCCACTTTGTCGCCGGGCGGCGACCTGACGTTGCGCCCCTCTACCTGCGGCGCCCGGACGCGCAGGTGCCCAAACCACCGAAGGCGGTGCTACCGGCGTGACCGACTCGGTGCAGTTGCGCGCAATGCGCTGGATGGACATCACCGGCGGTGTACTCGACCTGGAGCGCGAGTTGTTCGAGTCCGACAGCTGGTCGGAGGAACTGTTCTGGTCCGAACTCGCCGAGCGCGACAGCAGGTACTACCTGGTCGCTGAAGTCGGCGGAGGCGTCGTCGGCTACGCCGGCTTGTGTGTGTACGGTGACGAGGCCTACGTGCAGACCATGGCCGTCGCATCGGCGCAGCAGGGCCGCGGCATCGGGACGCGTCTGCTTGTCGCGCTGATGCGCGAGGCCCGCAGGCGATCGGTCGGCCTCGTCGCGCTCGAGGTCCGCGCCGACAATCCGACGGCACAACGGCTCTACGCGCGCTTCGGCTTCGAGGCGGTCGGACTGCGGCGCGGCTACTACCAGCCCTCGAACGTCGACGCCGTCGTCATGGTCGTCCAGGATGTCGGCAAGCCGGCGTACGGCGACCGGCTCGACTCGGTCGAGCATGTCGGGTCGGCCAGCCCATGACGCTGTCCGAACCGCTCGTTCTCGGCATCGAGACATCGTGCGATGAGACCGGTGTCGGCATCGTGCGCGGGCGCACGCTGCTGGCCGACGCGATCGCCTCGCAGGTCGACGAGCACGCCCGCTTCGGCGGCGTGGTGCCTGAGGTCGCGTCGCGCGCACACCTCGAGGCCATGGTGCCGACGGTCGAGCGCGCACTGGAGACGGCCGGCGTGCAGTTGCGCGACCTCGACGCCATTGCGGTGACTGCGGGGCCCGGTCTCGCGGGCGCACTCCTGGTCGGCGTCGCCGCCGCGAAGGCGTACGCGATGTCGCTCGGCGTACCGCTCATCGGCGTCAATCACCTGGCCGCGCACGTCGCCGTCGACACGCTCGAACACGGGCCGCTGCCCGCGCCGTGCATCGCGCTGCTCGTCTCCGGCGGGCACAGCTCGATCCTGCTCGTGCCTTCGCTCGACCGGGTCGAGACGCTGGGGGCGACCGTCGACGACGCCGCAGGTGAGGCGTTCGACAAGGTGGCCCGACTGCTCGGGCTGCCGTTCCCCGGTGGGCCGCACATCGATCGCGCGGCGCGCGACGGCGACGGTACGGCGATCGCGTTTCCGCGCGGGATGCAGGACGCCTCATTCGACTTCTCGTTCTCCGGACTGAAAACGTCGGTCGCGCGGTGGGTCGAGGGCCGGCAGCGGCTGGGCGAACCGGTGCCGATCGCGGACGTCGCGGCGTCGTTTCAGGAGGCCGTCGTCGACGTACTCGTGCGCAAGTCGCTGGCAGCGTGCGCGGCTCACGGCGTGACCGATCTGCTCATCGGCGGTGGCGTGGCCGCCAACTCGCGACTGCGCGCGCTGGCCGCCGAACGCGCCGAGGCGGCCGGCGTACACCTGCGGGTGCCGCGTCCTGGTCTCTGCACTGACAATGGCGCGATGGTCGCGGTCCTCGGCGCGGATCTGTTCGCCCGCGGCGTCTCGTCGCCCCTCGACCTCTCCGCTGACCCTGGCCTTGCGTTGGTCGCACCGTGATCACGCGCATGTGGGAGGCGCGGTTGGAGCACGACTGCCGCCCCGACGGCGACTTCCTGCCGGAGGAGTGCGAGGTCTACGTCTCGTACGACGGCCCGCAGCGAGTCGTCGTGATCTCGCATTGGGCGGACGAAGCCGCGCTGGCGGCGTACGCCGGCTCGGGGTGGCGTCTCGATCCAAGCGCCGAGACGAACGCGTTCGGCGACGCGGTTTCGGGCGCACCACACGTCTGGCACTTCACCCGGATCTGAATCACTCCTGCTGAGGCGGCTCGGACGGCCGATGGACGTAGGTGCCTCGCGGAAGGGTGTCCTCTACCTCCGCCGCTGGGATTGGGCCTCGACGTTGGCCCTGGCGATCGATCGGGACCATGTACCAGTCGATCATTCGGGAGTCGGACTCGTTCGCCTCAACGTCGGACAAGTCGACATCGGGTGAATCGACATCGGGTGAATCAACGTCGACGAACTCCGGCTCGGTGAGGTCGAGTACGTCGTCGTTGACCGCGAGTTGCTCGTCGTCGGGTTCCGACGTGTGCACCCAAGGGGTGTGCGGCTCCGGCTCCGTGAGGGCTATCCATTCAGCTTCCGTGAGGTCGATCACCCGGTTCACGAATTCGGGTTCGGGTTGGGGAGCTAGTCGCAAGGGCTCGCGAACGTCCGCTTCGACTGTGGCTGGAGGACGGGCTGGAGGACGGGCTGGAGGACGGTGCTCCTGCTGCACCGTCAATTCATCCGCGTGGGACGGCGTTCTCTCGGCCGCCGCGCCTCCCGGCATGTGGACCGAGGGCAGGTGCTCTCTCATCGAGAACGTCACGATGGCAGCCAGAGCAAGGACGCAGAGCGCGAGCAGTATGGCGGCCGGCACGGTGCCGCCGTTGCTCTCGTCCGGGAGAGCTGCCCTCGGTGGCCGGGTCGCGGCATCCGTCGCCGCCGCCCTTGGCAGGGCTAGCGCGCCGGTCGCGGAGACCACGCCGCCGTTGGTGCTCGCCCTGACCGAAACCTCGGCCGGCAGCGTGGTCGTGCTCGAGAAGGTGATGAAGTAGCGGCGACGCAGTGCGGTGAGCACCTGGTCGAAACCCGCCAACGCGGCCGGACCACCACCAACCGTTGCGATACCTCCGGTTCTAGTCGCAACGTCGGACCAATAGCTGGAGTCTGTGCTGTCCTGTCCGGTCACTCGCACGACCGCGAGCACCGCGTTCGCGGCACGCAGTCGGTCCGCCAGCCGCGCCACAGACTCGCCGCCAGCATCCGGGGCCGACGTGCACACGATCACCAGCGAGTGACGGTCGCGCGGCAGTTGTTGCAGCGCCAGCGTCAACGCGTCAGACGTCGCGCGGCTGGCCGCGGCAGGCACCGCTGCGGCGGCCCGCACAGCCGCGGCAACTGGACCCAATGGCGCGGCGACGACTGGTGAACTTGCGTCGACGATCACTGCGACCTTCGCCAGCGGCGCGAGTTGCAGCATCACGTTGGCTGCGCCCGCCGCAGCCGCCTGTCGTAGGCCGTCGCCCGCCGCTGCATCCATCACGACCGCTACCGGGACGTCGCTGCCGATCAGGTCTTTCGGTTCGCTGCGCAACGGCTCGCCGCCGGCGGTCAGGGAGAAGCTCTCCGCATCGATATCGGCAACATCGGTATCGACGATGACCCAGCCCGCACTGTCTGACGACGCGCCTGTGGCCACCACAGTCAATGACGCGGGTCCTGGTGCTGGAGCCGCAGCCGCGATCACCCCCGTCGCAAGAGCGGCGAGGGCTGCCAACAGCCGCCGGTCACGCAGGCGCGGCGAAGACGATGACATTGTCTCGGTAATGGCCCGACGACCGGTCGAAGCTGCCGCCACAGGTCACGAGTCGCAGGGAAGGCTCCAGCGTCGGGGCATAGACGTCATCCGTGGGGAATGTCGTCTTGCTTGTTTGCAGCGAATGGGTGACGCGGAACGTGGCGGTCGTGCGGTCCGCGCGGTCGACGTACACGAGATCGCCCTTGCCCAGTTCTTCCAGCTCGAAGAAGACGGCGGGTCCTTTTCGGCTGTCCACGTGTCCGAGGAGAACCGCCGGACCAGGCTGTCCGGGTCGGGGGCCGCCGCCGAACCAGCCGGCGACGTCCGGGTCCTTTGGTACGGCGATAGTGCCGTCGCGTGCGAGCCCGAGAGGGTCGATCGGGGCGTCGACATGCGCCGACGGGATGCGTATCCGGATCGGTCGCGCGACGGCTTCGTACCGCCGCGGGGACCGGTATCTGCTCACGGCCGGGGCGCTGGGCGCCTGTGCCGTCGAGCTTGTCTCCGAGTCCGGTGCCGTCGCACGCTCCACGGAGTCGGCGCAGCCGACACCCACGACGCACAGCGCAACCGCGCCGGCGGCGATCAATTGCCGGCCACGGCCGGACATGTCAACGGCGCTCCACGACGCACGCCATCCCGCCACCCCCGGTCTGCGCGCCGCCGCGCGGCAGGCGCCCCGCGACCGTCGCGCCGATCGCGTCCGCCATCTGCCCGGCCAGCTCGACCATGTGCCGGTACGTCGTGTACGCGGTTTCGTACGCCTGCGTGTACTGCCTGGCCGCGAACTGATCGACCTGCGAGATGAGCATCCGGTCGTGCTCGAGGAATGCCGACGTCAACGCGGGCGCGGCGATCCTGTTCTTCGTCGCGGACGCGAGGAACGATCCGAGCCGGCGTTCGAATCCGCCGAGTGTGACCTTGGCGTCGTCGCGCTTGTTGGCGTCGCCAGCGGCGACTCCGCCGGCGTACGCCATCAGTCCGTCCATGTGCTCGCCCCACAGCGACTGGAACTGCCGTGCTGCTGGTGCGCCGAACAGGGTGTCGATCGCGTTGGTGAGATCCTTGGTGTTGGCGTCCATCGTCGCCGCAGCGGCGCTGAAGTCGGGCGCGTTCGTGACAGCCGAGCGCAGCGATGCGACGAGCATGGCCACGTGCTCGCCGAGTAGCCGACTCAGCTCTGACTGGAGCTTGAGCTTGGGCTGATTCTGCGCTGCCGCGTCGGCAGGTGGCAGCAGAGTCGATGCGAGAGTGCGGCCGAGGCCGAATGCGTGCGCATAGCCCTCGCGGTACATGCGGTTGGCGTCGTCGTACTTCTGTGCCGCATACGCGTCCGCTTGATCGAGGAGATGCTTTACGTGCGTGCGCATGGCAGCTTCCGCCGCCGCGCGTGGCAGGCGGCCTTGTGACGCGCCTGCGAAAAGAACGGCAATGTCGGACTCGTAGCGGGTCAGGGCGGTGCGTGCCTCGTCACGAGCCGCTTCGGCGGCGTCAGCGAGACCTCGTGCGTAGTTGAACAAGGCCGTGACGTGGGCGCTCCAGAGCGGCGTGAACGCCGTGGCCAGCCGTTCGCCGAACATCGACCGGACTAGGGTGCTCATCTCCTCGGTGTTCTTGCCCAGCGCCGCGTCCGCTGCTTGCGCGAAGTCGGGATCGCCGCGAAGCCGGCTGCGCATCATGTCCGCCGCTAGCACTGCGTGGTGCCCCAGTAACGCTTCGAGTTGCAGCGCCTGTGAGACCTTCGTGGCACCTTGCGCCCGGAGCCACGTCGGGCGCTGCGCTGCGGCTGCTTCGACGCCATGATGCGCCGGCTCAGCCCGAATGCGCTCGCCGGCAGCCTGGCCGACAGCCGGCGGAACTGTAGCGAGAAAAGCCAACGCCGCGACGCTCAAGCACGTCCCGAGCGCCGCGCGTGTACCCAACGTGTTGACGACCCGCATGCTTCGACTGTCCATCGCTACTGGCTGCCCCCGCCACCCCAACTGATGCCGTGGAACCGAAGTCTGTCCGGGACGCCAGGCCCACTGAGCGTGTGGAGAGGCGAAATAACTTTGCGGCTTATGTCGCTGCCGAGTGGTAGACCGGTAGAGCCACCGACCGCCCGATCAAGGAGTCACATGACACCCCAATCGTCCCTCGCCATCGAGGCGACAGGGCTGGTCAAGTCCTACGGCGAGACCAAAGCGGTCGCCGGCGTCGACCTGGCCGTGCCCTCCGGTTCCGTCTACGGAGCCCTCGGTCCCAACGGAGCCGGGAAGACGACGACGATCCGCATGCTCGCGACGCTCATCCGCCCCGATGCCGGTAGCGCGCGCGTCATGGGACACGACATCGTCAAGGAGGCGGACGCCGTACGCGGCGTCGTCAGCCTCACCGGTCAGCTCGCCTCGGTCGACGAAGACCTCACCGGCCGCGAAAACCTGATCCTGCTCGGCCGGCTGCTGGGGCTGAAGACCGGGGCGGCGAAGAGCCGCGCCGACGAGCTGCTCGAGGCCTTCGGCATCGCCGACGCCGCGGGCAAGCTCGTCAAGCACTACTCGGGCGGCATGCGACGCCGGCTCGATCTCTCGGCAAGCATCGTCGTCACCCCCGAGCTCATGTTCCTCGACGAGCCGACCACCGGCCTCGACCCGCGCTCCCGCAACCAGGTGTGGGAGATCATCCGCGCGCTCGTCGCCGGGGGCACGACGATCCTCCTGTGCACGCAGTATCTGGAGGAGGCTGACGAGCTCTGCGACGGCATCGCTGTCATCGACCACGGAAGGGTCATCGCCGAAGGCACGCCGGGTCAGCTCAAGGCGTCTGTGGGTTCCGGCGCCCTCAAGGTCCGGCTTCTCGATCCCGCGCAGCGGCCAGAGGCCGAGACGGTCCTCGCCCGTGAGCTGGGCCCGGTCACCCTCGAGGGTGACTCGGCCGCGCTGTCGGTCGCGTGCTCGGACGCCGACCGCGGCGCGTTGGCTGTCGCGGAACTGGCGCGCTCCGGCATACGAATCGCCGACTTCTCGCTCGGGCAGCCCAGCCTCGACGAGGTGTTCCTCGCGCTGACCGGCCACGCAGCGGAAGAGGCCGAGCCCGACAAATCCACCACGTTGCAAGAGGAGCAGGCGTCATGAGTGCGGAACCAACGACCGAGGTCGGACTCGCCCCCGGTGCTGACACGGCCGCCGTACGCAAAGCCATCTCGTCGACGGAGCGACCGCCGAGAGCTAGCGCTCTGTCGGCCGCGCTGACGTTTGGCTGGCGCGGCATGCTCAAGGTCAAGCACGTGCCTGAGCAACTCCTCGACGTGACGATCACGCCGGTGATGTTCGTGCTGATGTTCACCTATCTGTTCGGCGGGGCCGTCGCCGGGTCGACGGCTGAGTACCTGCACTACATCCTGCCCGGGGTGCTGGTGATGTCGGTTCTGTTCACCACGGTCTACTCCGGGGTTTCGCTCAACACCGACGTGACCAAGGGCGTAGCGGACCGGTTCCGTTCGCTGCCCATCTGGCGGCCGGCGCCCTTGGTCGGCTCACTGCTCGGCGACACCGCCCGTTACGTCATCGCGGGCACCGTGATCATCCTGGTCGGCGTGATCCTCGGCTATCGCCCTGGTGCCGGTGTGCCCGGAGCCGTCTCGGCGCTGGCACTTGTCGTCGTCTTCGCCTTCGGGCTGTCATGGGTCTTCACGACTCTCGGCCTGGTGCTGCGCGCGCCGAACGCCGTGATGAATGCCGGCTTCATGGGCATCTTCCCGCTCACGTTCCTGTCCAACGTCTTCGTCGAGCCAAGCACGCTGCCCGGCCCGCTCGAAGCGTTCGTGAAGGTCAATCCGATCTCGATCCTCTCGACGGCTTGCCGGGGGCTCATGGAGGGCAACGCCAAGGGGACCGACATCGTGGTCGTGCTGGCGGTGGCGGCGCTGATAACCGTCGTGTTCGCCCCCCTGACCTCGCGCCTGTACCGCCGCGCCTGATCCACCGCGCGCGTTCGCCTAGCGCCGATCTTGCGCTGTCAGGGTGCCGGGGGCGGCTTGCCTCGCTGGCACTCTGCACCCTAGAGTGCTAACCACAGCGATCGGCACCTGACCCCCGCGACGGCAGGCGCCGAGCCGCTTCCACTAAACGCCCCACTCCGCACTGTGAGTCAGAAGGGGGAGGTTCGCACATGGCGACCGCCACCAAGGTAAAGATCAAGCCGCTCGAGGACCGGATCGTCGTTCAGGCCAGCGAAGCCGAGACCACGACCGCGTCCGGCATCGTGATCCCGGACACCGCCAAGGAGAAGCCCCAGGAGGGCGTCGTTCTTGCGGTCGGCCCCGGCCGCTTCGACAACGGCGTACGCCTGCCGCTCGACATCGAGGTCGGCGACACCGTGATCTACAGCAAGTACGGCGGCACCGAGGTCAAGTACAACAACGAGGACTACCTGGTCCTCAGCTCCCGCGACGTGCTCGCGGTCATCGAGAAGTAACGACACACACGTCGTACGCCGTCCGCCCCGGTTCCCGCACTAGCGGCGCGACCGGGGCGTTCGGCTGAGAAGGGACCCGCACATGCCAAAGATCCTGTCCTTCGACGAGGACGCCCGTCGCGCACTCGAACGGGGCGTCAACGCCCTTGCCGACGCGGTGAAGGTGACGCTCGGCCCGCGCGGCCGTAACGTCGTCATTGACAAGAAATGGGGCGCGCCCACCATCACCAACGATGGTGTGACGATCGCCCGTGAGGTTGAGCTCGACGACCCGTACGAAAACATGGGTGCACAGCTCGCCAAGGAAGTCGCCACCAAGACCAACGATGTGGCCGGCGACGGTACGACGACCGCGACGGTTCTCGCGCAGGCCATGGTCAACGAGGGTCTGCGCAACGTGGCCGCAGGCGCGTCGCCCATGTCACTGAAGATCGGCATGGACAAGGCGGTCGCCGCGATCGCCGAGACCCTGCGCGACATGGCCCGCGACATCGAGACCAAGGACGACATGGCGCACGTCGCGTCCATCTCGGCGCAGGACCCGAAGATCGGTGAGCTCATCGCCGAGGCGATGGACAAGGTCGGCAAGGACGGCGTGATCACCGTCGAGGAGTCCAACACGATGACCCTCGAGCTGGAGTTCACCGAAGGCCTGCAGTTCGACAAGGGCTACATCTCGCCGTACTTCGTCACCGACCAGGAGCGCATGGAGGCCGTCTACGACGACCCCTACATCCTGATCACCAACCAGAAGATCTCGGCGATCCACGACCTGCTGCCGTTGCTCGAGAAGGTCGTCCAGGCGAGCAAGCCGCTCGTGATCGTGGCCGAGGACGTCGAGGGTGAGGCTCTGTCGACGCTCGTCGTCAACAAGATCCGCGGCACGTTCAACGCCGCCGCGGTGAAGGCGCCTGGCTTCGGCGATCGCCGCAAGGCGATGCTGCAGGACATGGCCGTCCTTACCGGCGGTCAGGTCGTCGCACCTGAGATCGGCCTCAAGCTCGACAGCGTCGGTCTCGACGTGCTGGGCCGCGCCCGTCGGGTCACCATCACCAAGGACACGACGACGATCGTCGAAGGCGGCGGTTCGACCGAGGAGATCGCGGGCCGGGTCTCGCAGCTGAAGCGGGAGATCGAGTCGACCGACTCAGACTGGGACCGCGAGAAGCTGCAGGAGCGGCTGGCCAAGCTCGCCGGCGGCGTCGGCGTCATCAAGGTCGGCGCGGCCACCGAGGTCGAGCTCAAAGAGAAGAAGCACCGGCTCGAGGACGCCATCTCGGCGACCCGCGCGGCCGTCGAAGAGGGCATTGTCGCCGGTGGCGGCAGCGCACTCGTCTTCGCCAGCGCGGCTCTCGACGACCATCTCGGCCTGACCGGTGACGAGGCGACCGGCGTCGACATCGTGCGCAAGTCGCTGCAGGAGCCGCTGCGCTGGATCGCGCAGAACGCCGGCCAAGAGGGCTATGTCGTCGTGTCGCGCGTCAAGGCGATGCAACCCGGTGAGGGCTACAACGCGGCGACCGACGAGTACGGCGATCTGCTCAAGGCCGGCATCGTCGACCCGGTGAAGGTGACGCGGTCCGCCGTACAGAACGCAGCCTCGATCGCAGGCATGCTGCTCACGACCGAAACGCTGGTCGCGGACAAGAAGGAAGAGGAGCCGTCAGCGGGCGGTGGCCACGGCCACGGCCACGGCCACTCGCACTAGCAACGCAAAGAGGAAGGCCCGGCCGCGACCCCAAGCCCGCGAGCCGGGCCTTTCTCGCGTCGCAGGGGCAGTGCTACCTCGGTACGCCGATTGAGTCGGCTAGCCGTGCGCGTGCGGCATGCGCCGCGAGGATCTCGCCCGCGAGCCGTTCGAAGGCGTCGATGGCGGCGCGCGCCTCCGCGTTCGTGATCTGGGTCGGTGAGTAACACGCGCGCTCGAATACAGCCAGCGCTGCTCTGCCGGCTGGGTCCGTGCCAAGTCGTCGCTCGAGCTCAGCGAGTGTTTCGCCCGGCGCCCGCGGTCGGCCGTCGGTGACCAGTGCTGCTTCGAGTCGCGCAAAGGCCGCGAGCAGAGCGTCGGCGTGTGTCGACAGCGCAAAAGGCGGCGTCGGCGTACGACGACGCCTCCTTCTCATGACAACGAAGACAAGACCGGCGATCACGACCATCACCGCGGCAAGAGCAAGGCGCGCGACCCTCGAGCGCAAGAGCTTTCGCACCAGCTCCTCGAGCCCATTCTTCCCCTGCGGCGTGGCGGAGTCAGGCGGAGTCGGATCGGACGCCGACCAGCCGACGCCCGGGTACCAGACCTCCACCCACGCGTGCGCGTTGGATGCTCGCAGCACGCGCCGGCCTTTGGCGGCCGGTCCCTGGTTGGCCAGGCCGGTCGCCATCCGAGCGGGGATGCCGAGAGTGCGCAGCAGGACAACCTGCGCGGCAGCGAATTGCTCGCAGAAACCGCTGTCAGCGTTGAAGAGGAAGTCGTCCACCGCGTCGGCGCCGACAGGTGGCACCCGCGAGTCGAGGTCGTATTCCTTGGTGGTCTCGAGGTATGCGGTGATCGCGGTGACCGCCTCGTAGCGCGTCGTCGTACCGGCGGTGATGTCTTCGGCCAGGCGACGCACGCGTCCCGGGAGCGAGTCAGGCAGGTCCAGCCACTGCGGTTCAGTGCGGTCCGGACCCGAAGCGGCAGACAGCGTGGCCGGGTCCTCGGCGACGCGGACCGACTCCACGGTGTAGCCGGAGCGGTCCTCGACGACGATCCTGTTGGCGCCCGCGAAGGCGGCGCGTCCCTCGGTCGTGAGCCACACCGGCACCCCGGGGGCCACGACGAACTGGTCGAACCCCGCCAGGCCTTTGACGTCGTCAGAGCGGAGCGGGTCAGCCTGCAGCACCCCATCCCCTCCGTCCATCGCGACTCGGATGCGGCCAGTCCCACCGAGCTGCCCGAACTCAGTCTCGTTCGCCGTCCAGTTCGTGCCGTCGTAGGTGTCGTAGAAGCGCCCACGCCACAGCCGTGGACTGTCGGCTGGTACGTCGATGACGGGCGTGTTCGGCAGCTTGCCGCGGGCGCGCATGTCGAGCGCACCGGAGCTGCCGTAGTTGGCCAGCGACCGCCCCCCTTCTGAGCCGGGGAGAACGCTGACAGGATTGCCGAGGCGGCCCGCCTGCGGCAGGCCCTTTGGCGGGGGCACGAGCAAGAACAGCAACAAACCAATCGCAAGGACGACGCCGACCGTGCGGGCGACGATCCCGACAATTCCCGGACGGCTCGGTGTCGACGTCCGGATGACCGCGGCCGACTTGCACTCCGTCGAGTGCGCGCGGGTCGAGAGGACGAGCGCTGTGATCGCGGCGGGCCAGCCGATCAACATGGGAACGAGGAGGCCGGGCGTGGGGGCGAGTCCGGTCGGAAGCACGAGCACGAACACACCGATGGTGACGGCGATCATCAGGTCGTGCCGGGTGTCGAGGCCGAAACTCTGCGCCGTCATGACGCCGATGATGAGCAGGGCCAGAACGCCGAACAGCTCCTCGATCTCGGGACTCTGGCTTATCGCCGACGCGACGATGAGGAGCACGGGGAACAGCACCAACGCGCCGATTATTCGGCGGATGGTCTTGGCGTTCGGTGAGGAATACCGGGAGCACACAACTGTCATGACTGCGCTGACGACGCCGGCGAGGGCATAGACCGGCGCCATGTCCCCGCTGATGAACAGCCCGGCGAGGCCGGACCAGCCGACGATGACGGCAGTCACACGTAACGGGACGAGTGGGTCGGTTGTCACTGGTGGTCCGGTGCTTCGAGCGGTTGCAACGCAGTGCCAGTACGGCTCGCGACACCGACCGCCCAGTCCCACCAGCCGACGGGGAGTGCCGCACCGCACGCCACGAGCACGTCGCCGCCGCCGCCGGTGAACGCGCAGGCACGTTCCAACTCGGCTTCTCCGGCGAGCGCGCCGTTGCCGAGAGTGGCACACCAGTCCAACAGTTCCTTGGGCCCACCGGTGATCATCTGAACGCCGCCATATTGCGCGATGAGCGCCACCTCTCGCCCGGTGCGCACTGTCGCGGCCGCCGTCCAACCGGCCAGCGAGATGACCTCTTCCCAGCTTTGGTCGCCAGCGCCGGCAGACAGCACGATGGCCATGCTTCCCGCCTTGGGCACTTCACGTTCGAGTACGACGAGCCGGCCACGCCTCGCCGTACTGCGCCAGTGCACCTGGCTGGCCTCGTCGCCGGAGCGCCATTCCCTGATCCCGTGCACATCGGTGCCGGACCGGCTTACGAGCCACTCGCGGTTGTCGACGCTCCCGCCCCGCGGCTCCGGAACGATCACGGGCACCTCACGCGGATGCGCGATGAGATGCAGCGGTACGTCGAACTCGCGCCTGCGCTTGAGCAAGCCCAGCGGTTCATCGGTAACGAGCAGCGCCTACGAGCCAGTGAGCACGCCACGCTTCTCGCATTCGCGGTTGACATGTATGGCGACGGTTTCGCCGGGGGGCAGCGGCTCGATCCTGATCTCCTGCATCCCGAAGCCGTCCACCGCGTGCCCGAGGTGCGAGAGCGATGACCAGCCGGTGCCCGTGTTGGTGACCCGCACCACCGACGTCACCGACTGACCGGTCACCACGCGCTGTGGCATCTCGACCGTCACGGCCAGGTCCTGCAGGCGAGGCCGGACGACGTACGGCGCGATGTTGAGTCCCGCAGCGATGCATGCGGTGAGCATCAGCCAGGTGTTTCCAGTGACGAGGACCAGGCCGAAGATGCCCATCATCGCGAACCGGGGGATCAGTCCCAGCTTGGTGCACCTGACGTTGCCGAAGCGGCTCATGGCCGCAGCGGTACCGGAACCCGCTCGACGATGTCGTTGACGATCTGGTCGGCCGCGCCGGACTGCCGTTGCGCCAGCGTGAGGCGGTGCGCGAGCACCGGCCCAGCGAGCGTTTTCACGTCGTCGGGGACGACGAACTCCCGGCCCTCGAGTACGGCGCGAGCTTGCGCGCAGCGCACCAGCGAGATGGCGGCCCGCGAGCTGGCACCGATCCGCACCCGCGGGTCCTCGCGGGTCGCACGGACGATCGACAGGCAGTACTCCAGAGCCGGATCGGCGACGTACGTCGACCGAACCGCCACGCGCAGAGCCTGCAGCAGCTCGATCGAGATGACCGGCTCGAGATCGTCGACCGTCGCGCGGACCAGCTGCTCGCGGACGACCTGTCGCTCGGACGCCACGTCGAGCGCGCCGAGCCGCAGGCACATGGCGAAGCGGTCGAGCTGACCTTCGGGCAGAGGGAACGTTCCGTGCTGCTCGAGCGGGTTCTGTGTCGCGATCACGAAGAACGGCTCGGGCAGGGCGTGCCGCTGGCCGTCGATGGTGACTGCGCCTTCGTCCATCGCCTCGAGGAACGCCGACTGCGTGCGCGGCGGCGTTCGGTTGAGCTCGTCGACCAGCACCACGTGGCCGAAAACCGGGCCGGGCACGAAGCGGAAGCCGTGGGCGTCCGGGTCCCAGACGCCTGAGCCGGTGATGTCGGAAGGCAGAAGGTCAGCGGTGGCCTGGATGCGGTGGAAGACGCCGCCCAGCGAACGGGCGAAGGCACGGGCGAGCGTGGTCTTCCCGCTGCCGGGGATGTCCTCGACGAGCGCGTGACCGCCGCTGAACAGCGCGCAAGCGACGAGCTCGACCGCACGCCTGCGGCCGTGGACGACACGCTCGACGTTCGCGACGACGCGCTGGGCGTGAGCGGTGTTCGCGTTGACGGGCGGAGCGTCTCCGTCCGCAGAGAACAGCGGTATCGCGCTCACTCGTCTCCTCGCCCCGGGAAGCCCATTCGAAAGGTCATCGGCGGCGAGCACAGCCCCCTTGAGAATCAGGGGCCAGCCCCACCCCTGTCGCCTTCGACGGAAACGCCCGCGAAGCTGGTCACCCGTCGGTGACGGAGACACGCCGCCGCTACGGCGTGTCTGCGTCACGCATCCGCGTGAGCGGGGTCAGGCGCCGGACGCGTCGGCGAGCCGCTGGTCTCCTGACCACGCCAGCTCGCGCTCGTCTGGGGTCATGCCGCCCCACACGCCGTACTGCTCGCGGGTCGAGATGGCGAACTCCGCGCAGCGCTCGAGGACGGGGCACTGGCTGCAGATCGCCTTCGCGGCGCGCTCGCGCCGGGCCTTGCGCGGGCCGCGCACGCCTTCGGGCAGGAAGAAGACGCTCACCTCGAGCCCGCGGCAGCTTCCGCGAAGCTGCCACTCGTAGTGCTCCGAGACGGGGGCCGGCAGGCGGCTGACGTCGGTCATTGGGCGGTCCTCCAGCGGCGGTGTCATGCGTACGACGTGTTGTTCGCGCGCGGGTAGCAACCGGTTCATGCCGGGGCGCCATGATCGCCGCGGGGCGTTGCGGCGGCTATCCTCGCGGCGGGACCGCACGGCGGCTGGAGGGCGCGTGGCAGAGCAGGAGCTGGGCGAGCTGCTCGCGATCGGCGAGCGCGCGGCGTTCCACGGCCCCCCGGCTCGCGCGGTGCAGGCGCTCGAGCAGGCGGTCGGGGTCGCGCGCGACAGCGGTCGTACGGCGGAGGCCACCGCTGCGTCGTGGCTGCTCGGCCTCTCGCTCAACGCGGCCGGCAGGTACGGCCACGCGCTCGAGGTCCTGACGCCCCTGCTCGTCGCCGGGGAAGAAGGCGGCGCGCCGCCCGAGGCCCGCCTTTTCGCATCGCTCGGCGGAGGCACGCTGGGCAGCGTGCACCGGCAACTCGGCATGCACGCTGTCGCCCGCACGATGGACGAGCGGGGTTTGGCGCTGACCGACGGCACAGGCGAACCGGCGTTCGCCTGCCGGATCGGCCTGGCCGCCGACGCCGTCGGCCTGGGGGAGTCCGAGACCGCGCACGCTGAAGCCGACGCCGCTACCGGCCTGCTGCCCGACCGCCCCACTGAGTGGTGGCGCCAGCGGGTCCACTACGACTGGGTGCGCACCGAGATCGCGCTGCTCGACGAGGACGCCGAGAGCGCGGTCGACTCCGCCGACTCGGCGGTCGAGCGGGCCGAACGCGCGCGTGCGCCCCGGCACGTGGCCAAGAGCCTGCTCTTCCTCGGCGTCGCTCAGCTCCAGTTGGGGCTGGCCGAGGGAGCCGGCTCGCTCCGGCGCGCGGCCACGCTCGCCGAGGGTCTGGGAGCGTTGCCGCTGGTGTGGCCGGCGCGAGCGCTGCTGGGCGCCTTGCTGATGGACGACGACGAGGTCGAGAGCGCTGCGTCGCTGGGAGCCGCGCGGTCCGCCGTACTGTCGATTGCGGGCAATCTGCCCGTTGACCTGCGCAACACCTGGCTCGCCCGGCCCGACTTGGCGGCCCTGCTCGAGGGCTGATTGCCCCGAGGTTTTCCCCCGGTAGCGTTAACGAATGGCCCTCCCCCGGCCGATGGACAGAGTGGACCGGGAGGAATGTGCCGTGACGATGGCTGCTCGCGACGCGCGGGTTGGAGAGCTCGCAGCATTGCTGCGCGCTGCCCAACTTCTCGTGTCGGGCCAGCGTGGGCCGGCCGCGGTCAACGAGGTCCTCGCGCTCGTGCGCGGGTTCGCCGGTGCGGCCAGCGTCACCCTGCGCAGTGCCCACTCGGGTGCCGAGGTCACCGTCGCCGCCGCCGCGCCGGCACCGGCCCAGTTGACCCGCCTGTCCCTGCCGTTGAGCTGCGGCGGCGAGGAACTCGGCACGCTATCCGTTAGTTCCGCCCAGCCACTCACCCTCGTGCAGGAGCAGACCGTCGCCGTCGTCGCCGACCTGCTAGCGCTGCACCTGATGACCGGGTTCCTGGCTGAGCAGCTCTCGCAGGCCGCGCTCGAACGCCGTCGCCTCGTCGTCCGATTCATCGACGCCACCGAGCACGAACGTGAGGAGCTCGCGGGTGAACTTCACGACGGCCCCCTGCAGTCCCTGGTGGCCGCGCGCTACGTGACGGACATGGCCGGGCTCGCCGTACGCGACGGCAGTTTCGACGAAGCCCGCAAAGGCGTGCAGGACGGTCTGGTCAGCGCGCGCCGCGCGCTGTGGCAGTTGCGCCCGCACGCCGCCGACGGCGTCGACCTCGCCGGAGCCCTGCAGAACCTCGGCGGGCAGTTCGGGGAGTTCGCTGGACTGCGAGTCACGGTGGCCAGCGGCGACCTGCCGGCGCAGATGCCGCCGAGTGTGGCCAGCGCGGCTTTCCGCCTAGTCCAGGAGATGTTGCGCGCCAGTGCGCGTGAACGGGCGGCAACCGCCGCAACTGTGGCGACCGAGGTCGATGGCGGCGTTCTTGTCGTCACGGTCACGGACGACGGTGTCGGCCAAGTTGTCGAAGTACCGCCGGGGCTAGCCCGATGGCGTGAGTGGGTATCGCTGCTAGGGGGCGATGTCCGGATGCGCGGCAAGCGCGGAGGCGGTGCCTGGCTCAGAGCCAGGCTGCCGTTGTCAGATGAAGCCTTCGAGAAAGCGGTGAAGAAGTGACGACAGTCCTCATCTGTGACGACCACAGGATCGTCAGGGAGGGATTGCGGCAGTTCGTCGAAGCCGTTCCCGGAGTCGACCGCGTGGTGACGGCGGCCAGCGGTGAGGAGGCGCTCGCGCGGTACGCGTCCGAGATGCCCGACCTCGTGCTGATGGACGTGCAGATGCCGGGCGTCGGAGGCATCGAGGCCACCCGCCAGCTGTGCAACGCGCACCCCGACGCGCGCGTCGTCATGCTCACCGCACAGGACGATCGTGACCACGTCGCAGCCGCGGTCGCCAACGGCGCGCGCGGTTACCTGCTCAAGGATGTATCGCACGAGGAGCTGTGCGCCGCGGTCGTCACCGCGCTGACGGGTGGAGAACTCTTCGAGCCTTCGGTACGCCGGGCGCTCGTCGACCGGCAGGCCGGCAACGACGCGGCGGCTGCCGCGACGGCACTCACCGAGCGCGAACTCCAGGTCCTGCGCGGCATGAGCCAGGGCAAGAGCAACGCCGAGATCGGCCGTGAGCTGTTCCTGTCGGAGGACACCGTCAAGACCCACGCCCGCCGGCTATTCCGCAAGCTCGGCGTGGGCGACCGCGCACAGGCCGTCGCGCTCGGCTTCCGCAGGGGCTTCGTCACCTAGCCCAAGCACGCGGCGTACGCCGACCCCGCGCGCCTTCGTGGCTTGTTGATCAGGCGTGCGGCGCGCGTACCCCTTATAGGGCAACGATCGACACACGCCTGATCGTTTCGTGAGTGTTTGGCGCGGAGCCGGTTTGCGTGCTGGCGTCTTCCCTCGTCATCCGGCTGGCCACACCTCCGGAGGGCAGATCGGCGTAGGCCGATCTGCCCGGTTAAGCTCCCCGGGTGGATGTGGCGCTCAGTTTCCCCTTGATCCAGAAGTTCGTCGTGATCCCGCCGCACGGGCTCTTCACGGCGATCGGGTTCCTGGTGGGCGCGACCGTCCTCATGCGCGAGGTGAAGCGGCGCGACATGGCGCCGGAGATCATCGTCAACGCGCTGACCTGGGGCGCCGTCGGATCGATCATCGGCGCGCGCGCCGACTACGTGATCAGTCACCCCGACGTCTTCTTCGAACGTCAGGGTTTCGTCGACTCGCTGGTTGCGATCGTTCGCGTCTGGGACGGCGGGCTCGCGCTCTTCGGCGGGTTCATCGGCGGGGTGCTGTTCGCTCTGCCCGTGCTGATCCGGGCTCGCGGGCACATCCCCCGGCTGCTGGACGCCGCCGTACCCGGGTTCGCAATCGGTGTCGCCGTCGGGCGCATCGGCGACCTCATCATCGGCGATCATCTCGGCGACCCGGTGACGGGCAGCCCGTGGTGGAAGCCGTTCACCTACACGATCCGCGCCGGCGACGATCTCGCGCCGGGCTTCGGCCCCAGCCCGGCGATCGCGGGGCCGTGCGCTGACAACGGCAGCTTTTACGCCGGCTGCAGCTACCACATACCCGCGCTCTACGACCTGGTCGGAGCGCTTCTGCTCTTCGTTTTCCTGATGTGGCTGCGGCGGCGCTGGCAGTTCCGGTCAGGCCAGCTCGCCTGCGTCTGGGGCATCGGCTACGGCGCGCAGCGAATCTTGCTCGACTTCGCCCGCTCGATCGACGAGCGGCCGGCGTTCGGGCTGACGGGGACGCAGTTTCTCGCCGTACTGCTCGTCACGGTGTGCTCCGGGCTGCTGATCTGGACGTCGGCGCGCGGACACGGGCTGACCGACGGCCCGCACGACCCACCGTCACGTCAGGGGTCCCTGCGCCGCGGCGCGCCACCCGGCGACCTGGCCGGCGGCTGGCTCGCCGACGTACACAGCGAGCCCAACGTCGTGGTCGTCGTCCGCCCGCCGCAGGGGGACCTTGAGCAAGGCGAGGGCGCGGAAGAGGACGAGGGCGACGTCGACGGTGGCGAGCCCGAGGATCAGTCGGCGGCCGACTCGGACGCCTCGAGTACGCCGTCGGCAAACCCGCGCGCGTAGTCCCAGCTCACGTACTCCGCCGGATCCGGGTCGTACGCCGGCTCGTGCACCCGCGTGACCCCGTGGTCGAGCAGGTGCCGCAAGTTGGACCGCAGCAGGTCCCACTCGAAGTAGTGCGGCTCGTGGCAGTCGTCACAGTCGACGACGAGCCCGCGTACGCCGCGCATCTCCAGCAGCGCCCGGAACACATCGAGGTCGGCGAGGTCGGCGACGATCTCCTCGCGCTCGTCGACGCTCAGCGGCTCGACGTCCTCGTCGCGCAGTTCAGCCGCGGGGTCGTCGGGGTCACCGTGGAAAGGGTCGATGGGCGGGTCGTCGTGCACCCAACCACCGTAACCGCCGGGTACCATTGCTGCTCAATCCAGCGTGCGGCGACGCGCTCCCGCCCGGTTGCGAAAATAGGTGCCATGGACGAGCCCGCTCTCGGCATTCCCGACAAATTCGCGCAGCTCGGGCTGACGTTCGACGACGTGCTGCTCGTGCCAGCCGCCGCCGACATGACTCCGGACGACATCGATACGTCGACGCGCCTCTCGCGCAATATCACGCTGGCAATGCCGCTGGTCTCGTCCGCGATGGACACCGTGACCGAGGGGCGCATGGCGATCGCGATGGCGCGGCACGGAGGCGTCGGCGTACTGCACCGCAACCTGTCGGTCGAAGACCAGGCGCACCAGGTCGATCTTGTGAAGCGTTCCGAGGCCGGCATGGTGACCTCACCGGTGACGTGCTCGCCTGACGACACGATCGCTGCCGCTGATGAGCTGATGGGGCGCTACCGCATCTCGGGTGTGCCGGTGACCGACCCCGACGGGCTGCTGCTCGGCATCGTCACCAATCGAGACATTCGCTTCGAGCGCGACTACACGCGGCTCGTGCGCGACGTGATGACGCCGATGCCGCTGATCACAGCGCCCGTCGGTACGTCGGGCGACGACGCGATGGCGCTGCTGGCGGCTCACAAGATCGAGAAGCTGCCGCTCGTCGATTCGACGGGCCACCTGCGCGGGCTGATCACCGTCAAGGACTTCGCCAAGACCCAGGAATTCCCTTACGCCACAAAGGATTCCAGCGGTCGTCTCGTCGTCGGCGCGGCAGTTGGTGTGGGCGATGACGCCTACAAGCGCGCCAACGCGCTCATTGAATCGGGCGTCGACTTCGTCGTCGTCGATGTCGCGCACGGGCACAACCGTGAGGTCGCCGACCTGATCCGCCGGCTCAAGGCCGACAAGGTGGCGGTCGACGTCGTTGCCGGCAACATCGCCACGGGCGCGGGCGCGAAGGCGCTCATCGATGCCGGCGCCGACGCCGTCAAGGTCGGTGTCGGGCCCGGGTCGATCTGTACGACGCGCGTGGTCTCGGGCGTCGGCGTACCGCAGATCACCGCGATCTACGAAGCGGCGCAGGTCGGGCGTGCGGCCGGTGTGCCGATCATTGCGGACGGCGGGATGCAGTACTCCGGTGACATCGCGAAGGCGATTGCCGCGGGTGCCGACTCGGTCATGCTCGGGTCGCTGCTGGCCGGTGTCGAGGAGAGCCCGGGGGAGCTGCTGTTCATCAACGGCAAGCAGTACAAGAGCTACCGGGGCATGGGCTCGCTCGGCGCGATGCAGAGCCGCACCCGGCAGTCGTTCTCGAAGGACCGCTATTTCCAGGGCACCGTGACCTCCGACGACCAACTCGTGCCTGAGGGTGTCGAGGCCCGGGTGCCGTTCCGCGGCCAGCTCGGCGCCGTGACACATCAGCTTGTCGGCGGCCTTCGGGCCGGCATGTTCTACTGCGGCGCCACGTCGATCCGCGACCTGCAGGACAACGCGCGGTTGATGCGCATCACCGCCGCGGGCTTGCGCGAGAGTCACCCGCACGACGTACAGATGACCGTCGAGGCGCCCAACTACCAGTCGGAGCGCTGACGTGGCCGAGGTCGAGATCGGCAAGGGCCGCACGGCCCGCCGGGCATACGACTTCGACCAGATCGCGATCGTGCCGAGCCGCCGCACGCGCGACCCCGAGGACGTGTCGATCACCTGGGAGTTCGACGCGTGGCGCTTCGAGCTGCCGCTCGTTGCCAGCCCGACCGACAGCGTGGTCTCGCCGGAGTCGGCAGCTCTGATCGGACGCCTCGGCGGTCTCGCGGTCTTCAACGCCGAGGGACTGTGGGCGCGGTACGACGACCCGGCCGCGGTGCTCGCTGAGATCGCCGCGCTGCCCGACGAGCAGGCGACCAAGCGCATGCAGCTGATCTACGCCGAACCGGTGCGTGAAGAGCTCATCGCGAAGTCCATCTCGCAGATCAAGGCGTCGGGCGTCGTCACGGCTGCTTCCCTTACGCCGCAGCGCACTCAGCGCTACTACAAGACGGTGCTCGACGCGGGCGTCGACATCCTCGTCATCCACGGCACGGTCGTGTCGGCCGAGCACGTCGCCGCGCGCGGTGAGCCCATCAACCTCAAGACGTTCATCGCCGACCTCGACGTGCCGGTCATTGTCGGTGGCTGCGCCAACTACATGGCCGCGCTGCACCTGATGCGCACCGGCGCGGCCGGCGTACTCGTCGGTGGCGGCAGCGGTCACATGCAGGCGACGGGCGTCGGCGTACCGACTGCGACTGCTGTTGCCGACGCCGCGGCTGCGCGCCGCGACTACCTCGACGAGTCGGGCGGGCGTTACGTGCACGTCATCGCCGACGGCGGCATGCGTACGGCGGGCGACGTCGCCAAGGCGATCGCCTGCGGCGCCGACTCCGTCGTACTCGGGTCTGCGCTGGCGCGCGCGGCCGAGGCGCCGGGTGGCGGAAAGCACTGGGGCATGGCGACGTTTCACCCCGAGCTGCCGCGTGGCTCGCGGCGCGACGTCGGCGTACTCGGTTCCCTCGAGCAGGTGTTGGTCGGGCCCGCGACGCAGGGTGACGGCGCGACCAACATCTTCGGTGGCCTGCGCCGCGCGATGGGCAGCTGCGGTTACTCGACCTTGAAGGAGTTCCAAAAGGTCGAGCTCATGGTGACCAGCGACTAGCGCTCGTCACCAGTCGAGCGGCGGCGAACCGGGCGGCGGTACGAGCGGGATGTCACCGTCCTGGCCGAACTGAACGGTCGCGTATCCGCGCACGTGCCAGGTGCCGGTGCTGGGCCGGAAGAACGCGATGTCGGCACGCCCGTTGCCGTCGTAGTCCTGCGGAACCGGGATGTCTCCGTTGGCTCCGAACTGGATGAACGGCTTTCCAGCCCGGTACCACACCCCGGTCGACGGCCGGAAGACTGCAATGTCGGCTTTCCCGTCGCCGTCGTAGTCCGCGGGTGCCGGTACGTCGCCTTGTCGGCCGAGGGGCACGACAGGGAGGAGCGCCGGCCCCGACCAGGTGTTGTTCGAGGCCCAGATGACGGGTTGCGATCGGCCGTCGCCGTCGTAGTCGGCCGGCGCCGGTATTCCATGGAGCTGCAAGAGCCCGGAGTAGACGCGCGCCTGGTTGCGGATGTACCACCACTTGGTCGACGGACGGAACACGGCGATGTCGTCGAGCCCGTCGCCGTTGTAGTCGCTCGGCACCGGGATGTCTCCGCGTTGCCCGAACTGCACCGTCGGACGACCGTCCTTGAACCGCCAGGTGCCATCACTCGGCCGGAACACGGCAACGTCGGACGCTCCATTGCCGTCGTAGTCGGCGGGTACAGGTATGTCGGTTGCCATGCCGAACGTGACGCGCGCGTCTCCAAGTCCGTACCAGACGCGCGTCGACGGCCGGAAGACGCGCAGCTTCTCTAGCTGTACTCCTGGCACTGCCTGCGCCGTTGCGGCGGGTGTCGCCGAAAGCGGCGCCGACAACGCCGCGAAAAGCAGCGCGGCACTGACCGCAGCCCCCGGCCGTAGGAATCTCGAATTCAGCACGGTGCCCTCCCATGCCGCTCGCGCAGCCCCGTTGCGATTGCGACGGATGTGGAGACCTTCAGGCCCCTGCCGGTTAGACCTGTGCGGCCCGCCATTGGTTCCACTCGCAGCTGATGCGAGTTCTCGAGCGCGAGCGCTCGACGCGACGGTGGGTCAGAACGAGCCGTACTCCGGCTTGCCTGCCGGCTCGTAGACGTGGACGACGGCGCCTGTGCTCGTTGTCTTGGCTTCGACGAGTTTGAGCGCCGCCTCGGCGCCCTCGGCGAACAGGCGCTTGCCTTTGCCGACGACGACGGGGAAGACCATGAGCCGGTACTCGTCGATCAGGTCGTGTGCCATCAACGCCTGCGCGAGATTTCCGCTGCCATGGACTTGCAGCTCCCCGCCTGGCTGAGACTTCAGGTTGCCCACCTCGACTGCGAGGTCGCCGTTGATGATCGTGGTGTTGTGCCAGTCCGCTGTCGTCAGCGTCCTCGACGCGACGTACGTCGGCAGGTCGTTGAGCTTGTTGGCCACCGGATCGCCGGGCTCGTTGTGGTTCGGCCAGTAGCCGGCGAAGATCTCGTAGGTCTTGCGGCCGAGCAGGAATGCGTCCGCCGCGCTGAACCACTCGGTCACGTAGCGCCCGAAGTCCTCGTCGCTGTACGGCACCGACCAGCCGCCGCGGTCGAACCCACCGCTGGTGTCCTCATCCGGCCCACCGGGGCCCTGCATGACCCCGTCCATGGACAAGAAGGTCGTCATAGTCAGTCTCACCCTGCACTCCTCCCGTGGGTGCGCGTGAACGTCCGCGCGACTACCTCATCCTCATCTCCGGAACGACATTGCGGAAGCGGGTGGCGCGAGCGGTGCCCAGCCTCTTCCCCCGAGGCGGAGCGCGGGTCCGCCCCGGACGAACCACGTGCCGTTCGCGGGGCGGTACATGGCGAACTCGGTTTTGCCGTCGACGTTGTAGTCCCCAGCGACCGGCACGTCGCCGGGCCGCCCGAAGCGGATGCCCGCCGTCGTACCTGAGTGGAATGTCGCGGTGCTCGGCCGGTAGACCGCGGCGTCGAACACGCCGTCGCCGTTGTAGTCACCCGGCACGGGAACGTCGCCTCGCTGGCCGTTCCTGCGCGTCGTCCGGGCCGTGGGGAAACCGATGTACCAGACGCCGTTCCGCGGTCGAAAGACCGCGATCTCGGTGCGGCCGTCGCCGTCGTAGTCGGCCGGCACCGGGACGTCGCCCGTCGCCCCAAGGCGCACGCTTGCAGCGCCGCGGATGTACCACGTGTTCGTTGTCGGCCGGTACAAGGCCATTTCGTCCTTGCCGTCGCCGTTGTAGTCGCCCGGGAAGGGGATGTCGCCCCTCTGGCCGAACAGCACTGCTGCTCGCCCGCGCACGAACCACTGCCCGGTTGATGGACGGAAGACAGCCAAGTCGACTGACCCGTTGCCGTCGTAGTCAGCGGCGGCCGCGCGGTCGCCCGGGCGCCCGAACGCAATCGGTTGCGTGCCTGGCAGCAGCCAATGCCCGGTCGACGGCCGGAACACTCGGATGTCATTCCTCGTCACGCGCGCGGAGGCGGCGGCGCCCGTACCCGCAGTGGTCTCCGCGGCCACTGACACCACGAACGGTCGCGAAGCGTTGATGCGTCTGAGGCGGTAGCCGCGCAGGATCGGGCTCAGCCGGACGCGGAAATTGCCAGGCTGGGCCGTCACGACGTACGCGATGACGCCGTTCATGCCCGGGTGCGCCGGGGGCCGCCAGGTGACGAGGGGCGAGCGACCCGACGCATCTACCGATACTCGTTGCGGTGCGGAGGGCATCACGGCGCTCGAAACAGCGATGGCGTGGTTAGCACCGGCGGCGATGTCGCTGACCCCCATCAGACCCATTGGCGCGCCAGGCTGGCGGCCACGCGACGCTCCCCAGGAAACGAGTGTGCCGTCGGCCTTCAAGGCGAAGCTTTGATCCCCACCGGCGGCGATGGCGGTGACATCGCGCAGAGCTCTGGGAGGCGTGGACTGGCCGTACGTGTTGCTGCCCCACCCCACAACGGTCCCGTCGAGCTTCAACGCCAGGCTGTGCCTACTCCCAGCGGCAACGGTCTTTACGCCCCTGAGTCCGGCGGGTGGGAATGCGGCCGGACTGTCGCCACCGACCTCGCCACCGGACGCGACGACCGTCCCGCTCGCGGTCACTGCGAGGCCGTGGTAGTCGCCCATCGCAATCGCCGTAGCTCCGCTGAGTCCTATGGCAAACGCGTCCTGGCCATAGTCAGTGAAGCCCCAGGTGACGACTGTTCCGTCGTTCTTGAGCGCGGCGCCCATGTGTTTGCCGGCAGTGATCGCTTTGACGTCGGAAAGGACGCCGGGCCAGTGGTTCTCGTAGTAGCCGCCCCAGCCGATGACCGTGCCACTCGCCAAGAGCGCGAGGCTGGACTCTCCGCCGGCAGCGATGTCGACCGCATTGACGACGGCCGGTGGGACAGGGTTGCGCCACGAGTAGCCAGAGTTCGTGTAGCTGTCGATCTGCACCACGCTGCCGTCGGCCCGCAAGGCCAGACTGTGCGACGCACCCGCGGCGACTGCTGTCACAGCGGACAAGTCGGCCGGTACGTCGGTCTGTCCCGAGTCGTTCAAGCCCCAGGCAACAGCTCGGCCAGAGGGAGGGGTCTGTGCTGTCGCGGCGGGCGTTGCCGATAGCGGAACCGACAACGCCGCCACGAACAGCGCGGCACCAACCGCACCCCCCGGTCGTAGGACCTTGAGACCCAACATCCGCTCCCCCTGTCGCTCGCGCAGCCCCGGAGCGGTTGCGATTCGGTTATCAGATCGGTTGATCCTGCCTGCAAGAGCCCTTGAAGGGTCTGCGTGGTTCCACGCGGCGCGAGGATGCCCTGATATTGGTTCGTATGCGTAGCTGGCAGGATGGCGCCATGAGCGATGCGCGCGACGTTCTCGCGGACCTGCGGCAACACGAAACAGAGGGCGTGCGCGTGCCGCGCTCGTACGCGACCGCTGCGGCGTACTCATGGCGTTTTCTCGTCATCGCGCTGGCGGTCGCCGTCGTCCTCTACTTCATGGTGGCGCTGAGGATCGTCGTACTGCCCCTGATCTTCGGGGTGCTGCTCTCGTCAGTGCTCGTGCGCCCGCTGAGGGTGTTACGGCGGCGGGGTCTCAAGCCCGGCTTGGCAAGCGCCCTCGTGCTGCTGCTCACCATCGCCTCTTTCGTCGGCGTCATCACGCTGGTCAGCCGCAGCGTCGCGGGTGAGCTCACGGAGCTCTCGACCAACATCGACAAGGGCATCCGCGAGATCCAGGACTGGCTCGTCACCGGCCCACTCGAGCTGTCCCGTGACCAGGTGGAGGGATTCGCCGATCAAGCGCGATCAGGTGCGTCGACCAACCGCGACCGGATCATCTCCGGCGTGGTCACCGGCGTGCATGTCGCGGCTGAGATCGCTGCCGGGTTCTTGCTGTCGATGTTTGTCTTGTTCTTCTTCCTCAAGGATGGTGACCGCCTCTGGGCCGCGGTCGTCAAGCTGTTCCCGCCCGAACGCCAGGCGGTCGTCGACGACGCCGGGCGGCGCTCGTTCGTCACCGTCGGTGCCTACCTGCGCGGCGTGTCCATCACCGCGCTCGTCGACGCGGTTCTGATCGCCATCGCTCTGGCGATCGTCGGCGTACCGCTGGTGATTCCGCTCGCCGCGTTGACCTTCTTCGGCGCGTTCATCCCGCTTGTCGGCGCGACGCTGGCCGGCGCGGTGGCCGCACTCGTGGCGCTCGTCGCCGTGGGGCCTACAGCCGCCCTGATCGTCGTGGTCGCCATCATCGCGATCCAGCAGATCGAGGGTCACGTGCTTGCGCCGCTCGTGCTCGGCCGCGCGGTGCAGTTGCACCCGCTCGCGATTGCCCTCTCACTCGCCGCCGGCGCGGTGATCGGCGGCGTGCTTGGCACGCTGCTGTCCGTGCCGGTGACGGCGGTCGTGGCGACGGTCGTACGGACTTTCCGAGAACACGCGGTCCATCCGCCGTTCGACGACGACGTCCATGTCGGGAGTGCCTGAAGTCACTGCGGGCCCGGCCAGCGTCCGGCGTTGCTGCCGGTAGACTTGCGCCCTTCCCCCCAGTGCAGCGACGGCGGAAGAGGCATTCCTTGAGTCAGCCCGACGTCGGTTTTGACACGGTCCTCGTCGTCGACTTCGGTGCGCAGTACGCGCAGCTGATCGCCCGGCGCGTGCGTGAATGCCACGTCTACAGCGAGATCGTGCCGTGGCACCTGCCGGCGGCCGAGATGCTCGCGAAGAAGCCGAAGGCGATCATCCTGTCCGGCGGCCCCAAGTCGGTGTACGCCGACGGTGCGCCCCGCATCGACAGCGCGATCTTCGACGCCGGCGTTCCCACCCTCGGCATCTGCTACGGCCACCAGGTGATTGCGCAGGCTCTTGGCGGCGTTGTCGAGCCAACCGGCGTCCGCGAGTACGGCGGCACTGAGCTCGCGGTGTCGACCCCGGGTTTGCTGATGGCCGGCCTGCCCGAGCTGCAGCAGGTCTGGATGAGCCACGGCGACACAGTGACCCAAGCGCCGCCGGGCTTCCGCGTCACCGCGTCGACCGACGCGACTCCGGTCGCGGTCTTCGAGGCGCCCGAGCGCGGGTTGTACGGCGTGCAGTTCCACCCCGAGGTCATGCACACGCCGCGCGGGCAGGATGTGCTGCGGCACTTCCTCTACGACGCAGCCGGCTGCCGGCCGACCTGGACCATGGTCAACATCGTCGATGAGGCCGTCGACGCAGTACGCGCGCAGGTCGGCACGGCGCGCGTGATCTGCGGGCTCTCCGGCGGAGTCGACTCCGCTGTCGCTGCCGCCTTAGTGCATAAGGCGATCGGCGACCAGCTGACCTGTGTCTTCGTCGACCACGGCCTGCTGCGCAAGGGCGAAGCCGAGCAGGTCGAGCAGGACTACGTCGCGTCGACCGGCGTCGAGTTGGTGCACGTGAAGGCAGCCGACCGGTTCGCGTCTGCTCTCGCTGGCATCACCGAGCCGGAGGAGAAGCGCAAGACGATCGGCCGCGAGTTCATCCGGGTTTTCGAGGAGGCCGCGCGCGACATCGTGGCGGCGCATCCCGGCGACGACATCGCCTTCCTGGTGCAGGGCACCCTGTATCCCGACGTCATCGAGTCGGGCTCGTCGACCGCCGCGAAGATCAAGAGCCACCACAACGTCGGCGGCCTCCCCGACGACCTGCAGTTCAAGCTCGTCGAGCCGCTGCGCAACCTGTTCAAGGACGAGGTACGCCGGGTCGGCGAAGAGCTCGGCCTGCCGCAGGAAATCGTGTGGCGCCAGCCGTTTCCGGGCCCGGGGCTCGCGGTCCGCATCATCGGCGAGGTCACCCCCGAGCGGCTCGATCTGCTGCGCGACGCCGACGCCGTCGTACGCGAGGAGATCAAGCGCGCCGGTCTCGATCGCGAGATCTGGCAGTGCTACGCGGCGCTGCTCGCCGACGTCCGGTCGGTCGGTGTGATGGGTGACGAGCGCACGTACGGCCATCCCGTCGTACTGCGCGCGGTCACCAGCGAGGACGCGATGACCGCCGACTGGGCGCGGTTGCCGTACGACGTGCTCGAGCGCATCTCGACCCGCATCATCAACGAGGTCGCGCAGATCAACCGAGTCGTCTATGACATCACCAGCAAGCCGCCCGGCACCATCGAGTGGGAGTGACGGCAACTGCGAGTTCAGCCAGGTCACACGTTCGAACCGACCCCACTCGTTGAACTGTGCGGCTCACGCGCGGTCATGACAGCGCGCCAGCCGCACAATGGAGCCAGCGGCGGTCAGCGGCCCCGGCTCTTCAGTCGGCGCAGGGGCGACTTGAGACTTTCCGGCAGTCGGCCCGCGACGGCGTGCACGGCGTCCCCCATCGATGTACACGGGTTTCCAGTCGTGCTGCTCGACCAGAAGGAATGTGTTGCTCAGGCGCTTGCCGTCCCAGGCGCCGAACTCCACACACCATCGTGTCTCTTGATCATCAAGTCCGAGCCTGGCGATGATCTCCGCGAGGACGCCATCTTCACCATTTGTGATTCGTATTCGCCCGGTAGTCCAGCAGACCCACGATTGCTCCTCCGAGGAACTCCAACAACGGGATGAGGTCGCAAGGCCCCCGTCCATCTGCGCCGCGCGGCGTAGCAGCCCGTGTAGTCGCGGACGGGCACGCAATCAGGCGAGCAGGTCGGTGTACTCAGGGTTGCGGTTGATGTACTGCGCGACGTACCAGCAGATCGGCCGCACGGTCAGACCCCTCGCGCGAGCCTCGTCGAGGACCTCGTGGACCAGGCGGGCGGCAATGCCGCGTCCCTGCAGCTGCGGGTTGGTCTCCGTGTGGGTGATCGACATGACGCCGCCCTGCACGTAGTAGTCGGCCAGGCCCGCACGCGCGCCGTCGATGTGGATCTCGAAGCGCTGGAGGTCGGGTACGTCGATGACCTCGACGTCGCCGTCGATCTCGAGCTGCCTGCTGGCCACGTCGCCTCCTAGAGGTCCGAACGTCCTCCTACCCGTAGGTAGTCCCGTGAAAAGCGACAAGCGGGTGCTGGACGCTCCGCGGACGCGGTTGCGATGTCCTGTGTCTCTGTTGACAGGGATGTCTCGGGACATGCCTGACACCTAG
>JBKJZO010000199.1:0-2677 GCA_046715235.1 Mycobacteriales bacterium
GATCCGGGCCGCTTCTCTGTTCTCGTCCCCTGTTGCTGGTCTCGCCGCCGGGTCGTTGACGGTTTCCTGTTGGTAAGGCGCCTGTATCTGTTTCGGATGCCGAGGCATGCGGGTATGGGAGGGGCAAGGGCCCAAGGCAACCGGACGAGAGGCGGACTCATGTACATCGGTGGTGGCGTAATCGCCCTGATTCTGATCATCTTGCTGCTGCTCTGGCTCTTCTAGACCTCCACAGACGCAGTACCAACAGACGTTACCGGCGCCGCTGCCTACAGGTAGCGGCGCCGGTACTTTTCTGTAGTGAGCGACGAAATTCGCGTCGCCAACGGGTTAGCGTGGGCGCAATTGCTGCCGATGTATGGCCTGCGACCCAAACCGCCTTGGAGTGCCCGTGCCCGTTGCTTCCCCTGCCCCCGTTTTTCGCGTGGGGGGCCAAGCGCTAGCGGACGGCGTGCTCATGCGAGCGGGGCGCAACTGGGCGGTGGCACGTTCTGACGGCTCCATAGAGACCGGACTGCTGCCCCCACACCTACTCGCCGGCGTACCAATGGTTCGTGTCATCACCGGGCTGCTGCCCTCGGTTGCGCGCGGCCTGAGCGCGATGCGCAGCCGGGGTGCCAAGCGCGGCGTACCGGCCCGGGTGCGGTGGTCGCTGCCGCTGTTCCTAACCGTGCCCCTCGCCGTCGACCTGCTGATCGGCCGGCTGCTACCGGTGACGTCCGACGTGTGGGGTCTCGCGGCAGGTCGCACTCTGCTCGCAATCTTGCTTCAACTCGTCGCGCTCCGGCTGGTGCTCCCAGCCGCCATGTGGCGCTACCACGGTGCGGAACACAAAGCCGTTGCCGCGCACGAGGCCGGCGTCGACGTTGATGACGTTGACGCTGTCCTGGGCTTTTCCCGTGTCCACACGCGGTGCGGGACCAACGTCGTCGCGATCCTGCTGCTGCTCGCGACGATCCCGATTCATGTTCACATCGCCGCGTCGTTGGCCATCTGGGTCGTCCTGCTTGCGGCCGCCGTCGAGCTGGTGTCGGCTGCCGCCCGAACGCCACTGCGACCGGTCAGCCGGGCCGTGTTGGCCGGTGGCCGCCTGCTGCAGCGGTACGTGACGACGTCCGAGCCGACCCACGCAGAGCAGGCGGTTGCCTGCCGAGCCCTCGCCGCCTGCCTCGCCGCGCACGACGCGTTCATCCCCACGCAGCGCAAGGACGCGCTGGTCCCCGTAGCCTGACAGGGGAAGGAATCGCGCTCGCGCGTGGTTTCCTGCAGCAATGAACCAGATGCAGATGCAGTACATGCGGTCGTTCCGGCCGCACGGCGAGCCGCTGGGCAAGGTCAAGCTCAAGCCGGGGACGGTACGGCGGATCGCGCAGTTCGCGCGGCCCTACCGCCGGGAGCTCGCGGTCTTCATCCTGACCGTAGTGGTCGACGCACTGATCTCCGTCGTGACGCCGCTGCTGTTCAAGGCGATCATCGACGACGGCATTAGCGCGCGCGACGTCGGCAAGGTGCGAATGCTGGCCGGGATCGTCGCGGGGCTCGCCGTTTTCCACGCCGGGTTGTCCCTGTTGCAACGCTGGTACTCATCGCGCATAGGCGAAGGTCTCATCTTCGACCTGCGCTCGAAGGTCTTCGACCACGTGCAGCGCATGCCGATCGCGTTTTTCACCCGCACGCAGACGGGCTCGCTCGTCAGCCGCCTCAACAACGACGTCATCGGTGCGCAGCAGGCGTTCACGTCGACTCTCTCCGGGGTGGTCTCCAACGTCATCGCACTGGTGCTGACCGTCGCCGTCATGGTCAGCCTCTCGTGGCAGATCACCGCGATCTCCCTCGTGCTGCTGCCGGTGTTCGTGCTGCCCGCCCGCCGGGTCGGCCTGCGACTGCAGGCGATCACCCGGGAGCGCATGACGCTCGACGCCTCGATGAACAACACGATGACCGAGCGCTTCAACGTGTCGGGTGCGTTGTTGGTGAAGCTGTTCGGACGCCCCGACGCCGAGGCGGCTGACTTCAGCGCGAAGGCCGGCCGGGTCCGTGACATTGGTGTGCGTTCTGCGATGTACGGCCGCACCTTCTTCGTCTCTCTCAGCCTGGTCGCGTCGCTGGCCACTGCACTCGTCTACGGCATCGGCGGTGGCCTGGCCGCAGCTGGCGACCTGTCCGTCGGAACGGTCGTCGCGCTGGCCGCGTTGCTTGGCCAGCTCTACGGGCCGCTCACGGCGCTGTCGAACATCCGGGTCGACGTGATGACCGCTCTTGTCAGCTTTGAGCGGGTGTTCGAGGTTCTCGACCTCCCGCCGATGGTTGCCGAAAAGGCCGATGCGCAGGAGCTGCGCCGCGGTGCCACCACCATCGAGTTCACGCAAGTCGACTTCGGCTACCCGAATGCGTCGCAGGTCTCGCTAGCATCGCTCGAGAGTGTCGAGCGACTCGACACGACCGCTGGCCAGCAGGTGCTCCACGACGTCTCGTTCCGGGCGGATCCTGGGCAGCTCGTCGCGCTTGTAGGGCCCTCAGGTGCCGGCAAGACAACGATCTCGATGCTGCCCACACGCATGTACGACGTGACCTCCGGCAGCGTGCGGATCGGTGGCGTCGACGTACGCGATGTGACCCTTCAGTCGTTGCGCGGCGCGATCGGCGTCGTGACGCAGGACGCGCACATGTTCCACGA
>JBKJZO010000200.1:0-2819 GCA_046715235.1 Mycobacteriales bacterium
CTCGAAGACCTCGAAGGCGCGATCGAGGTGATGTTCTTTCCGCAGACCTACCTCACGTGTGCGACGCAGCTGATGGAGGACGCCGTCGTCTGCGTCAGGGGGCGGCTCGACAAGCGCGACGACGTACCCAAGCTCATCGCGATGGAGCTGCGGGTGCCCGACATCGCAAACGGCCCACGCGGGCCTGTTGTCGTCCGGCTCGAGGCCGCTCGCTGCAGCCCGCCGGTCGTCGACGCCCTCAAGGACGTGCTCCGCACGCACCCAGGCACGACGGAGGTGCACCTGCACCTGATCGGCGGTGCGCGCACTACCGTGCTCAAACTCGACGAAGGGCTGCGCGTGTCCGCCGCGCCCTCACTGTTCGCCGACCTCAAGGCACTGCTTGGGCCCGGCTGCCTGACCGGGTAGGGGAATGCGCCCGCGCCCTGCGCATTTCGGCGCAGTGGCGCGCGCTACCCTCGGTGCTCACCAGCGAGATCGAAGGAGCCATGACGGTCGAGGGCGGGCATGTGAACGCCTACGTCGTCGACCGGCTGACGCGCAGGTACGGCGACCTGTTGGCTACCGACGATGTGTCCCTAACAGTCGCGCGGGGTGAGATCTTCGGGCTTCTCGGCCCTAACGGCGCCGGGAAGTCGACGCTGGTGCGCCAACTCGTCGGACTGTTGCGGCCGCATGCCGGCACCGTCGAAATCTTCGGCCGCGACCTCGCGAGCGAGCGCGGCCTCGCGGCTCGGGCGACGGCGTACCTCGCGCAGGAAGAACCCGCGCTCGACGACATGAGCGTGACGACCGCGGTGGAGTTGACTGGCAGGCTGCGCGGCGCGTCTAAGCAGGAGGCGCGCACTGCCGCCGGCGCGTTGCTCGACGAGCTCGGGCTGACTGAGCTGGGCGACCGCGTAGTGGGCAAGATGTCGGGCGGTCAGCGCCGGCTCGCCGGTGTCGCGACAGCGCTGATCGGCGACCGACCCATCCTGGTGCTCGACGAACCGACGACCGGGCTCGATCCGGCCGCGCGCCGTTCTGTGTGGTCGGCGATCGAGAAGCGCCGTGCGGCCGGAGCGAGCATCGTGCTGGTCACGCACAACGTCCTCGAGGCCGAGAACGTGCTCGACCGGGTCGCCGTACTCGATCACGGCCGGGTCATCGCCTGCGACACTCCTGGCCGGCTCAAGGCGGCAGTGTCCGCCGATGTCCGGCTCGACCTGGTGTGGCGGGCTGACCCACCGCTCGATGATCCGGTCGTCGCCGAGCTCGCGACCCGGTCCGAGCGGGTCGGCCGGCGGTGGAGCGCGCGGCTACCGGTAGAGACGGCGCGGGAGACGCTGGGGCGCCTGACCACGGGTCCCGCGTTTGCCGCCCTCGACGACTTCACGCTCGCGACGCCGAGCCTGGAGGACGTCTATCTCGCCCTCGGCGGCCGCGACGACGACATGGAGCGCGGGTGAGCGCGGGGCCGCAGATCGGAGCGGCGACCGCGTTTCTCCCCGGGCTGGGGGCGGTGTACGCCGGCACGCTGGCTCGGGCGCGGGCGGCCCGGGCGCCGCTGTTGTTCGTCGCCAGCCTGCAGTCGATCGGCCTGGTCGTGCTGATGCGCGGGATCGTGTCGTCGAACGCGCAACCCGAGCATGCGCAACTGGTGGCTGGCGCGACGATCCTCGTCGTCGCCTTCGTCGCGCTCAATCTGCTCGCCCAGCGGATCGGCACTCTGAAGGCGCGCGGGGCGCTCGACTACTACGCCGCGCTGCCGGTGCCGCCCGTCGCGGTCGTCCTGGGGCTCACGTGCGGCTACGCGACGTTCACGCTACCCGGCACGGTCGTCACTGCCGGCGTGGGCGTACTGCTGTACGACTTGCCGGTCGCGCACACCTGGGTCCTGATCCCTGCGGTCGTCCTGGCCGGGCTCGCGCTGTCCGGCGTCGGCGCGGCACTCGGCCTGCTATTGCCGCGACCTGAGCTCGCGACCGTCGCGGGCCAGCTCGGCATGACGGCGGTGCTCTTCCTCGATCTGGTCAGGCCAGAGCGCTTGCCATCCGTGCTGCGGGTGATCCGCACCGTTGTGCCCAGCACGCATGCCGCGGACGCGCTCGCCGCGGCCCTCAACGGCAACCCCGACTACGGCTTGGTAACGCGTGATCTCGCGATCAGCGCCGCGGTCGCGGCGGTCGCGCTGTGGGTGGCCAGCCGCGCCTGGCACCGCGCGATGCGGTCCTGACCGGCCCCGCTCGAATGCGAGGATGTTCGCCATGACCTCGCCGTGGCCGCCGCCCTCACCTGGCGTCGAGCCGTGGCCTGAAGCCTGGTCACCATGGACCACGCCCCCGGCCGTAAGCTCGCCGCGGCCTGATTACGGCGTCCGGCGTGACCTCCCGCTCGCGGCGCTCGTCGTCGTGACGTTGGCCCTCGCGGGGGTGGCGTGCGGTCTGGTGTGGCATGCGATCAGCCCCCGGCCCCTGGTGGTCGAGGGCCCGGGCGGGTCGTTCCAACTGCTCGCGGACACCGACAAGAGCTATTTCGGCGCGGAGGCGGCTTTCCTCGCCGTGACAGCGGTGGCAGGACTGCTCGCCGGGCTCGTGGTGTGGCAGCTGGGGCGCCGGCGCGGCCCAGCGATCGCCGTCGCGCTCGCGCTGGGTTCGGCAGCTGGGAGCATCGCAACCCGCATGGTCGGCGAGGCCCGGGAGACGAACGCGACGCTCGCTTCCGCCTGCGGGGTCGATGCGGGCTATGACGCCATCTGCCAGGTCTACCGCGGCCACCTGCACCTGCGCGTCGCGGGTCTGACCTTCACCTGGGCGATCGTCGCCCTCGCGGTCTTCCTG
>JBKJZO010000201.1:0-11171 GCA_046715235.1 Mycobacteriales bacterium
GCGATGTCGGCAGCGAGCTGCTGGAACTGCTCGTTCTTGGCGACGAAGTCCGTCTCGCAGGCCAGCTCGATCAGCGCGTTCTCGGCGGCGGCCACGAGGCCGTTGCTCGCGGTGCGTTCGGCGCCGCGGGACTGTGCCTTGGCCATGCCGTGAATGCGCAGGTGCTCGATCGCCTTGTCGAAGTCGCCCTCGACCTCGACGAGCGCGCGCTTCGCGTCCATCATCCCGGCGCCTGTGGCGTCGCGGAGCTTCTTGACCTCGGCCGCGGTGATGTCAGCCATGTGTGTCTCTCAGTCCCTCGTCGTCTCGTGTCGGGCGGACCAGTTGATGTCATGCCCTGTGGGTGTCAGGCGGTTGCCGGCGCTTCCGGCGCGTCGGAGCCCGGGGTGCCGGTCAGCAGCTCGCGCTCCCACTCGGCGAGCGGCTCGTCGGTGGCCAGCTGGCCGTCGGCAGGCTTGTCCTCGCCACGACCGGCGTTGGCGTTGGCGGATGCGCGCTGCATCAGGCCGTCGGCGACGGCGTCGGCGATTACCCGCGTCAGCAGCGCGGCGGACCGGATCGCATCGTCGTTGCCGGGGATCGGGAAGTCGACCTCGTCGGGATCGCAGTTGGTGTCAAGGATCGCGACGACCGGGATGCCGAGCTTGCGAGCCTCGCCGACGGCGATGTGCTCCTTCTTGGTGTCGACGATCCACACCGCGCTCGGCGTACGCGCCATGTCACGGATGCCGCCGAGGGTGCGCTCGAGCTTCTCCTTCTCGCGGCCGAGCACGAGACCCTCTTTCTTGGTGAGGACCATCGTGCCGCCGGTCTGCTCGATCATGTCGAGCTCCTTGAGGCGCTGCAGGCGCTTGTGCACAGTCTGGAAGTTGGTCAGCATGCCGCCAAGCCAGCGCTGGTTGACGAAGGGCATGCCCACGCGCTGCGCCTGCTCCGCGACCGCTTCCTGCGCCTGCTTCTTGGTGCCGATGAACAGCACCGTTCCGCCGTGCGCGACGGTCTCCTTGACGAACTCGTAGGCGCGGTCGATGTACGACAGCGTCTGCTGGAGATCGATGATGTAGATGCCGTTGCGCTCGGTGAAGATGAATCGCTTCATCTTGGGGTTCCACCTGCGGGTCTGATGCCCGAAGTGGACGCCACTCTCGAGCAGCTGCCTCATCGTGACGACGGCCATAGCCGCTGCGCCCTTCCTGACCCGGTCGTCGTACGGCGCCCGGCCGCACACCCGATACGGGCCTGCCTCGGTTGTGTGACGGCGCGGTGCCGTCACCCTGACTTCCGCGGCGACGGCCCACCCGACTAGGCCGGGACCGAGACGCGCCTCCCCTGGGAGGGGATCTGCGGACGTGCGAAGTCGACCCGGCTGACCGGATCGCTGGGGGGAGTGTCCCACAGGTCGCCGATGGCTTGAAACCGCCTACGCTCGGGATCGCATATCGACCGAGGAGTCGACTTTGAAAAGCGTCCGGTGCCGGTGGGCCATGCTCGGCGTCGCGTTCGCCGTACTTCTGGCCGGCTGCTCCGGGGACGGCGACGGCGCGGCGCCGTCCGCAGCCCCAGCCGCCGCCTCGTTGACCAGCTCGCCGTCCGCGTCAGAGACGACCTCGATGTCGCCGTCTCCGTCATCGCCATCGTCGCCGGCCTCGCCGTCGCCGTCGGTTTCGCCGTCGGTGTCGCCCTCCGGTCAGCCGTCGAGCTCGGCCCCGGCGCCGGCGCCGGTCCCGGGCCGGCGGATGAGCGCTGAGGGCGCCTACCTGACACCGGCGGAGTCCGAGGTGCTGACCAAACCGGATCAGGAGAACGGCTGCGCGGCGCACGATCCCGATCTGAACGACGTGACGTGCGAGGTCGTAGTGATGCCCGGCGGCAGCGTGACGTGGGTGGGGGGGCACAGCTCGGAGCCGGTCCCGAGGGGTTCACAACCGCGGTACATCGCCCGCATCTACCAGCGGCTGCCGATCGGATCGGACGCACTCGCCTTCACCGCAGGCGCACGCGGCGGCGAGTGGATCGGCAGCGACGCCAGGCCGCTGTCGATGATGGGCCAAGTCGACGACACGGTGCTGTTTGCGGTGACGTTCCAGGGCAGCGGCCTGTACTCCGGATACGACCTGCTGACCTGGCCGGCCGGCGGTGATCTCAAAGTCGCGGCGCATCACGGCGAGGACAGCCACGCCCAGCGCGAGTTCAAGCCCGGGCAGATCGACACGTTCGCCGCGGACTACTCCGACGGCGCCCCCAACTGCTGCCCCAACTTCTTCACCCACGACGTGGTGCGGTGGGACGCGTCGGCCGGTTACTTCCGGGTGCAGGCCCTCCCGAAGGTGCCCGCCGCGAAGCGCCGGTAGCACTGCTTCCGCGCGAATCATCGCCCCTGCGAACTTCTTTCCACAGATCCCGCGCTCGCCGGTCCGGCCCTCGCTGAGCGGGTCACGCTCCTTGCATGCGCTTCCGCCGGCTCCTGCTCGTGCTGCTCATCGGCGCGTGCTGGCCCGGATGCGCGTCGCCGGCCGCCGCCCAGACCGCAGTTGACCCCCCGGCAGCGCTCTGGGTGGCGCCGGTGTCACCGGTGCGGGTGCTGCGGCCGTACTCGCCGCCCGTCGCGCGGTGGGCGGCTGGCCACCGCGGTGTCGATCTGGCCTCGGCGCCCGGCGGCTTCGTGCGGGCGGCGGGTGCCGGCCGTGTCTCGTTCGCGGCGGTGCTGGCGGGGCGCGGGGTGATCGTCGTCGTACATCCGGGTGGGTTGCGCACGACGTACGAGCCGGTTGATGCGCTGGTGCACGTCGGCAGACTGGTCGGCGCCGGCCAGGTGATCGGAGTGCTGGAGCCTGGGCACGATCCGGGCCGACCGCTCGCCGGCGTCCTGCACTGGGGCTTGCGGCACGGCGACGACTACCTCGACCCGATGTCGTTGCTGCGCGACCGCAGAGTGCGGCTGCTGCCGCGCTGGTTCCGCCCGGCCAGCTTCGTCCCTGGCTACGTCAGCGGCCGAATCGCTCCGGTTCGCGGCCCAAGGCCATGTCTTCGTCCGGCAGATCGTGCGGCACCACAGGCTCGGGCAGGCTTTCGACGAGCTCGTCCACCGGCACCCGCACACCGCGTTCGAGTTCGTCGAGAGTGACGGCGTAAGGCGACGGCTCGCTCATCATCAGTCCTTCTGCTCGTTGAGCTTTCCGCGCAGCTGGAGCACAGCCTTCGTGTGCATCTGACAGATGCGGCTCTCGGTGACGCCGAGGACCTGGCCGATCTCGGCCAGCGTCAATCCCTCGTAGTAATACAAGGTGACGACGATCTTTTCGCGCTCGGGCAGCGTGTTGATCGCCTTCGCGAGCAGGTACTTGGTCTCCTCGGTCTCGAAGGCCATGACCGGGTCCTCGGCCTTGGTGTCCTCGAGGGTGTCGACGAGCGAGAGCTTGTCACCGCGCTCACCACCGACGTTGAGCAACTCGTCGAGGGCCACGACGTTGACGAACGAAACCTGGCTGAAGATCGCGTGGAGGTCTTCGAGCGCGATGCCGAGCTCGTTGGCCACCTCGGGCTCGGTCGGCGTCCGGTGCAGCTTCGCCTCGAGAGCGGCGTAGGCCTTCTCGACCTCGCGGGCCTTGTAGCGGACCGAGCGCGGGATCCAGTCGATGGCGCGCAGTTCGTCGATGATCGCGCCCTTGATGCGCGAGATGGCGTAGGTCTCGAACTTGATCGCGCGGGCCAGGTCGAACTTCTCGATGGCGTCGATGAGGCCGAAGATGCCGTAGGAGACGAGGTCGGCCTGCTCGATGTTCGGCGGCAGGCCCACGCCCACCCGGCCGGCGACGTATTTGACCAGCGGCGAGTAGTGCAGGATCAGGCGCTCGCGAAGCGACTGGTCCTTGGTGTCTTTGAACTCTTTCCAGAGGTCGGCGATCGCGGTGTCGACACCAGCGGGGTCGGTTTCGGTCGCCGAAATCAGCCGCGCGCGGGGGGTCGTCGTCGTCGTTCCGCCCGCGCTGGCGGTGTCAGGCTCTGGGGTGGGCTTGGTCATATGAGATCTTCAGTCGCTCCGCGGAAACGTGCGTATAGATCTGGGTGGTAGCGAGCGTAGCGTGCCCGAGGAGCTCCTGGACGCTCCTGAGATCAGCTCCGCCCTCCAACAAGTGCGTTGCTGCCGAGTGTCGCAATCCGTGCGGACCAATGTCGGGCAATCCTGGATGCTGTCCGAGCCGGAAGTGCACGACACGCCGAACGGTCCGTGGATCGATTCGACCGCCCTGCGCTCCGACGAACAATGCCGGACCGCTACGGTCTGTAGCGATCATAGGGCGCGCTGTATTCCTCCACTGGGCCAATGCGCGTTTTGCCGGTACGCCGTAGGGCACCACGCGTTCGCGCGAGCCCTTGCCCATCACCCGCACAACACGCCGCTCACCGTCCACATCGTCCACGTCGAGCCCGCAGAGTTCCGCGACCCGGATGCCGCTGGCGTACAGCAACTCGAGCAACGCGGCGTCGCGCACCGCGATCGGGTCGCCGGGATCGGGCGCGGCCATCAGTTCGGTTATCTCGGACTGTCGGAGTACGCGGGGCAGCTTGCGCACCGTCTTCGGCCTGCCCAGCCGCGTGCCCGCGTCACTCGGCGCCAGACCGGCTCGGGCGGCGTACGCCGTGAACATGCGCACCGCTGACGCCTTGCGCGCGAGACTCGCGGACGCATAGCCCTGGGTGTGCAGCTTCGCGAGCCAGCTGCGCAGCGCGGCGTGGTCGAGTTCGGCCGGGTTGGTGACACCGAGGCGCGTCGCGTGGGCGAAGAGTGCATGCACGTCGGTGACGTAGGCCCGGACTGTCGCCGCTGACAGACCCCGCTCCGACGCCAGGTGCCTACCGAACGCCTCGGCGCCGGCCAGTAGAGCAGGCGGCAGCTGGTCGAGGTCGGTGCCGGCCGGCTGTCGCATGCCATCGACAGTCGGTGACACAGCGGCTGGGGTCAAGGACCGGCGAGGGTGCGTCCGATGCTTCACCCGAATGCCACAAGCCGCCGGGCTACCCGCGATACGACGCATCGTCGAGGTCGATTCCGACGATCCGCGCGACGCGATCGAGATCTGGGTCATTGGCAAGCAATGCGGCTCCTCGACGCCATGCGACGGAGGCGATCATGCAGTCGATCATCCCCCGGGGGGTGATCCCGGCCCGGCGACACCGTCGGTAGATGCGCACCGCGGCATCGAAGTCGGATGCTGCGTCGAAGTGGAGCAGTTCGAACCGCAGCAGCATGCGCCGCAGGTCGTCCACCCCTCGGTCGGTGCGTGCCCCGGCGAGGACCTCCATCAGGACGGGTTCGGTGACCGCGAGCGGTCCGCCACCTTCGATAAGCGCCGTCAGCCGTTGATCGACAGCACTGCCGGTGGCCCGGTCGTATTCGATCCAGGCGGACGTGTCAGCCAGGATCACGGGGCCCCACGTGGCGAGACGTCGGCAGGCGGCTCCCCGATGGCGCGGGCGCCCCGCATGCTCAGGGCCTCCTCGCGTGTCATCGGTTGCCCGGCGAGGTACCGCAGAGCGAGCTCGACAGCCTGGGTCTTCGTGCGGACGCCATAGCGATCCATGATCGTCTGGACGTATTCATCCTCGATCTCGATGTTGGTGCGCACCCTAGACATACACCTACTCTACACCTGGCGTGTATAGAGCGTGTACTGACTCGTCCCCCGCTGCGAGGTCCTGCACGCTCGTACGTGTTGGTGGTTGGCGGTCACTGCCGGCCCTGGCGGTAGCCGCCGTCGAGGCGGTCCACGAGCCCGGCGGCTACGAGTGCTCCGAGCGCCGGCCGGACGGCCACCGGTGCGAGTCCGCAGGTACGCACGATCGCATCGGTCGTGGCTGGCCTCGACTTCGGTACGGCGTCGAGCACGCGCCGAGCGTCGGGCGAGAGCAGGTCGCGCGCGTGCGTCGGGCCGATCAACGCAGGTGCCAGGTCATCGCCGATCCGGCCGACCGCCTCGACGATCTCCTCAGCCCGCGTGACCAGGATCGTGCCCTCCCGCCGAAGCAGCTCGTGGCAACCGACCGACATGGCGGAGGTCACCGGGCCGGGCACCACCAGAACTGGACGTCCCAGCCGGTCTGCGTCGCGCGCGGTGCGCAGTGCCCCGCTACGAGCGGCCGCTTCGACAACAACGGTGCCCCGCCCGAGCGCGGCGATGACCCGGTTGCGGGTCAGGAACCTGTGCCGCATAGGCGAGCACCCAGGCGCCCACTCGCTGACGACGACACCGGTCTCGAGAATCGCGGAGAACAGCCGGTCGTGACCGCGCGGGTAGGGAACGTCGACGCCGCAGGCCAGGACCGCCAGCGTCCCGGCTCCGGCGGCAAGCGACCCCCGGTGCGCGGCGGCGTCGATGCCGTAGGCGCCGCCCGACACCGTGCCCCAGTGTAGGTCGGCGAGCCCGGCGGCCAGTTCTGCGGCAACCCCGAGGCCGTACGACGTCGCGGCCCGGGAACCCACGATCGCCACCGAGCTCGCCGCGAGCTCGTCGAGCCGTCCGTTGCCGCGGACCCAGAGCGCCAGCGGCTCCTCCGGCAGATCCATGAGAGCGGAGGGCCACTCGTCGTCACCAGGGCACAGCAGCCGGCCGCCGAGACGGGCGATCGTCTGCAGATCCGCGTCGGGCCGCGCCGTCTGCACCCGTGCGCGAGCCCGGTGCGCCAAGGCGTCGGGTACCTCGCCGGTGCGCAGGAGCTCCCAGGCCAGCTCGGCCCCCGCCGCGTCCACGAGTGCGCGCACGCCGTCGTCGTCGGGTTCGCACACGCGACTGAGGGCCGCTCGCGCGAGACGCTCGGAGTCAGAGACGCTCACGCTGCCGCCTGCCGCAGGTTGAGCGCCTCGTCGACCTCATCGCGACCTGGCGTGTCGATGCCGCGCAGGTCGGCCAAGGTCCAGGAGACACGGAACACCCGATCCATGCCACGCGCGGTGACTCGCCCGCTGTGCAGCGCGCGATCGAGCGAAGGCATCGCCGAGCGAGGGACCGGCCAATGTCGCCGCAGCTCCGGTCCCGGCACCTCGGCGTTCGTCGTCCACGGAGTGCCGCGGAGACGCTCTCGTGACCGCTCCCGCGCGAGCGCGACCCGGGCCGCGACCGCCGCGGAAGGCTCGGCGGCGCCCTGCGCGGCAAAGAGCTCGGCGCGGGTCACGGTCGGCAGCTCCACCCGCAGATCGATGCGGTCTATCAGCGGACCCGACAGCCGCGCGAGGTAGCGCCGGCGGGAGTTGGGCGCGCAGTTACACAGCCTGCCTCCGCCGCTGATCGCGGCGCAGGGGCACGGGTTGGCGGCGAGAACCAGCATGAACCGGGCCGGGTAGACCGCCGTGCCGCCCGCACGGGCGATGCGGATCTCCCCGGCCTCCAGCGGCTGGCGGAGTGCGTCGAGGCTGACCCGCGCGAACTCCGGTGCCTCGTCGAGAAACAGGATGCCGCGATGGGCCAGCGAGACCTCACCCGGCCGCGCGACCCCGGAGCCGCCGCCGACGATCGCCGCCACCGAGGCGGTGTGATGCGGATTGCGGAACGGCGCCGTGGTGACAAGCGGGCAACGGGTCATGAGCGTTCCAGCCACCGAGTGGATGGCCGTCACCTCCAGCGATTCGTCGTCGCCGAGCGGCGGCAGGATGCTGGGCAGCCGCTCCGCGAGCATCGTCTTGCCGGCTCCTGGAGGCCCCAGCAGGTAGATGTGATGGCCGCCCGCGGCGGCGATCTCGATCGCTCGCCGGCCGTCACTTTGACCGAGCACATCGGCGAGATCGAGCGGGACGGCCAACGACTCGTCAGCCGCACCAATCGTGCTGATCGGTTGCTCGTCCTCCTCTGTCAGCTCGCCTCGCAGATAGCGCGCGAGCTGAGCGAGGGAGGTCACCGGGCGCACGGCGACGCCGGGCACCAGCGCCGCCTCGGCGGCGTTCGCGGCGGCCACTATCACCCGCTCCCGCCCCGCTCTGGCGGCCGCGATAACGGCGGGCAGCACACCGCGCACCTCGCGGACACGACCGTCGAGCCCCAACTCCCCCAGCAGCACGGCGTCGCCGAGCGACTCCGCAGGTATCGCGCCGGCCGCGGCGAGAATCGCCGCCGCCATTGCGAGGTCGTAACCGCTGCCGCTCTTGGGCAGCGACGCGGGAGACAGACCGACGGTGATGCGCGTCTGCGGCCACACCTCCCCGGAATTGACGATCGCCGCCCTGACCCGGTCGCGGGCCTCCTGCAGCGCCGTGTCGGGCAGGCCGATCAGCGACACGCACGGCAGCCCCTGAGCGAGATCGGCCTCGACCTCGACCAGATGCCCACGCACGCCCACGAGCGCGACCGACCACGTGCGCGCGAGCGGCACCTAGATCACGCCCCGAAGATGCTCGACCTGCGCGGCGCCAGCACGGCTCGACAGAACACTGATGACGTCGAATCGCAGACCGTTGTGCCGCGGCCGGTGCTCGGCCAGCCAGGCACCGGCAAGTGTCCGCAACCGCGCTGCCTTGACGCGGGTGATCGCCTCGGCCGGAACGCCAAAACGCGTCGAGCTGCGCGTCTTGACCTCGACGAACACGAGGACCTCGCCATCGATTGCGATGATGTCGAGCTCGCCCGTCGGGCAGCGCCAGTTGGTCGCGAGCAACCGGTAGCCGAGGTCGGTCAGATAGCGGGCGGCCACCTGCTCGCCGTACCGCCCCAGTCCGTCCTTGGCCCGCATGCCGTCTCCCGTCAGTAGAGGCACTGACGGTAGGAGCGCCGGCACGCCCGGAGCGGGCGACGTGGGGAAATGTGGACGGCGGCGGGGTGTGTACGACGGCCGCGTCGTCCGAGCGTTGTGTGCTAGGAGCTAGGTCGCGACCTCGCCGTCGGGCTTGCCCGGCTGCACGACCGCCGTACGCACCCCTGCAGCCTCACGGCTCTGTTCCGAGGTGCCAGGAGCAGCGGCGACCGCGACGGCGACGTGCCCCGGCTCGTCGTTGACGTCACCAGGACTGGGCTCCGGCGCGACCGGATCGGTCGGCGGCTGGTTGGTCGAGGTCTGCGGAGCGTCTCGTACGGCGTCGGGATCGGTCTCGCTCAAAGGTGCCTCCATGGTCGGCGGTCACCACCGCCCTACCCATGGGCGACTAGGGCATGCCTATCCGGCGAACGCCCACGCGAGCAGAGCGCCGATGATGACGATGCCCGCGACGAGCAGGGACACGTCGACCGTCTTCGTCCCGCGGTAGCGCCGGGTAGCGTTGAAACCCATTACAGATCAGGCTTCTCGAGTTCCTCGATGTTGACGTCCTTGAACGTCAGCACCCTGACGTTCTTGACGAAGCGCGCGGGCCGGTACATGTCCCAAACCCAGGCGTCGCGCATCGACACCTCGAAGAAAACCTCGCCGTCGGCGTTGCGCACCTGCAGGTCGACCTCGTTGGCGAGATAGAAGCGCCGCTCGGTCTCGATGACGTAGGTGAACTGCCGGACGATGTCCTTGTACTCCCGATAGAGCTGCAGCTCCATGTCGGTTTCGTACTTCTCGAGGTCCTCAGCGCTCACAGCAGCTCTCCTTGCCCGGCCACCAGCAGGTCGACGGGCAGGTTGTCGGTGTCGTCGTCATCTTGATCGTCACGCGCGACCCGCGGATTGTCGCGCATCCGGACGTTGACGAACGAGCGGCGGTGCTCATCGCACGGGCCGTGTGCGACCAGTGCGGCCTGGTGCTCCGCGGTGCAGTAGCCCTTGTGGGACGCGAACCCGTACTGGGGGAACCGCGCGTCCATCTCGACCATGAGGCGGTCCCTGGTGACCTTGGCGACGACCGACGCTGCCGCTATGCACGCCGCGACCCGATCGCCCTTCCACATCGCGAGTCCGGGAACGCCCAGTCCCGCGACCGGGAAGCCGTCCGAGAGGACGTACGACGGGCAGTCGTCGAGCAGCCACAACGCACGGCGCAGCGCGGCGACGTTGGCGCGGTGCAGTCCGATTCGGTCGACGTCGGCCGCCGGCACGACCACAGCCGACCAGCTGGTCGCCCGCGCGACGACTTCGGCGTACACCCGCTCCCGCGTGGCAGGGCTGAGTAGCTTGGAGTCAGCCAGTCCAGGCACGCGGCCGCGCTTTCCCTCGGGCAGCACGACCGCGCCCGCCACGAGCGGGCCGGCGCAGGCGCCGCGCCCCGCTTCGTCGACGCCGGCGATCGAGGGGAACCCCAGACGCCGCAGCGCGTTCTCGTAGGCCCATAGGCCGCTCTCACGGACCCGTGGCCTCGCCAGCAGGGCGGCTTCAGCTGTCATCGTGCTGTCAGGGTACGGCGGCGCCGCCCTCTGTGGGGAGCACAAACGGCCACCGCGCCCGCTGCCGCCGGTGCCAGTGGATCGAGCAGCAAGGACGCCGCGGGGGCAGGGACACGGGGACGGTTCTCGAAGGTCGCAGGCGCGCGCAGACCCTTGATCCGGGACAGGGGCCAAACGACCGCGACCGCGCGGCCCAACACCCGCCCCTCAGGCACTGGCCCGTTAGTGGCCAGCCGGGAGTCGCTCGACTCGGACCGGTGGTCTCCCATCACGAAGATCTTGCCCTTGGGGACGACGACACGGAAGGTCTGCTCGTCGTCCTCGTACAGGTACGACGACTCGTCGAGCGGCTCACCGTTGACGGTAACGTGGCCGTCGGTGCAGCACGCCACCTCGTCGCCGGCGATCCCGATGACGCGCTTGATGAAGTCCTTCTCGCCGGGCCGGCCAAGACCGATCAGGCGGCCGACGCCGCGCGCGACCCGCTGCAAGGGGTTGCCCCCGCCGGAATCGATGCGGGCGTCGGCGTCCTGCACGAACGAGTCGAGCCCGTTGAACACGACGACTTCACCGCGATGAATATCGCGGAAGCGGTAGACGAGTTTGTTGACGACCACCCGGTCGCCGACGTGCAAGGTCTGCTCCATCGATCCCGACGGAATGAAGAAGGCCTGGATCAGGAACGTCTTGACGAACAACGCCAGCAGGAAGGCGACGAGCAACAGGACAGGGAGCTCACGCAGGAACGAGCGCCGCTGCCCCGGATCAGCCGGCCGGTAGTGTCGTCCCTTCCGGCTCAGCGCGCAGTGGTGTCGCGCTTCTGCTTGATCTTGGCCTTCTTGCCGCGCTGATCAGGCTGGTAGTAGATCTTGGCGCGCCGTACGTC
>JBKJZO010000202.1:0-19046 GCA_046715235.1 Mycobacteriales bacterium
ATCGAGCAGATCCCCAGCCGTGATGGCGCTTTCACTTCCGTCGCCGGTCGGGTCCGCGGCGAGCCGCCCGGCGAGGCCGTGCAGCCACGCCGCAACCGCACCGGCTCGGCTGGCGGACATCCGCGCGGCCAGCATCGACCCGATCGCACCGCTCAACACATCACCGGTGCCCGCGGTGGACAGCCACGGCGTACCGGTCGGATTGATGTACGCGCGGCCGCCCGGCTCAGCGATAACGGTCGTCGTGCCCTTGAGCAGCACCGTCACACCGAGCTGCTGTGCTGCGCGGCGGGCGGAGCCGAGACGATCCGCCCGCGCCTCGTCGGCCTCGATGTCGGTGAGCCGCGCGAACTCGCCCAAGTGCGGTGTGACGATCGTGCGCGCGTGCCGCTTCAGGATCGACAGGTCGTCGGCCGCGATGGTGAGCGCGTCGGCGTCGACGATCGCCGGCTTGTCACTTCCTAGCGCGGCGGCGACGACCTCGCGTGCATCGTCGTCAGTGCCCAGGCCAGGGCCGACGACCCACGCGGTGACTTTGTCGTTGTGGCGCAGGCGATCCAGGTCGACGTCGGCGAACGCGACCACCTCGGGCCAGCGGGCGCGAACGGCGTCGACGCTGGCTTGCGACGAATACAGGTGCACCATCCCAGCACCGGCGCGAAGGGCTCCGGCGCAGGCGAGCACGGCCGCGCCCGTATAGCGCTCGCTGCCCGCGACGACACCGACGACGCCGCGCGTGTATTTCGAGGAGTCGTGCGGGGGAGTCGCCATCGCGTCGGCGACGTCCTCGGCGTCGAACACCCACGCCTCGGCTTCCTTGAGGAACCTGCCGAGTCCGACATCGGCGACCTCGATCTGCCCGGCGTACTCGGCTCCGGGGTCGAGCAGCAATCCCGGCTTGAGGCCACCGAACGTCACGGTCACATCGGCGCGCACTGCCGGGCCGGTTACCGCGCCTGTCTGCGCGTCGACCCCGCTCGGCACGTCGACGGAAAGCACCAGCGGCGCCGCCGAGGCCGCCGCCGCAATCTCGGGCTGGCGCAGGCTGCCCGCGAACCCGACACCGGTCAGCCCGTCGATCACCAGATCGGCGTCAGGGATCGCCTCGACACCGAGCCGGGCGCCCGCTGCGAGCAATCGCCGCAGCGGCTCGGCACCGTGCTCGTCCTTCGGCTCACTGCCCACGACGACGTCGACTCGCGCGCCGCGCCCACGCAGCTTGACCCCCGCCCACAACGCGTCGGCGCCATTGTGTCCGCTGCCCGCGACGACAACGACGCGAGCGCCGTACGTCGCTCCGAGCATCGCGCCGGCGCGCCGCGCGACCGCACTGGATGCCCGGTCGATAAGAGTCGCTTCCGACACGGTCTGCTGCGCGAGCTGGTCCGCCGCGCGGATCGTCTCGACGCCGTACGCCTTCCTCATGCGTCCGGGCTCACGACTCGACCACGACGACCGCCATCGCAAGGTCGCCGTCGTGACTGATGGAGACGTGCCAGTGGCGGATGCCCGCACGTTCGGCCGCGGCCGCTGTGTGCCCGCTCACGACGAGCGTCGGTCGCTCACCCTGCGCGCCGGTGACCTCGATCTCGCGCCACCGCACGGTGCCCTCCGCGCCCAGCGCCTTCGCGGCGGCTTCCTTCGCAGCGAAGCGAGCCGCGAGCCGCCGTACGCCGACGTCACCCTCTCCGGCGTACGCCCGCTCGGTGTCTAGGAACACCCGGTCTGCCATCAGCGGCGTACGGTCGAGCACGCGAGCCAGGCGCCGCACGTCCACAACGTCGACGCCGATGCCGATCACAGCCATGACCGCAGTGTAAGGAGAACTCCCCCGCTACCCGGCCAAGGCAGGAAAGTCGATCACTTCGACAAAAGCCGAGCCGGGATCCGTGCTCAGCGAGCAGGTGCAGCTTTGTCAAAATGATCGGCTATTCGACGGTGACCGATTTCGCGAGGTTGCGGGGCTGGTCGACGTCGTTGCCGCGCGCCGTTGCCAGCTCGCACGCGAAGACCTGCAGCGGGATCGTCGTCACCAGCGGCGCCAGCAGCGTCGGCGTCGCCGGCACGCGGATGATCTCGTCGGCATACGGCACCACACCCTCGTCGCCTTCTTCGGCGATAACGATGGTGTAGGCGCCCCGTGCCCTGACCTCCTGGATGTTGGAGATCATCTTCCCGTGCAGAACGCCGCGGCCCCGAGGCGACGGTACGACGACGATCACCGGAGTGCCCTCGTCGATCAGCGCGATCGGCCCGTGCTTGAGCTCGCCGGCCGCGAATCCCTCCGCGTGCATGTAGGCGAGCTCCTTGAGCTTGAGCGCACCTTCGAGCGCGACCGGGTAGCCGACGTGCCGGCCGAGGAAGAGCACCTGCTGCGCGCCGGCGAAGCGTCGCGCGAGGTCGCGCACCGGCTCGATCTGCTCGATGACTTCCTCGATCAGCGCGGGCATCGTGTCGAGCTCGGCCACCATTCCGGCGATCTCGTCGGCGTACTTCACGCCGGTGACCTGCGCGAGGTAGAGCCCGACGAGATAGACAGCGACGACCTGCGTGAGGAAGGCCTTCGTCGATGCGACCGCGACCTCGGGCCCAGCGCGCGTGTAGAGCACCGCGTCGGACTCACGCGGGATCGTCGAGCCGTTGGTGTTGCAAATCGCGAGCACGCGCGCCTTCTGCTTCTTGGCGTGGCGCACGGCCATGATCGTGTCCATCGTCTCGCCGCTCTGGCTGATGGCGATGACGAGAGTCGAGCGGTCGAGCACCGGGTCGCGATAGCGGAACTCGGACGCGAGCTCGACCTCGCACGGGATTCGCGTCCAGTGCTCGATCGCGTACTTCGCGAGCATCCCCGAGTGGTACGCCGTGCCGCAGGCGATGATGAAGATCTTGTCGATGCCGCGCAGGTCCTCATCGGAGAGCCGGACCTCGTCGAGCACGATGTCGCGGTTGGCTCCGAGCCGGCCGAGCAACGTGTCGGCGACGGCCTTCGGCTGCTCTGCGATCTCCTTGAGCATGAAGTAGTCGTAGCCGCCCTTTTCGGCCGCGGCGGCATCCCAGTCGACGGTGAACTCTTTGATCTCAGCCGGCGTGCCGTCGAAGTTGGTGACCGCCCAGCTGTCGCGGCGCAGCTCGACGACCTGGTCCTGGCCGAGCTCGACTGCCTTGCTTGTGTGCGCGATGAACGCCGCCACGTCGCTGGCGAGGAAGTTCTCGCCGTCGCCGAGCCCGACGACCAACGGTGAGTTGCGGCGCGCGCCGACAACGACGTCAGGGGCGTCCTTGTGGACCGCGACCAGCGTGAAGGCGCCGATCAGCTGTTGGCAGACCTGGCGCATCGCCTGGGCGAGGTCGCCGGCGTAGACCTCTTCCAGCAGGTGCGCGACGACCTCGGTGTCGGTCTCGCTGCTGAGCAGGTGACCGGCCGACGCGAGCGAGGCGCGCAGCTGCGCGAAGTTCTCGATGATCCCGTTGTGTACGACGGCCAGCTCGCCCGAGCAGTCGGCGTGCGGGTGCGCGTTGCGGTCGGTCGGGCCGCCGTGGGTCGCCCAGCGCGTGTGCCCCATGCCGGTGGTGCCGTGCAGCCGGTGGCCGTTGTTGAGCAGCTCACGCAGATTGACCAGCTTTCCGGCCTTGCGCTCGATGACGACCTTGTCGTCAACGATCACCGCTATGCCGGCCGAGTCGTACCCCCGGTACTCGAGCCGCTTGAGCCCGTCGAGGACGACCTCTTGGGCCTGCTGCGACCCGACATAACCAACAATTCCACACAAAGTGAATGTCCTCCCCCTGCCGAAGGTGCCAAGCGTAAAGCGGAAACCCTGCCGGTGTACCGCGAACAGCAACGAAAGCGGCGTAACTGACCTTACGACCAGCTTAGGTCAGCCCAGCTCCGTACGGACGACGTCCGCTATCTGGTGGGCCGCGGAGTCGGCCTGCTCCTGCGTCTGCGCCTCGACCATGACACGGACCAGCGGCTCGGTGCCCGACGGGCGCACCAGGACCCGCCCGGAGTCCCCCAGCATGGCCTCGACGGCCGCCACGGCGTCGTTGACGGCGTTGGACGACGACAGCGAGCGGTTGTCGGCGACCCGCACGTTGACAAGGATCTGCGGCAGGCGGCGCATCACCTTGGCGAGCTCGTGCAGCGGCATGCCGGTCTCGGCCACTCGGGACAGCAGTCGAAGCGCGGTGACGACGCCGTCACCACTCGTCGCATGGTCCATGAAGATGACGTGACCGGACTGCTCGCCGCCCAGACGCGCACCGGAAGCATGCATGGCCTCGAGGACGTACCTGTCGCCGACCGGCGTCTGCTGTACGGCGATGCCGTGCTCGGCCATCGCCTGCTTGAAGCCCAGGTTGGTCATGACGGTCGTGACGACCTCGTCGTTCACAAGCGTCCCGGCTTCGTGCATCGCGATGGCGCAGATCGCGAGGATCGCGTCACCGTCGACGATCGAGCCGTCACTCGCCACGGCGAGACATCGGTCGGCGTCGCCGTCGTGCGCGATGCCGACATCGGCGCCGCGCTCGACGACGATCCGCGCGAGCGAGTCGATGTGGGTGGAGCCGACACCGTCGTTGATGTTGAGTCCGTCGGGTTCGGCCGCGATCGTCGTCACGTTGGCACCGGCCAGGCGCAACGCCTCCGGCGAGCAGAACCACGCGGCGCCGTTGGCGCAGTCGACGACCACATCGAGGCCGGCGAGGCTGTGTGACGCGACGCCCGCGAGGTGCTCGACGTACCGGTCGACGAAGTTGGGGGCATCGGTGACCCGGCCCACCGCTCCGCCCGTCGGCCGCGTCCACGGCTCCGACATGCGGGCCTCGATCGCGTCCTCGACGTCGTCACCGAGCTTGCCGCCATAGCGGTTGAAGAACTTGATGCCGTTGTCGGGCATCGCGTTGTGACTCGCCGAGAGCATCACGCCGAGGTCGGCACTCAGCGATTGCATGAGGAACGCGACACCGGGCGTGGGTATGACGCCGAGGCGGAACACGTCGGCCCCCGCCGAAGCGAGCCCGGCGACAACAGCCGACTCGAGGAACTCGCCTGATGCGCGCGGGTCGCGGCCGACGATCGCGAGGGGCCGGTTGCCGTGATCAGCCTCAGCGACGACGTGCGCCGCCGAGACGGACAACGCGAGAGCCGTCTCGGCGGTTACGACTCCGCCATTGGCCAGACCGCGTACGCCGTCAGTGCCGAAAAGCCGTCCCATATGGGCGACCCCGGCTCAGCGCTTGGAGTACTGGGGTGCCTTGCGCGCCTTCTTGAGCCCGTACTTCTTGCGCTCCTTGACACGCGCGTCGCGCGTCAGGAAACCAGCCTTCTTCAGCGCCGGCCGGTCGTCGGCCTCGGACTCGATCAGCGCGCGGGCAATGCCAAGGCGAAGCGCCCCGGCCTGACCCGAGATGCCGCCGCCGTGCAGCGTCGCGATGACGTCCCACTGATCGACCTTCTCGACCGTCTTGAACGGGTCGCTCACGAGCTGCTGGTGCACCTTGCTCGGGAAGTAGTCGTCGAGCGTGCGGCCGTTGAGCTTCCAGGTGCCGGTGCCGGGCACCAGACGCACGCGAACCACGGCCTCCTTACGACGGCCGGTTGCGCGTACCAGGCTTGCGGACTCGGGCACTGCTTCTCCTTGATGACTGACTGAGTGGACCTGGAGCCAGGCCTACTGGGCGACCTGGTTGAGCGTGTAGGGGACGGGCCGCTGCGCCTCGTGCGGATGCGTCGGGCCGTCGTACACCTTGAGCTTGCTGAGCATGTGCCGGCCCAGCGTGTTGTGCGGCAGCATCCCCTTGATGGCGCGCTCGACCGCGAACTTCGGACGGGTGCCGAGAAGCTCGGTGTAGTTGGTCTGGCGCAGGCCGCCCGGGTAGCCGGAGTGGCGGGTGTACATCTTCTGCTCGCGCTTGTTGCCGGTCAGCGCAACCTTCGCGGCGTTGACGATGATCACGAAGTCGCCGGTGTCCATGTGGGGCGCGTAGATCGGCTTGTGCTTGCCGCGCAGCAGCTTCGCAGTCTGGCTGGCGAGCCGTCCGAGCACGATGTCGGAGGCGTCGATGACATGCCATTGCCGCTGGATGTCAGCCGGTTTCGGGCTGTACGTGCGCACGGGTCGACCTTCTTCTCACTCTGGTGGTTGCCGCCATCTGGACGCGGGCGGCGCAGACCCGCAGCGCGCGGGCGACCACGAAGGATACCGACGACCGCCCAAAAGGGTCAACGCGGCCCCCGCCCGCAGTCGGAGGCAATGGCCAAAGATCGCCGTTTCAGGTTGGTTGACCCCATGGGATCGGGTCGGTAGCCGTGGTGCCGGTGCTGTTTCACCTCGGGCCAGTCTCCGTGGGCACCCACAATTTCTTCGTCACCCTCGGCGTCATCGCGGCGACTGCCGTCTACTTCGCCGAGGCCCGGCGGCGTCGCGTCCTGTCGGAAGACGTAGCCGTCATCGCGCTCGGCACGTTGCTGTGCGGCGCGATCGCCGCGCGGTTGTCGACGATGTGGCAGTACGCCGACGCAACAGGCGACTCGCCGCTGTACGCATGGGCCAACGGCGGCCGGAGCATCCTCGGCGGCCTCGCCGGCGCGTACGTCGGCGCGATCGTCACCAAGCGCTACCTCGGCTACCGGGAACACACCGGAGACTTGTTCGCCCCTGCCGTCGCGCTCGGTATGGCGATCGGCCGCTGGGGCTGCTTCCTCACCGAAGAGCCTGGAACCTCGACATCGCTGCCCTGGGGCGTCCACGTCTCGGCCGCGGCGGCGGCGCGCATCCCTGACTGTGCGGGCTGTGTGGCACGGGCAGCCATGCACCCGTCGTTCCTCTACGAAATCGCCTTCCACGCAGCGATGTTCGTCGTACTGCTCCGGCTGCGCCGCACTCTCGCCAGCAACGGCGGCGACCTGCTGAAGTTCTACCTGCTCGCATACGCGGTGTTCCGCTTCGCGGTGGAGTTCGTGCGCGGCAATGACGTGTGGTTCGCGGGGCTGACGCGGTCACAGGTGTTCCTCATACCTGCGACCGCGCTCTTGCTCGCCTACCTTGTGAAGCGCCGCTCTGCCCTCAGAACGCTCGGCGTTGCCGCCCCACAGGAGGTCCACACGTGACGGAGCCGCCGGGCTGGGGAGCCCCACCGCCGGACGAGCCCCAGGACGACCGGCCGCAGTACGGCGTCCCGCCGCCCTATCAGGGTGGGCCACCGCCAGGCGATCCCTACACGCACTGGCAGGGCTTCAGCCCGCCACCCGGGTGGACTCCCCCACCGAAAGAGAGCATGAGCAAGGGCGAACTCGCTCTCGGAGTGGCCAGCTGCCTGGTGCTCAACCTCCTGTTGTTCTTCGGGACTGCCTCGGTGGTGTTCAGCTGGTTCGGCGATGGACTCGGACTCGTGGTTCTCGGCCTCAACATCGCGGCGATCGTCGTCCCCGCAGTGAAGGGTCACAAGAGCTTCGCCGTCGGATTCGCACTCGGCTACGTCGTGATGTTCGTGCTCGCACTCGGCGCCTGCTTCCTATTGATCCAGTCGATGAACTAGGAGCGAGATGACCACTGGCATGCCTCTGCGCGACGACCGGATCCTGCGCTACGTCACGGCTTTCTGCCCCGCCTGCCGCTACGAGGCGCCGGAGCGGCCGCTCGCCGACGTGCAGCGGCTCTCCGGTCACCTGGCCGAGCGCGACGGTCGCGTCTGGCTCGAGCGCGGCTGCCCGACGCACGGGCTCGTCAGCACGCTGTACGACGAGAGCGCCGAGATCCTCGCCTACCTCGAGCAATGGACCGCTCCGACCAAGCGCCACACGCCCGACACGATCGGCAACTACGCGCCGGTGCCGTCGGCGTACCTCGCCGGCCTCGGCGAGATGCAGACGCAACACACCTGCATCCTGCTGGCCGACATCACCGAGTCGTGCAACCTGCGCTGCCCCACCTGCTTCGCCGACTCGTCGCCCGACCTGCACGGCGTCGTACCGGTCGCCGACGTCCTCGCGAGCGTCGACCAGCGACTCGCCCGCGAGAACGGCCGGCTCGACGTACTCATGCTCAGCGGTGGTGAGCCGACCCTGCATCCGGAGTTCGGCCTGCTGCTGCGCGAGCTGGTGTCGCGCAACATCGTCCGGATCCTGATCAACACCAACGGTGTACGCCTGGCGCGCGACGATGACCTGCTCGATCTGCTCCGCACGTACGCCGACCGCGTCGAGGTCTACCTGCAGTTCGACGGCTTCTCCGAACGCGCGCACCGTGCGCACCGGGCTGCCGACATGCGCACCCTCAAGGCCGCTGTGGTCGAGCGGCTCAGCGCTGCGGGCATCTTCACCACGCTCACGATGACCGCCGCGCTCGGGGTCAACGACGACGAGATCGGCGCGGTCATCGACTACGCCCTCGCGACGCCGTACGTCGGCGGCGTGTCGATCCAGCCGCAGTTCGGCTCGGGTCGCTCGGCCACAATCGACCCGGCCGATCGCCTTACGCACACGGGTGTTCTGGCGCGGCTGGGTCCGCAGACTGACGGCCGGGTGACGTGGCGCGACCTGACTGCGCTGCCGTGCTCGCACCCGCACTGCTGCAGCGTCGGCTACCTGATGCGCACCGACTCCGGTGAGTGGCGGTCGATGGTGTCGATGATCGGCCACGACCGGCTCAAGGCTAACCTCGGCCTGGTCAGCAACCGGATCGCCGATCGCGAGGTGCCCGCCGAGCTGCGCCGCGTCGTCCGGGAGTCGCTACTCGGTCTGTTGTCTGAACAGTCGTCGCTGTCGCACCCGACGGTCGGCGAGCTCTTCCGGGACATCTGCGAGTCGTGCGATCTCGGCATCTCGACGTTGCTCAAGGTCGCGGCGGGTAGCCTGCCAGGACGGCAGAAAGCGCTGCGGCGAATGCTGGGTGAACGCGTCGTACGGATCACGGTCAAGCCGTTCATGGACATGGCGACGATGCTCGAGGAGCGATTGCTGCAGTGCTGCGTGCACGTCGGCACGCGCAGTGACTCGCAGGATCAGTGCGCACCGTTCTGCGCGGTGCAGGCCTGGCCCGCCCTGTCGCGGCAACGGCTCTCGACGGTGGCCGGCGCACGCACACTCGACATCACGGCGGTGCAGCGATGACGACGACTTCGCAGGATCGGACGGTACAGGATCGGACGTTCGACCCGCTGCGCTACTGCATCTTCACGACGATCGCGCTGATCGCCTGGGCGGTGAGCGCCCCGGTCGCTGTCGCGCTGATGAGCGCGTTAGGGCTCGCGGCGTACTGGTCGGCCTGGCGTGGTGGCCTGCGCACGAGCAAGTGTGTACTGCGCGACGTACGCCTCGTGCTCGCCTACCTGCTCATCGCGTTCGCCGCGAGCGCAGTGGTCGTCGTGCGAAACGTGGTCGCCTGACAATCGCCCAGGGAAGATGACGGAGTGGAAATGACCGATCGGCAACTGGTCTCGTCCGGCGCTGTCTGGGAGGCGGTCGTCGGCTACTCGCGAGCGGTCCGCGTCGGCCGGGCGATCTACGTCTCCGGTACGACGGCCGCGTCGCCTGACGGCGAAGAGCCGGTCGGTGGTGACGACGTCGGCGCGCAGGCCCGTGAGGTGCTCCGGCGGATCGCCGCCGCGCTCGAGCAGGCCGGCTCAGGGCTCGAGGACGTCGTACGCACGCGCATGTTCGTCACCGACATCAGCCAGTGGGAGCAGGTCGGCCGGGTGCACGGTGAGGTCTTCGGCGACATCCGGCCGGCTACGACGATGGTCGAGGTCAGCAAGCTGATCGACCCGGGTCTGCTGGTCGAGATCGAGGCCGACGCCGTGCTGCCGTAGGACTATTCGGCCGGCTCATCACGGCGGCGCCGCGTATGAGCGGCGCGGCTCGCCAACTTCGAGTCGGGCGGGTAACGGACCTCGACGAGGGTGAGGCCGTGGGCCGGCGCGACGGACGCCGACTTCTGCCGGTCCCCGCTCGCCAGCACCTCCTCGATCCACTGCACCGGCTTGCGGCCGTCGCCGACCGCGAGCAGCGCGCCGCCCAGGCTACGGACCATCTGATGGCAGAAGGCATCGGCCTCGATCGTCGCGGTGTAGACGCCGTCCGAGCCCTTGACCCAGGTGAGCCTGCGCAGGGTCCTGATTGTCGTCGCGCCGGGTCGCTGCCGGCAGAAGGCGGCAAAGTCGTGTTCGCCGACAAGGAGCTTCGACGCACTCTGCATGGGCCGCAGTGTGAGCTTTCGCGGATGCCACATGGTGTCGCCCCGATTGAGCGGGAGGCCGCCGTACTCGGCGTCGCTGACCCGGTAGACGTAGCGCCGCCACAGCGCGGAGAACCGCGCGTCGAAGGTCGTGGGCACCTGCCGCATGTCGAGGATCCGGACCTGCGCGGGAAGGATCCCGTTGACCCGCCGGATGATGTGCCCGGCAACCGCCGCGACCCAAGCGTCCTGGGTGATGTCGGCGTGACACACCTGGCCGGTCGCGTGCACGCCCGCGTCGGTGCGGCCGGCAACCGTCAGCGCGAAAGGGACCCCGAAAACGACGGACAGGGCGTCCTCGAGGACGCCCTGCACGGTCGGTCTGTCGGGTTGGCGCGCCCAGCCGCTGAACGGGCTGCCGTCGTAGGCCACGTCCAGCCGGAGCCGGACGTCTTCGTCAGGACTCGTCTTCACCCTCGGCCTGCGAGGTCTCGCTCGCCGACTCGGCCTGGTTGCCGGCGCCCGAGTCTTCGTCGGCCCCGTCGTCGACGAGAGCCGCGCCGTCGGCGCCCTCAGGCGCCTCGTCCGTGGCGTCGTCTTCGAGCACCGTCTCCACCGGCGCAGCGCTGTCAACGCTCTCGTCGGCAGCGGCCTCCGGTACGACGGCGGCCTCCGACTCGGGCTCGGCCAGCGCCTCGACAGCCGCGGACACGCCACCGGTCGACGCCCCGGTGGGCTTGCGCCGGCGCGGCGCGAACCGCGTGCCACGCGCCCGCTCGGCCTCGCCGACGGCCTGCTGGCTGACGGTCTGCCCCTCGACCAGTTCGATCACGGCCATCGGCGCGTTGTCACCCTTGCGCGGGCCGATCTTGGTGATCCGCGTGTAGCCACCCGGACGCTCGGCGAAGCGCGGGCCGATCTCCGCGAAGAGCGTATGTACGACGTCCTTGCGGCGGACGACGCGCAGCACCTGCCGCCGGGCGTGGATGTCGCCGCGCTTGCCGAAGGTGATGAGCTTCTCGGCGAGCGGGCGCAGCGCCTTGGCCTTGGCGTGCGTCGTCGTGATCTTGCCGTGCTCGAAGAGCGCAGTCGCCAGGTTGGACAGCAGCAGCCGCTGGTGCTGCGGGCTGCCGCCGAGGCGGGGCCCCTTGGTGGGGGTAGGCATTTCGTCTCTCCTTGGAAGCCGTGGTCCCGCGCCGGTCGCGCGGGGCTACGGGTTGCGTCAGATCTGGTCGGTGTCGAAACTGTCGAAGTCGTCGCCGCCGTACGCCGCCGCCGCCGTACCGGGGTCGAAGCCGGGAGGCGAGTCCTTGAGCGCCAGCCCCATCGAGTGCAGCTTGCCCTTGACCTCGTCGATCGACTTCGCGCCGAAATTGCGGATGTCGAGCAGGTCGGCCTCGCTGCGCGTGATCAGCTCTCCGACGCTGTGGATGCCCTCACGCTTGAGGCAGTTGTACGAGCGGACGGTGAGGTCCATCTCCTCGATCGGCAGGGCGAGGTCGGCCGCGAGCGCACCCTCGGCCGGCGACGGGCCGATGTCGATGCCCTCAGCGTCGGCGTTCAGCTCCTGCGCGAGGCCGAACAGCCCGACCAGCGTCTTGCCGGCCGAGGCGATCGCGTCGCGCGGCGTCATGGACGCCTTGGTCTCGACGTCGATGATCAGCTTGTCCCAGTTGGTCATCTGCTCGACGCGGGTGGCCTCGACGTCGTACTTGACCTTGAGCACCGGCGAGTAGATCGAGTCGACGGGGATGCGGCCGATCTCCTGTCCGACCTGCTTGTTCTGTACGGCGGACACGTAGCCGCGGCCGCGCTCGACGGTCAGCTCGATCTCGAGCTTGCCCTTCTTGTTGATCGTCGCGATGTGCAGGTCGGGGTTGTGGATCTCCACCCCGGCCGGCGGCGCGATGTCGGCGCCGGTGACGTCACCCGGGCCCTGCTTGCGCAGGTACATCACGACCGGCTCGTCGGACTCGCTGGAGACGACCAGTTCCTTGAGGTTGAGGATGACGTCGGTGACATCCTCCTTCACTCCGGGCACGGTCGAAAACTCGTGCAGCACGCTGTCGATGCGGATCGACGTGACGGCGGCGCCGGGGATCGACGACAGCAACGTGCGCCGGAGCGAGTTGCCGAGCGTGTAGCCGAAGCCTGGCTCGAGCGGCTCGATGATGAACCGCGAGCGGTTGTCGCTGACCGGCTCTTCGGTCAGGGTCGGACGCTGTGCGATCAGCAGTGGGTAGTCCTCCGTCTATATCGGGCGGCCGCTATATGGCGCCCTGCTTGTTTTTTTCTTTGTGCTTTTTCGGTTGTGCTTTTCATCAGCAAGGAGTTGCGAGCGAAGCGAGCGATTACTTGCTGTAAAGCTCGACGATGAGTTGTTCCTGGACCGGGGTGTCGATGACGGCCCGCGTCGGCAGCGTGTGCACGAGGACGCGCATCTGTGACGAGATGACCTCGAGCCACGGCGGCACGGGGCGCTCGCCGAATTCGGCTTGGGCGACGATGAACGGCGTCAGGCCGCGCGACTTCTCCCGCACCTCGACGATGTCGCTGTCGCTTACCCGGTACGACGGGATGTCGACCTTCTTGCCGTTGACCGTGATGTGACCGTGGCGCACGACCTGGCGAGCCATGTCGCGGCTCTTAGCGAAGCCGGCCCGGTAGACCACGTTGTCGAGACGCGACTCGAGGATGCGCAGCAGGTTCTCGCCGGTCTTGCCCTGCTTCTTGTTGGCTTCCTCGTAGTAGCCGCGGAACTGCTTCTCGAGGATCCCGTAGATGCGCGCGCACTTCTGCTTCTCGCGCTTCTGCAGTAGGTACTCGCTGTCCTTGGTGCGGCCGCGGCCGTGCTCGCCCGGCGGGTAGGGCCGGATCTCGATCGGGCACTTCGGCGATTCGCACTTGCTGCCCTTGAGGAACAGCTTCATCTTCTCCCGGCGGCAGCGTCTGCAGTCAGGACCGGTGTACCTAGCCATGTGATTCCTTCATCAGCTCTCTTTTCCGGGGCCCCCGCGTCGGCGCCGCGAAGCGGGCGCCGTCGTGGGGTTTTCAGACGCGGCGGCGCTTGGGAGGCCGGCAGCCGTTGTGCGGGATGGGGGTGACGTCCTGGATCTGACCCACCTCGAGGCCGGTGGCCTGCAGAGAGCGGATCGCGGTCTCGCGGCCTGAGCCGGGACCCTTCACGAACACATCGACCTTGCGTACGCCGTGCTCCTGCGCCTTACGCGCGGCGCTCTCAGCGGCGAGCTGAGCAGCGAACGGCGTCGACTTGCGGGAGCCCTTGTAGCCGACGTGACCGGCGCTGGCCCACGCGATGACGTTCCCCTGCGGGTCGGTGATCGACACGATCGTGTTGTTGAACGTGCTCTTGATGTGCGCGTGGCCGTGGGCGATGTTCTTCTTTTCCTTGCGGCGCACCTTCTTGGCGCCGGCCGCTCGGGTCTTTGGGGGCATTGCTCTTAAGTCTCCTTGGAGTCGGGGTGGCCGAAAAGGCCGCTACTTCTTGCCGGCCTTCTTCTTGCCGGCGACGGTCTTCTTCGGACCCTTGCGGGTGCGGGCGTTGGTGTGTGTCCGCTGCCCACGGACCGGGAGACCCCGGCGGTGCCTGATGCCCTGGTAGGAGCCAATCTCGATCTTGCGCCTGATGTCCTGCGCTACTTCACGGCGCAGGTCACCTTCGACCTTGAAGTTGGCGTCGATGAACTCGCGGAGCTTGAGCAGGTCCTCGTCGCCGAGGTCCTTTGCCCGCAGGTCGGGGCTGACGCCGGTCGCCTCGAGGGCCTGCTTCGCGCGGGTTCGGCCGATGCCGATGATGTACGTGAGCGCGATCTCCATCCGCTTGTCGCGGGGAAGATCGACGCCGGCCAGACGGGCCACGGGTCACTCCTTGGTTTCCTCCGGAGGTCTGCCGCCTCTCCGCCCCGGACGACCCACGTCCGGGCCCCGGCCTCCGGGCCGGGGGTTGACCCGCGATGACCGCGGGCCTGGAAGGCGAATGCTGCGCCGGTGACGGCGGTGGTGCTAACCCTGACGTTGCTTGTGCCGCAGGTTGTCGCAGATCACCATGACCCGGCCATGCCGACGGATGACCTTGCACTTGTCACAGATCTTCTTGACGCTCGGCTTGACCTTCACGACTCAAATTCCTCGGTGTCGGGCGCTGGTTGCGGTCCTGCGGCGGTCCGGTCGGACCAGCCCTGTCACTTGTAGCGGTAGACGATGCGCCCACGGGTGAGGTCGTAGGGGCTGAGCTCCACCACTACCCGGTCGCCCGGGAGGATCCGGATGTAGTGCATCCGCATCTTGCCGCTGATGTGCGCGAGTACCTTGTGGCCGTTCTCCAACTCCACCCGGAACATCGCGTTCGGCAATGGCTCGACTACAGTGCCCTCGATCTCAATAGCCCCGTCTTTCTTGGGCATGTGCCTCCGCAATCGGTCGTTGCATGCAAGTGAGGTGGACACGCGAGAGCAGCCAGCCCGCGAGCCGAAAAGGAAGTCTACGTGCTGAACGCGCGGCGGGACAACTAGCCAACCCGGGGCTAACGCTGGCCAGTCGCGGCTAGAGCCCCGAAGGAGCGCAACCGATCATCGCGATCCGGCGGCTTACTGGACGCCGTCGAGCGGAGTGATCTTGACCGGGGCCGACGAGTAGCGCCTGGTCGAGCCGACCGCGTTGCTCACCTTGACCCAGATCCAGTAGGTCCCGGGCCGCAGCGAGGTCGGCGGGTCCCAGTGGTACGTCGTCGTGCCACCGCCGGAGGCGACCGGAGTCGCCGTCGCGATCTGCGTCCCGGCGTACGTGCCGAACTTGGTGTCGGCGTAGATCTCGACGACCGAGTCAACCTGCGCCGCCTCGTCCTGCAGCACGATGTCGTAGGCACCTCGGGCGGTCGGGGTCTCGGTCAGCCGGACGAAGTCGATCCGCCAGTTCTTACGTCCGATGTCTTCGTTCGGGTCGAAGCGCAGCGTCACGATCTGCTTCCCGGCCCAGCCGATCTTCCCGCCCTGCTCGGGCTCGACGATCTTCGTTGCCGGGCTGGTGGCCAGGTCGATCACGATCTCGTTCCAGCCGGGGAAGACCACCATGTCGTTGGTGTTCTGCCAGACCTCCGAGCCGGCGACCTTCCACGTGATGCGAGCCATCGAACCGCCACCGGGCTCGAAGCCGAGACTGAACGGCCCCTCGACCCACATCCGGAAGTGCGCGTAATGGAACTGCGAGCCGTTGATCGGCTTGGGCACCGTCAGCGTCACGGCTGGGTCGCGGTTGCCGCCCAGGTTTCGCCCGTTGAGCACGCCACCGCGGAAGCTTGTGGTCGCGAACTGCGGCGTGCCGTCGCTGGGCTGCGACATGTCCCACGCGTCGCGACGCACGGTCGCGGCGTACTCGGCACCGCTCGTCGAGCTCGGCGCGAGGATGACCGGCCGCGGCCGGGCGACGACGGTCAGCGGCGTGGTGTACGCCGACTCGCCGTCCGCCGTACTGACATAGAACCGGTAGTCGCCGGGTGGGAAAGCGGCGGCATCGAACGTCGTCGTGTTGGCAGCCTGGGAAGCGCGCAGCTTCTCGACCTCACCCCAGCCGGGGTTGTCGGCGGTGTTGTTCGACAGGTCGTCGTCGCTGTCCCAGAAGACCGTGGCAGCGCGGCCCGGGCTGTCATCGCTCCAGGTGATGTCTACGCCGGCGGCCGGCTCGTAGAGCCGCGCCCAGTCGAGCTGGATGCGGGTCTTTGCGACGTTGGTCGGCAGCAGCTTCAGGGCGATGACCCGGGTCCAGTTCGCCGACAGATGCATCGGGATCTTGATCGTGCTCCAGCCCTGCTGAACCGGGAAGTTCTTGGAGCCGCGGCAGGACGTGTTCTTCCAGTCGCAGGTCGACCACAGCACGGCCGCCGAGCCCTTGTTCGAGCTGTAGAGCCGCATCGCCATGTGCGTGTACTTGCGGCCGTCGATCGGATTGGCGGGTCCGTCGCGCCCGATCGGGTGTGCGCCGGGCACGTAGGGCACCAGGTTCGCCGGGAACCCATCCCCGGCCTGGAACATCAGCCGTCCGCCGGTGATCTGACCGGCGCCGTACAGGCGCATGTCCTCGACGTTCGAGTAGTCCCAGGCATCCGAGAATACGGTCGTCGAGTAGTCCGGCGCCTCCGAGATCGTGCTGACCGTCAGCGGATCCATCGTTACGCCAGCTGCGGCGTACGACGGGCTCGCGCTGATCGCGACGCCGACCGTGAGAGCGATGGATGCCAGGGCGGCCGTGGTACGGCGGGCGCGGCGGGACAGGGCGGAGGTCCGGGTCATGCAGTACGTATCGGCAGTGGCGCAGGAACCCGTGAGCGCCCATTGGGGGACTGCCACTACGCCGATAGGGCGAAATCACACGCTGCGGCTTCTAGCGAGTGAGCCGCACCGGTGCCTTCGAGTACGCGACGGAAGACTCGCTGCCGCGGCGCATCACGACGTAGACCCACCACCGGCCGGCCGGCACCAACGCCGATGGGCGCCAGGTGAAGGTGTTGGTCCCGCTGCGAACCGGCAGGCCGCTGGCGATCAGCCGGCCGCCCCGGCCCGATGCGTTCGTGTCGGCGTAGATGTCAGCGACCGTCCCGCTCTGGCCCGAGGTGTCCGTATATCTGATCGGAAAGGCCCCACGGCTCACCTGGTCGTCAGTCAGGCGGACGTCGTCGACGCGCCACCGGCGGGCGCCGATGTCCTCGTTCGGGTGCAGCTGCACGGTGACGATCCGGTGGCCCGACCAGCCGATCCTGCGCTCGGCCTGGCTCGGCTCGACGATCGCGGACGAAGGCGACGTGCGCAGATCGAGGGCGACGTCGTTCCAGCCCGGGAACACGACGAGGTCGTTGGTGGCCTGCCATGCCGTGGAGCCCTGGACCTGCCAGATGAGCCGGGCCACCGCGCCGCCGCCACGCCCGCTGCCCAGGCTGAACGGTCCGTCGTACCAGAGCCGGAACCGCAACCAGTGGTAGCGGTTGCCGTCGATCGGCGCGGGCACCGGCAGCGCGACGTAGGGATCTCGGTTGGCCCCGGTGTTCGTCGCTGTCAGCGTGCCGGCCCTCCAGCCGACGACCCGAGCATTCGCCACGCGACCGTCCGTCTGCTGGCTGAAATCCCAGGGGTTGCGTACGACGGTCGACGCGTAGTCGGCGCCGGCGCCTGGTGCGGGTGAGTCGACCCGAGGCTGCGGCCGGGGTGTCACCACTACCGGCGTCGAGTACGCCGACCGGCCCGCCGCCGTACTCACATAGAAGCGGTAGGTGCCCGGTGGCCACGCCCCGGAGTGGAAGGTCAGGCTGTTGTTCGCGCCCGTCTTCGCGACGGTGGACAGCTCGCCCCAGTTGAGGTTGCCTGCCGTGTTGTTGCCGGGGTCGGCGTCGCCGTCCCAGTAGAGCGTCGCCCGGCCGCCGGGCGCCGGATCGGTCCATGGCACGGTGACAGCCGGCCCGGCCCGGTGCACCCGCACCCAGTCCAGCGCCATCCGCGCGCCGGCGACGTTGTGGTTGTTAAAGCGCAGCCCGATGATCTTGCCGCTCCACGGCGCCGCCGCCGACCCGTTGGCGAGCAGCGGCAGGTTGTAGGTGTGCCAGCCGGGCGTGACCTTGAACGCGCGGGCGCCGACGCACCCGGCCTGGGACCAGTGGCATTTCGCCCAGACGACTCCCACATGACCAGCGACCGACGAGTACAGCCGCACCGAGATCCGGTTGAAGACAGCCGCGTCGATCGGGTTCACCTGACCCTGCCGTCCGTACGCCTGCGATCCCGGCATGTAATAGAGAAGCTCGGCCCGGTACGCCGGCGTCGCCGTCCACCGCAGCACCCCGCCGCGCATCGTCGCGCCGTTGTAGGCGGGCACGTCGGAGCTGTTGGAGAAGTCCCACGGGTCGGCGTACGCGCTGGTGGCGAAGTCGAGCCCGGCGCTCACCAGGGGCGTGCTGGGTGCGCCGATGCGCGGCGGGCCGGCGGCGTACGACGCCTGACCGGTCAGTAGCACCAGCGCCGCCAGCGCCACGAGGGCGCTAGCGGTACGCAGACCGTGTGGGCGGGGGTGCCCCCGCCGGCGACGTGCCATCGACGTCGAGTATTGGCGACCCCGCGGCGTACGCGAACTGGGTTCGCAAACTGTTACCAGGCAGCTACCTGCTGTCGCTGCTCGCTCAGCGGGCGGCAGTGTCGACCAGCGCGGCAAGGCGCGCCTCGCCGCCGTCCTGAGCGGTCAGAACCCACGGGCCCTCGGCCGTCAGTGTGAACGTGTGCTCGAAGTGGGCCGACGGCAGCCCGTCCTGGGTGACGACCGTCCAGTCGTCTTCGAGCAGCCGGGTCATCCGGGTGCCGAGGTTGACCATCGGCTCCACGGCGAGCACGAGCCCCCGCTCGAGCTTGGGCCCGCGGCCGGCCTTGCCGAAGTTGGGCACGTGCGGCTCCTGGTGGAGCGCGGTGCCGATGCCGTGCCCGACGTACTCCTCGACGATCCCGTAGCCGTGCGGGCGCACGTAGCCCTCGATGGCCGCGCCGATGTCGCTGACGCGACCCCCCAGACGCGCGGCGGCGAGCCCACGCCACAGGGACTCCTCGCACACGCCCAGGAGCTTGCGCAGCTCCGGCGCAATGTCGCCGACCCCGACCGTGACGGCCGAGTCGCCGTGGTAGCCGCGCACGATCGCGCCGCAGTCGATCGAGACGATGTCGCCCTCGCGAAGCGGGCGCTGCCGGCTCGGGATGCCGTGGACGATCTCGTTGTTGATCGACGTACACAGCGTGGCGGGGAAGCCCCGGTAGCCCTTGAACGACGGGATCGCGCCCGCCGCCCTGATGTACTTCTCCGCGATCGCGTCGAGCTCACCGG